>NZ_FRCS01000003.1:300000-600000 GCF_900143005.1 Cryptosporangium aurantiacum
CCGATCGGCTCACGGACGGTGAACACGTGCATGTTCGGGACGCTGCTCGCGAGCGTCTGCCCGTGGGTGGTCTCGGCGACGCCGGCATAGAAGTAGCAGTGCCCGGACAGCGCCCGGGTCTGCCCACCGACCTCGCGGATCAGCTTGCCGTTCTCCAGCACCTGGACGCGGGCCAGCTCGTCGGCGTTGGCCGCGATCAGGTCCCCCAGCCGCCGGAGCACACCAGCACGCTGCGCCGGGGAGTACCCGGCCCACGGGCCGGTCTCGAAGGCCGCGCGGGCCGCTCGCACGGCGGCGTCCACGTCGTCCTCGGTCGCGGCCGGGACGTCGGCCCAGTGCGTGCCGTCGAACGGGTTGATCGAGTCGAAACGGCCCTTGTCGGACGCGTCGACCCAGGACCCGCCGATCAACATCTGGTAGTGCTCCCGGTCCGCGGGCTCGGGCGGGGCGGAGGGTTCGGCGGTAGCGGTCATGGTCCTTCCCTACGGTGAGGCATGCGGCTTCGGAGTCAGCGGCCGGCGGCGGTGCGGCCGGCTATCCGGCCGAAGACGAGTGCGCGCAGAACCGACGTCGCACCGGGGTACTTGTGGTGGTAGATGCCGGCCAGCTCGCCGACCGCGTAGAGGCCCTCGATCGGCTCGCCGTCGACACGGAGGACGCGAGAGTCGGCATCGGTGCGGACGCCGCCGAACGTGAACGTGATCGCGCAGGTCACCGGCCACGCGACGTAAGGCGGTTCGTCGATGGGGCGCGCCCAGTTGGACTTCGGCGGGGTCAGCCCGCTGGTGGCGACCCCGTCGAGCCCGGTGACCACGAGCGGGCCGGGGACGGCTGCCTTGTTGTACTCGTCGACGGTGGCGGTCAGCGCGGTGGCATCGATCCCGAGCCGGACGGCGAGCGCCTCCAGGGTATCGGCGGTCTCCGGGGCCCGGTCGGTGAGGACGGCCCGGGAGATCTCCTGCCGAGCCAGCTTCTGGTCGGCGATGAGGTAGGCGTACTGGTCGGCGTCGCGCCAGATCCGGTACGCGACGTGCTCGAACGTGTTGTCGGGGGTGTCGGAGCCCTCGTCGACGAAGCGCTTGCCCTCGTGGTCGACGAGGATGCCGTAGGGGTAGACCATCACGAGCGCTTCGGCGATGTTGGTGCGTGGGTCGATCGGCTCGCCGTGGAAGCGGTCGAACTGCCCGTCGACCCCGGCGCCCACGGCGAGGGCCATCTCCAGCCCCTCCCCTTGGTTCGCCCGGCCGCCGGGGCTGATCGTCGGTAGCTCCCGCCCGCGCTCGCCGAGATGGCGGGCCAGCAGGTCGGCGCTGCCCTCGAACCCGCCGGAGGCCAGCACGACGGTGGGGGCGCGCCAGGAGCGGCCATCGTCGGTCTCGACGCCGACGACCCGCTCGTCCTCGGTAATCAGGGCCCGCGCGGTGGCGCCGTACTCGATGGTGCCGCCGAGCTCCTCGACGCGCACGCAAAGCCTCTCCACGATCGCCGCACCGCCGCCGGCGGGCATGAGGCGGGGACCCTTGGACGTGAGGAAGTAGGTGGTGTCCGCGACGGTCCGTACACCCTGCTCGTTGAGCCACCGCATTGTCGGTTCGGCATCGGCGGCCAGCCGGCGGATGATCGCCGGATCGGTCTTGCCGTTGCTGAGCTCGGCCATGCGCTGTTCGAAGTCCGCGGCGGGACGCCCGTCGGCGTCGAGGCGGAAGAACGAACCGGTCCAGGTGGTGTTGCCGCCGCGCTGTGTCCGAGGCGTGCGTTCGAGCACCGTCACACGCCGGCCAGGAGCATCCTGCAGGAACTGGACTGCGGTCGCCAGCCCTCCGGCGCCGCATCCGACCACGACGAGGTCGGTCTGCTGCTCGGTCACCTTGCCTCCTTCAGCCCGAAGAGGGCAGCTCGACGGCGGAATGATCCGCGGAGTGGTGCGGCCGGACCGCCATGCAGACAATTCTCGTTCGGAGATATAGCACGGAGTTAACTTAGTAAGCTAGCCTCCGGCCCATGCCGATGACGGAGATCCCATCCCGGACGGACGGCGGCGTTCGGAGCATCACGCGCGCCGTGGACCTGCTCGCGCTGTTCGAGTCCGAGCATCCGGCGCGCACTCTGCGCGAAATCGTGACCCTGACCGAACTACCCAAGACCACGGTTCTCCGGCTGCTGGGAACGTTGACGACGTTGGGTCTCGTCTCGGCACGGCAGGACGGCTGCTACGGGCTCGGAGCGACGTTCCTGAGTTGGGTCCGACTGGCCCAGTCCGTGTGGGAGGTCAATGCCGAGACCCGCCGGGTGATGCACGAGTTGGTCGACGCCTGCGGTGAGACGGTCAACGTCTACATCCGGCAGGACGTCCATCGGATGTCGATCGCCCAGCAGGCGGGCACCGCCACCGTCCGCAGTGTGGTGGAGGTCGGAGTCCCGTTGCCGCTGGCACAGGGCGCGGCGGCGAAGGTGCTGCTGGGTGGCGTGCCGCCGGTCGTCTGGCAAGCGTTGGCGGTCGAGTACCCGGAGACCGACGTCGACGGGCTGCACCGGGAGGCAGCCAGTACGGCCGAGCTCGGCTACGCGATCACCCACGGCGAGCGGGAACTCGGGGCGTCCTCGGTCGCCACCCCGATTCGCAACCGGGACGGCCGCGTCATCGCCGCGCTGTCGGTCAGCGGACCGACGTCACGGTTCACGGCTGATCGGGTCGGCGGATACGTCGACGCCGTCACCGCCGCCGCGCAGCGCATCAGCGCCACCGGCCTGGGGAACGTCGAGGTCTACCTGTGAGCGGGTCGCTCCTGGAAGGAGTGCGCGTCCTGGATCTCACCAACGTCCTCGCCGGACCGTTCGCGGGCTACCAGCTGGCCCTGCTCGGTGCCGACGTCCTCAAGGTCGAGGTGCCCGACGGCGGCGATCTCGCCCGGCAACTGGGCGCCGATCCGCAGCTGAGCCGGGAACACCTCGGCGTCTCGTTCCTCGCCCAAAACGCCGGGAAGCGGTCGGTGACCGTGAACCTGAAGAGTGAGGCCGGCCGGGAGGTCTTCACCCGCCTGATCACCGAGTCCGACGTACTGCTGGAGAACTTCCGGCCCGGTGTGCTGGAGCGACTCGGCTTCGGTCCGGACCGACTCCGGGAACTCAACCCGCGCCTGATCTACTGCGCGGTCTCCGGCTTCGGCGCCACCGGACCACTGCGCGAACGTCCCGCCTACGACCAGGTGATCCAGGGCCTGTCCGGGATCATGAGCGTCACTGGGGCGCCGGAGACCGCCCCGCTCCGGGTGGGGTACCCGGTCTGCGACAGCTTCGGTGGGCTGGCGGCCGCGTTCGCGATCTCGTCCGCGCTGGTTCGCCAGCAGCGCACCGGTGAGGGTGCCTACCTCGACGTCTCCATGCTCGACGCGGCGCTGACCTCGATGGGCTGGGTCGTGTCCGACTATCTGGTCGCCGGCCGCGAACCGGTGCCGATGGCCAACGAGAACCGCACGTCGGCACCGTCCGGAACGTTCGAGACCGCCGACGGACAGCTCAACATCGCGGCGAACAAGCAGGAGCAGTTCGAGAAGCTCTGCCAGGTCCTCGGGCGCGACGAGTTGGTAACCGACCCGCGGTTCCGGACCAGAGAAGACCGCAAACAACGCCGCGACGAACTGCGTGCGGAGCTCGAGACCTCACTGAAGACGAGAACGGCCCAGGAGTGGGACGCGATCCTGCTCCCGACCGGCGTACCGGCCGCCCCAGTCGTCACCGTGCCGGAGGCCCTGGCCTCGGCCCAGATTTCCCACCGCCGGCTGGTCCAGGAACTTCCCTCGCCCAGCGCCGCCGGTGGTGTACTGCGCGTCGTCGGGCTGCCCACGCAGGTCGACGGGGCCAGCGTCGGCCCCACGACGCCGCCGCCCCGGCTCGGTGCACACACCGACGAGGTCCTGGCCGAACTCGGCTACGACGCCGGCGCGATCGCGACGCTACGCGAGCGAGGTGCCGTATGACCACCGCCCGCCGGGCGGCCCAGGATGCCGTCACCACCGAGGATGTCACCGACTGGTGGAGCACCTCGATCTCCGACATCGAACCCGGCGTGATCCGGCTGCGCGGCTACCCTGTCGAATCCCTGATCGGCACGGCCTCGTTCCCGGCGACGATCTGGCTCCTGCTGCGCGGGGAACTGCCCGCCGAGCACCAGGCGCGGCTGCTCGAACTCGCGCTCGTGGCCGCCGTCGACCACGGGCCGCAGGCGCCCTCGATCGCAGCGGCCCGGATGGCCGCCACCTGCGGCGTCGGGCTCAACAGCGCGATGGCCACCGGGGTGAACCTGCTGGGCGACACCCACGGTGGCGCGGGACAGCAGTGCATGGAGGTGCTAGCCGCCGTACGCCATGCCTGCGACGCCGAGGGCGTCCCGGTCGCCGACGCGGTCCGGATGCTGCTGGCCGAGTACAAGTCGGCGCGCCGGTTCGTGCCCGGTTTCGGCCACCGCTTCCATCCCCGCGATCCCCGCCGGGATCCGCTGCTGTCCGCCGTCGAGTCCGAGGTCACGGCCGGCCGGTTGGCCGGTGGTCACCTCGAGATCGCGCTGGAGATCGAAGCCCAGCTGGCCACCGGTCGTCCGCGACCGGTACCGATGAACATCGACGGCGCCACCGCGGTCATCTACTCCGAGCTCGGCTTCGAGCCGGAGCTCGGCCGGGGCCTGTTCGTGCTGTCCCGATCAGTCGGCATCCTCGCCCACGCGTGGGAGGAACGCGGCTCCGGCCGCCGGATCAAAGGCCCGATCCCACCTCCGCTCCTGCCCACGTATCGCGGGCCCGAGCCACGGAAGCCGCAGGATTGAGCGGGTTCCGCCACCCGTTACCGGGCCATCCCGGCGTGGACTTCGTCAGCCTGCGGGCCGCAGGCGTAGGGCAGCTCCCCTACTCCCTCCGAGTCCTGGCCGAGCATGTCTTGCGCCACGGCGGCGAGCGGCCGGGGAGCAACTGGCCACGCTCACCAGCGGCACCGGCACGATCGATTTCCGCCCCCGTCGGCTGTTACTCCAGGACGCCTCCGGCCTGCCGGTGCTCGCCGACCTCGTCACGCTGGCCGAGACCGTCGCGGTGACCGGTGGAGACGTGAACCGGATCGCGCCCCGGCTCCGCATGGATCTCGTCGTCGACCACGCGTTGGAGGTCGATCACGCCGGCACCGCCGACGCCGCCGACCGCAACCTCGCCCGTGAACTGGAGCGGCACGGCGACCGGTACCGGTTCCTCCGGTGGGCGCAGAAACGGTTGCCGGGGTTGCGGGTGATCCCGCCCGGCGTCGGCATCTGCCACCAGCTCAATCTCGAGATCCTGGCGGATGTCGTCACCACGGACAGCCCACGCGACGGCCGCCGGCTGGCAGGCTTCGACTCGGTGCTCGGCACCGACAGCCACACGACGATGATCAACGGCCTCGCGGTGGTCGGCTGGGGCGTCGGAGGAATCGAAGCAACCGCCGCCGCGCTGGGAGAGCCGATCGTCCTGCGTGTACCGCCGGTGGTCGGCGTCCGGATGACCGGGCGGCTCTCGCCCGGAGTGCTCGCGGCGGACACCGCGCTGCCCTTGGCCACCCTGCTGCGGGCACACGGCGTGGTCGGGAAAGTCGTCGAGTTCTGCGGGCCGGGGCTCGCCGGTCTGGAGGTACCGGACCGCGCCACTATCGCCAACATGGCGCCGGAGTACGGCGCGACCATGGCCTTCTTCCCCGCCGACCGGGCGACGCTCGCCTACCTGCGCACCACCGGCCGCCCGGAGCACCAGGTGACGCTCGCCGAGTCATTTCTGACCGCCCAGGACATGCTGGTCGGTCCGGAATCACCCGAGCCGGAGTTCGCCGAGACGCTGGAACTGGACCTCTCGACGGTCAAGCGGACGGTGGCCGGCCCTTCGCGGCCGCACCAGCGGCTCGCGCTCCCTGAGGTGCCGGCGAGCGCCGGCCCGGTCGCGACCCACGACCGGGGCTTGCGAGACGGCGACGTGGTGATCGCCGCCATCACGAGTTGCACCAACACCTCGAATCCGCGGGCGATGGTGGCCGCCGGGCTGGTGGCCCGCAACGCGGTCGCGCGTGGCCTGACCGTGCCGCCGTGGGTCAAGACCTCGCTCACACCAGGCTCCCGGGCCGCGTCCCGCCTGCTGCGCGACACCGGTCTGCAACCGAGCCTCGATCGCCTCGGGTTCCAGCTCGCCGGGGGCCGCCGTCACCGTCCGGATCCGTTCCGGCGACGGAAGCGTTCGCGAACGCACCGCGGTGAGCCGGGTGGAGACCGCGGCCGAGTCGGGCTGGCTGCGTGCCGGCGGTCTCCTCCCCGGCCTGGTCGCCGCGGCGCGGACGCGAAGGACTGAGACGTCAGACCGCGACTCGCGTTACCGTCGGCACCCACGCCGCGATCCGGTTCCAGAGCGCACGGCGCTCACTGGCGAAGTTGTGGCAGTGATGCGACCCGGGAACCAGGTACACCTCGATATCGCCGGTCGCGCGGTAGCCGCCCGGCTCCAGGTGAGGGTCGGGCGAGACGTCCAGCCCGGCTCCGAGACCGAGGAAGACCGGGACGTCGACCTGGGCGGCATATCGTTGCACGTAGCCAGGGGTGGTGACCTCCGACGCCGCCCGGACCGGTACCCGGGACTCCGCAGCGTCGTCCGCCGCGATGACCTCGGGCGGCACGTCGGGGGCGTGGAAGATGTGGTGCAGATTCCCGCGGGGCACCACGCACGAGACCTCGCCGGATTCCACCCCGTTCATCTTCCGGAAGATCGCCTCGGACTGCTCGATGCGAGCCGCGAGATCGGTGGCGTCGGTGGTTTCCTCGTACACGTTGGCGATCTGAACGCCGTACCCCAGCAACACCACCGCGTCGTAGGCGCCGGCTGTGGCCTGAACCATCGTGGTCAGGCACGATCCCATGGAGT
This sequence comes from Cryptosporangium aurantiacum, assembly GCF_900143005.1. Taxonomy (NCBI): domain Bacteria; kingdom Bacillati; phylum Actinomycetota; class Actinomycetes; order Cryptosporangiales; family Cryptosporangiaceae; genus Cryptosporangium; species Cryptosporangium aurantiacum. Next base: position 306,921 of record NZ_FRCS01000003.1, read on the forward strand.
GACCCACACCGATCAGCGGCACCGTTAACGGCGGCAGTCCGTCGGCCAGGGTTCCGGCCCGCAGCCGCTCGGTGAGCTGCGCGGCGACGGCGGCGTCACCGCGCGCCAGCAGTTCCAGCCCCACCGGACCGGCGGACGTCGGATCGCTACTGTCGCCCACGCCCAGATGGTCCAACGCGATGACGAGATACCCCTGGCCGGCTAGGTGTTCGGCGAAGCTGTATCCCGGGTGCCCCGGCACCTCGAGGTGCCAGTACCGCTTGTCGTAGGTTCCGCCGGCCAGGCAGAGCAGAGCCGCTACCGCCTTCTGCGGCTCGGGTGGGGTGAACAACCACGCGGCCTGGGTCAGCGTGCCCCCCGCGCCGACCTGCCCGGTGACGTCGAAGACCAGTTCCTGTGGCGCCATTGCCGCTCCTAGCCGCTCGAAAAGTGAGGTAACTGAGTACACCTAGTTTGAAGATAACATGTGTTATCGATAGCGTGGAGAGGAGATCGCCTAGCGCAGGCGGCGGGTAGAAAGGACGGTGTGCGCGCCCCCGCGGTCAGCCGCGAACAGATCATCGCCGCAGCAGATGCGGTCGCCCGCCGCGACGGCCTCGACCGCCTCACCGCCCGCGCACTCTGCGCCGAGCTGCGCCTCACGCCGCCGGCGATCTACCGGCACTTCGCCACCATGGAGCTGATCGTCGACCAGGTCGTCGACGACGTGATCGGGCGCGTCGACCTTCCCGGCCCCGAGGTCGGCGACTGGGCGGATCGGCTACGGGCCTGCTTCCTAAGCGTTCACGACGTCATCACGGACTATCCCGGCCTGGCGGCCCGAATGGGCCGGCACCTGCCGTACGGCCCTTCCGGCGCGCGCAACGCCAGATTCCTGCACGATCTGCTCGCCACCGCGGGCGTCGCCGACGAGAATCGGCAGAAGATCTTGTACGCCGTTTTCGTCTATGTGTGGGGTCATCTGCTGGCCGCCGACGCCGCCGCCGTCCTGTTGGACTTCAACGCGCGCGCCGCGCACGGCAGGGAACAGTTCCTCTGGGGCCTCGACCACCTGTTGGACTCGTTCCGCCGGCTCGGCGCCTAGGGCGTGTTTCATAACCCAGTCGTTGATGGCTGTGATGGTCAGGACGGCGCGCTTGTCGTAGCGGGTGGCCACTGCGCGGTGGCGTTAAGCTGCCCTTGCCTGGCCGCAGACCAGACACCAGAGACCTCGCCAGCTATCGATCACCACCACGCCGGGACCTCACACCCGCGACGCCCCTCTCAAACACGCCTACCGCACCGGCGGTTGGTGATCGTGCCGCCGCCCCTGGCTCCGCTGATGGATGTCGCGTATACGCCCACGTCGCGGTGGAGTCCACCCACAGGTCCCAGGTGATCAACCCCGCCGCCCGCAACGATGAGGATCAAGACCGAGCCACCGGCCCACTGCCAGCGACGGAACAACCCGCCACGGCACACCCACCCGTATCAGTCTGCTTGGTCGCTGACTGACCTACCGGAGACCTCGCCACGTCTCGACGACCGACACTCCGCACACCCCATCTGAAACACGCTCCAGCGCGCCGCTCAGTCGCCCAGCACCCTCTCAGTCGCCCAGCGCCTCGACGACCGTCCGGATCAATCGCCAGGCACGCTCCGCGAACGCGGTGACTTCGGCCGGGCCGGCGACTTCCTCCGCGGAGATCCAGGCGGCGAGCAGGTTGAGGGTCCCGCCGGCGAGGAACTGGGCTGCGTCGTTCCGAAGGGCGTCCTCGATCGCCGGTTGGCGGACGGCGATCAACTCCGCGAAACGTTCGGCGAGATACCCCGCGACCTCCTCGCGGCTGCGCCCGAACGGGCTGGCCTTCCCGACCAACCGGCCGTAGAGCCAGCGCAGCCGATTCACCTCGGTGAGCAACGCGAGCATGACCGGCGGCACCCCGTCGTCGCCCTTCACGGCGGGCGGGGCGGCATCGAGGAGCGCCCGCAGATCCTCCCTGACCGCGTCGGCGATCAGCTCGTCCGGACTGCCGTAATGCAGGTAGAACGTCGGCCGGCTGACCTTCGCCGCGGTGGTGATGTCGGTGACCGACAGATCGCCCGGATCCCGCTCGCGGAGGAGCCGGCGTACCGCCTCCCGGAGCAGTTCGCGGGTGCGCGTCACTCGCGGATCGATCGCCCGGGACTCGAGATGCATGTCAGCCATGGTGATCACTCCGTTACCGACCCTTTAGACGACAGGTGTAGCTTACACAACAGTCGTTAAGAAGGAGTCCTGACGTGGCAATCGACGTGTCATCACCCGCGCCGACCAGTTTCGAACCACGGCATGTATCGAGAAGGCCGAGCCGATGGAAACCGTTGCTCGGCGTCCTCGTCCTGCCGCTGTTCTTTCTCGTCGCGCTGCCGGCCGTTTACCTCGGCGCACTGCACCAACCCGCACCGCACGACATGCGGGTGGCCGTCATCGGCAGTGGGACCCCGGCCGGCAATCTCGCCACCGGCCTGGCCGCGCAGGTCGGCGACTCGTTCGAGGTCGAGACGCTGGGCACCGTGGAGCAAGCGCGGTCCGCGCTGCGGCACCTGGAGATCCGCGCGGCGTACGACCCTGCCACCGCAACCGTCTACGTCGCCAGCGCGGGGTCCGCGGCCGGGGCAAACGCCGCGGAGCAGCTTTTCACGAAGGTCGCCGCGCAGACGGACAAGACCCTCACGATCGAAGACGTCGTGCCGCTACCCGCCAGCGACCGGATCGGCGTCAGCCTGATTTTCCTCGGGCTGGCCGCGGTCGTCGCGGGCTTCCTCACGGCCACCGTCCTGAACGTCGCCGTTCCCGGCCTCTCCATCCGACGCGAACTCGGCTACCTGGCCGGAGCCGCCGTGGCCGCTGCCGTCATCCCGATGTTCACCGCGTACTGCGTCTACGGCGTGTTCGACAGCGCGATTCTCGGCACCGGGGCGCTCCTCGCGGCGATCTGCTTCGTCACCGGCGTCTTCCACGCCGGCGGTATCCGGCTGATCGGTCCGGCAATGGTGATGGTGACCGTGTTCTTCACGGTCATCCTCGGCGTGCCCGCTTCCGGAGCCGCGGTTCCGCGCGACATGCTGCCGGACTTTTTCGACTGGCTGAACCCGCTTCTGTCCACACCCGCGGCACTCGACGGCCTGCGTCGCGTCCTGTACTTCGACGGCACCGGGATCGGCCGGAACGTCGTCACGCTGGCGATGTGGGCGCTCATCGGTTTCGGGCTGCTCGCGTTGAGCACGCTCAAGTCGCCGAAGCCTGAAGGGGCGCCCGGCCCGTTCGCGGGCCTCACGGACGACAGCGAGACTCCGCTGGACCCGGCCGCGGCGAAGCTCAAGCAGCGTCGGGTGACTGCGGGCGTGCTCGTCATGCCGCTGTTCTTCGTGATCGTCCTGCCGCTGTCGTTCATCGGCGCTCTGCACTCCCCCACGCCGTACCACCTGAAGGTCGCCGTCATCGGCTCCGGAGAACCGGCCACGACGATGATCAAGGCGATCGAGGCGCGCGCGGGCGACGGCCTGGACGTCAGCCGCGTGGACACCGTCGCGGAAGCCCAGCGCAAGCTGAAGAATCTCGATCTGCGTGGCGCCTACGACCCGGCGACCGGCGACCTCTACCTCGCCTCGGCCGGCGGCACTCAGGCTTCGGCCACCGTCACGTCCGTGTTCACCACCGTCGCCCAGGCCTCCAAGGCGACCGTTACCACCCACGACGTGGCGCCGTTGTCCGCTCACGACCCGCTGGGTACGAGCCTGCTCTATGTCGGCATCGGCGCGATCCTGGCCGGCTTCACCACGGGGATCGTCGTCTCCATCGCGGTTCCCGGGTTGGGCACGGCCGGAAAGCTCGCGACCCTCGTGGTGATGAGCGCGGTGGCGGCCGGCGTGGAGACGCTCTACGGCTGGGTGGCCTTCGACGCCTTCGACGGACAGGCGGGCCCGGCCGCGCTGATGCTGTTCGGGCTGGCGCTGGTCAGCGGTCTTCTGACGATCGGCGGAATCCGGGTCATCGGGCCCGCGATGGTTCTCGTCTCGATCCTCGTCCTGATCCTGCTCGGGGTACCCGCCTCCGGTCTGGTCGTCCCGCTGGACCTGACTCCGCCGTTCTACGGAATCGTCCATAACGTGCTGCCCACCGCGAGTGGCCTGGACGGGCTCCGGCGCATCGTCTACTTCGACGGCCACGGCATCGGCGGAGACGTGCTCACGATGGCGCTCTGGGCCCTCGGCGGGCTCGGGCTGCTCGTGCTGGGCCACTGGCGGCACGACAAGGGCTCCGACGACGCGATGCACGACGCCGAACTCCTGGAAGACACCGCAGCGGCCGCCACGGCCGCGGCCGCAGCCGGCTGATCCCACTGCTGGCCCCCGGCGAAAGCCGCTTCGCGCCGGCCCGCGGCTACCGCGGGCCGGCGCACGGCTGTCCGGACGATTTCACGGCCGGTCGGCGATCATCTCGCGCCGCCAGCGACGAGGACTCCAGACGTCCTGGTCCTCGCCCCAGCCCTGCTGTCCGTCGAAGTCCCACGTGGTCATGCCGCACCAGGTGAGCATGCTGGGATAGGGGGTGAAGGCCATCCGGCTGACGACGGTACCGCTGGCGTGCAGCGATCGGCCGAGCTCGTCCCGGGCCTCGATCACCACGGCGGCGGGACGGCCCGCAGCGTCGCGGTCGACGCGGCGTTCGCCGGACTCGAGCTTCGCCCAGACCCCGTCACGCATTAGGTAGCCGCTCCAGACCCGGTCGATACCCGTCGTATCGAGACCGAAGATCGCGAGGAACGCGCTGGTGGCCGACGCGGTGCCGTAGGCGTAACCGACCCGGCGTTGACGGTGATCGCGGCGCGGACCCCAGGCGCGGTCGCGGATCGCGTAGCAGTCCACGGGGCTGCTCTCGCCGTGCAGGACCATGGTGCCCGTGACGTGCCCGGGTTGGTCGAGGTGGCCGCCCTGCGCGAACAGCGCGGACTCACCGCCCGGAACGGAGCGGCCGCATGAGCGCCTCGTACCGCAGGTCGAGGACGAGTTCGTCGCTCCGGTAACCGATTTCGAACGTGCGGCCGGGACGGACGCTGCGCAGCCGGATGCCGTCCGACAGCGTGACATCGCGCAGGTCAGGCAGCGGATCCGGAAGGGGAAGGTGGTTCTGCCAGTGCCGGACCGTCAGCTCCCAGGGCAACTCGCCGCTGGCGTCGTAGACCGTCACTCCACCGAACTGGATACCGAGGTTGGGACGGAAGATCGGATAGACGTAGCCGAGCAGGCGGCGTTCGGGGACCAGCCAGCTGAACCACACCGTCTCGGTCCACAGTGGCTCATCGGCCGGGAACGGGTGGAACTGGTCGTCCGCTTCGAACACCTCCCACCCCGGTTCGTCGTGGGGAGCCGTCTCCAAGGTACCGATGGGGGCCTCCTCGATCCGTGCGGAGTGCTGCCGGACGATGGCGACGTTTCCATGGATCTGATACACCGTCAATTATTCTGTCGACGCGAGTGCGGCGTGGAGAATCTCCGCCTGGGACCGGATCTGAGCGTCCAGCGGGGCACCGTCGCGCTCGAATCCCTCGCGCCGGGCGGCCGACAACACCAGCATCATCACGAGCGAACCGGCGACCCCGACGGGGTGGCCGCCGGACACTGCGACCGACAGCACGTGCGTCAGCCGCTTCATCGCGTTCAGGAGCACCCGGAACACCCGCGGGTCCTCATCCCTGGACGCCACGACGATCGTTTCGAGCAGACCCCGTCGATCGGCCCAGAAGTCGTAGAACGCCCGCACGAACTCTTCGGTCTTCTCCTTATTTACCTGGTCACGCACCAGAGCGGCGGCCAATGCCGTGACGTCCTCGAACTGGACCATGTGGCGCTCGGCGACTTCTGCGACCGCGGTCGGCACGTCCGGGAAGTAGTGGTAGAACGTGGCCGGCGACAGACCGGTCGCCTGGGCGACGTCGCTGACCGCGACGCTCGCGCAGGGCGCGCGGAGGCAGCGCCGCTCCACCTCCTCCAGCAGCCGTTGCCGGGTCCGGCGCCCTTTCGCCCCGGCCCGGCCGGTCGCGGTCCTCGCACTCGCGGCGGGCAATCTGGCAACCTCGCTCATCGGTGCACCCCTTCCGTCTTCGGCTCAAAAACTGATTATGCGTCAGTTCTAGGTACCATCCAAGCCACGCCGACTGCGGGAGGATCACCATGGAGAGCTGGATCGGCCGTGCCGACGAGATCGCCCGGGCGCTGGCCGTGGACGAGGTCAGGTTGGTCCCGGTACGCGCCGGTGCGTCCCGGGAGGCGTACCGGGTCGAGTCACCGGCCGGGGAGGGCATCGCGTTCCTGCGTGCCGATCCGCCAACCGGTACCGGAGTGATGGCAGGCACCCACCTGACGCTGGACCGGGAAGCGACGGTCCTGATCCGGCTGCACGAGCTGGGGTTCCCCGTGCCGGCGGTGCTGGCGACTTTCCGGGATCCGGCCGGCACCGTGCTCGATCTCGTGCCGGGAACCAGTAGTCCCGACGCCGAAACCGTGGAACGGGTGGCGCCCGACTACCTGGCGACGCTGGCCCGACTCCACGCCGCCGACCCGCACGAGTTCGATCTGCCGCGATACGCGTCCACCACCGAGGCGATCGAGGCCGACCTGCGCTGGTGGACCGATCGGGCGGTCACCACCGGGGTGGATCGGCAACCGGTGATCCGGCTCGCGCTGCGCGTGCTCGCCGAGCGGGTGCCCGACGATCCGTCACCACCGGCCCCGGTGCACGGCGACGCAGGTCCGGGCAACTTCATGGTCCACGAGAACCGGGTTTCCGGCCTGCTCGACTGGGAGCTCTTCCACGTCGGCGACCCCCACGAAGACCTGGCGTGGATCTGGATGCGAGGGGCCCACACCGAGTTCGGAGACTTCGCGACCCGGTTGAGCGAGTACGAACGCTTCGCCCCCCGGCCCGTGGACCGGTCGCGACTCGACTGGCACACCGCCTTCGTCATCGCCAAGTCCGTCATCAGCCTGTGGATCGGCGTCACCACCACCCCCTCCGGAGGCGACGCGTTACTCAGCGTGATTCCGCAGCTCGCCTACGACGCGCTTCTCGGGTCGGCCCTGGTCCGGCTCCAGGGCGGCTCGCTCCGGCTGCTCGAGACACCGGCGACGCCGTCCGAGAGTGCGGTGACCCGTCTCGTCGACCAGCTCGCCACGACGCTGGGCGAAACCTCCCGGCGAACCTCGGTCGTCGTCGACCACCTACGCCGTCACGCCGAACTCGAGAACTGGCGGAGCAGCGCGCTCGCGGCCGGCCTCCGGGACCTGGCCGGCGCCGACAAGACCGGCAACGGCCCGATCGATCTGATCGAGCTCGTCGACACCGCCGGCTCGACCCAGCTCCCGGCTCTGACGCGTCTCGTCGCGGCTGCGGCGGACCGCGAGCTGCGCAGCCAGCCCTACTCCGAACGACTGGTGCAGCGAGCCCAGCGCAACGGACTCGGTATCTGACGGTCAGCGACAAGAATCGCCTGGCCGGGTCTGCGTCTGCTTCAATTTTCTGACGCTGCATACACGAAAACGCCTGTCCCGGACCGATCAACGAGACCGCCGCGGACACCACCGCGAGCACCAGGACGTACTCCCACCCGTCCTTGAAGACGAAGAACCCGTTCCGGCGATGCGCCGCGATGCCGGCGACGACCATCGGACCGATTGCCGCCGCACACGCGAGCGGTGTCAGCAGACCCACTATCAGCCCCAGGCCCGCGGCAACCTCGGTGGCGACACTCGCCCAGGCATGGACGCGGCCCGGACGGAGCCCGAGGCTCTCGAACCAGCCGGCGGTGCCGGCGATCTTCCCCCCGCCGAACAAATGGTTCCACGCGTGCATGAGCATGGTCGCCCCGACGACGACCCGGATCAGCAGCACGCCGACGTCCGTTGCGCTCATGAGGGGCTCCTTCTGCGGCGGCGGTACCTGCGCGGAAGACTAGTGCACGCGCTGTCAGATCAGCGTGGAGAGATTCGCTTGTCTGAGCCGCAGTTGGGTAGACGCGACCGTCAGATTCGCATACCGTACCCTGCTGAGGCGTTCCCTTGCCGGGGTGCCGGGCACCGGCGAGAGGTGAAATGGTGAGCGACGAAGTACAGGTGGAATACGCCGACGGGGTCGTGGTGGTTACGATCAACCGCCCGCAGGCCCGCAACGCGGTGAATCAGGCCGTCTCGCGGCAAGTGGCCGACGCTCTCGCGGGACTGGACGCCCGCGACGACCTCACGGTGGGCATCATCACCGGCGCTGGCGGTACTTTCTGCTCCGGTATGGACCTGAAGGCGTTTCTCGCCGGCGACGACGTCACCGTCCCCGGTAAGGGTCTGGCCGGGCTCACCGAGGCACCGCCGCGCAAACCGTTGATCGCGGCCGTCGAGGGCTGGGCCCTGGCCGGTGGCTGTGAGGTCGCCCTGGCCTGCGATCTCATCGTGGCCAGCGAGGAGGCCAAGTTCGGCATCCCCGAGGTCAAGCGGGGCCTCGTGGCCGGAGCAGGAGGGTTGATCCGGCTCCCCCGTCGTATCCCGGAGGGGATCGCACTGGAACTGGCGCTGACCGGCGACCCCCTCCTGGCGACCGACGCCCACCGGCTCGGTCTGGTGAACACGCTCACCCCGGCCGGTGGCGCGCTCGCCGGGGCCAAGGCACTCGCCGCCCGGATCGCGGCCAACGGTCCGCTGGCCGTGGCGGTCACGAAGCAGATCATCGTTCAGTCGCCGGACTGGACCGCCGAGGACCAGTGGCGGCGCCAGACCGTTCTGATGGAGCCGGTGTTCTCCTCGGCGGACGCGAAGGAAGGCGCCCTCGCCTTCACCGAGAAGCGCACGCCGGTCTGGACCGGGCGCTGAAGCCGCACGGCCGTCCGCGGACCGGTGGCACCGCCTGCTCCCGCCGCCGGCGTACGGTCACGAGGTGAGTGTCGGAAGCCTGCGCTCGAGCGGGCCGGGCGCGGGGCCTCTCCCCGGTCCGGTACCGCACGAGCCAGACCTGACGCCGGGCACCATCCGGCGGACGAGCACGGTCGACATGCTGCGCCCCGGCGGCCTGGGCGACCCGTCGCTGGTGATCGTGGCCGAGGCACGCGACCTGCTTTCCAAACGCGAGCTGCACCGTGCCCGGCTCACGGCCGGCGTCCGGTACGACGCCACCCGGGAGCTGACGGCGCTGTCGGCCGAGCCGCCGCGCGAGGGCACGGACGCGCTGCTCGGCCGATCGGGGCCGGCGAACCGGTGCCGCTCCGGTCGGGTCCGCCCGCGCCGACCGTCGATGGCGCTCCGCTGCCTCCGCTCGGGATGCGGCGCCGTCGCCGGATCGACGTCCGGCCCCGCGTCGGCCAGGTGGACGTCCGCGCGATGTTCCGAGACACCTACAGCGACCCGGACGGGCTCGAAACCGTACTCCACGAGTACGAACTCTCCGCGCTCCTGGACGTCGATTCCCTCGTAATTACGCAGATCGAGGCCGTTCCCCGGGTCCTGCCGGCGCCGGAATGCCCGTGGGCCGCGGCCAGCGCCGGCCGGCTCGTCGGCATCCCGGTCTCCGAACTGCGCACGAAGGTCGGGCGGGAACTTCGCGGCACCACGACCTGCACCCATCTCAACGACCTGCTCCGGTCGATCACGGACGTCCCGGCTCTCCTCGGCTACTGACCCCCCGGCTACTGGGCTCCTCCGGCTACTGGGCCGATCCCACGGATCGCTCGGCCGGAGCGGACAACGTTAAGCGTCCGTTCCGGACGGTCGCGCCGAGGAGGCCGGTGTCGACCCCGGCCCGGGCCGCCGACACCTCCACGAAGGCGACGTCTTTACCCAGGTAGGGCGCGGCCATGGTCGCGAACCGTTCGACGCTGCCCAGCGCGCGCAGGTGACCCAGCGCGGTGCTGGCCGCGCTGGACACCGACAACGCGGCCAGCAGGTCTTCCGGCGCCACACCGAGCGCTTCACCGAGTTCGACCGCGCTGACGGCGATTTGTGCGTGGGCGGCGAAGGTGAGGTTGTTGACGAGCTTGACGGCGGTCGCGCTCCCGACGTCCCCGGTGCGCACGACCGTTGACGCGTACGCCGCGAGCGCCGGTGCCGCGCGGGAAGCCGCTTCGGCGTCGCCGCCCATCAGCACCGTCAACTCTCCGGCGAGTATCGAGGCCGAGGTGCCGCTGATCGGTGCGTCGAGCACGGTGATCCCGGCCGACGTGCCCCGGGCCGCGAGCCGCCGGATCCCGTCCCAGGACACCGTGGCGTGCTGCACGAGCACCGTGCCCGCAGAACCGTGCGCGAGGAGGTGCTCGGTGATCTCCTCGAGCTGCGCCTCGGAGAACGGGCAGACGATCAGCAGGTCAGCGCTCGCCGCGACCGCCGCCGGGGACGGCTCGATCACCGCGCCCAACGCGCGGAACCGCTCCTGGGTCTCCGGCCGGCGCGCGAAGAGGTGGACGGGAAAGCCCGCGGCCAGCAGCCGTTCCACCATGGGGCCGCCCATCGAACCCGCTCCGATGAACCCGACGGGTCCGCGTTGATCGACGCTCATCGCGGGCTCAGCCGACCTGGAGCGCGCGCTCGGGGCAGGCACCGGCGCCGAGCCGCGCGGCCGCCTCCTGGCCCGGGAGCACCGGGGTGTCGGTGGGGACATCGATGAAACCGTCCGCATCGAGCGGGTAGATCTCCGGGGCCTGCGCATTGCACTGCGCGTGCCCCTGGCAGAGGTCGTTCCGCACGAGAATCCTCATTTCCGGCCCTTCGTCGTTCCTCGCGAGTACATCCGATTCCTGTCCCGCCTCGGTCATCGGTCGTCGACCCGGTCTGCCCCGGCCGACACGTACGGCGGGACGATCGGGTTCTCGAGCGGCCCTGGGGTGAACCGAACCGGCAAATGCTTGACCGCGTAGACGTCCCCGGCGTCGGGTAACCGCTCGATCGGGCCGTCGACCCGGACGTCCGGCATGCGCCGGAGGGTTTCGCTGATCATCGTCTTGAACATCACCCGTGCGAAGTTCGAGCCGAGACACCGGTGGACGCCGAGCGCGAACCCCATGTGGCGGTTGCTGGGCCGGTCCAGGACGATCTCGTCGGGGCGGTCGAAGACGGCCGGATCGCGGTTGGCCGCGGCGTACATCAACATCACCCGATCGCCCTCGCGCAACTGCTTGCCGTGGAACTGGGCGTCCCTGGTGACGACCCGGGCGAGTCCTTGCGTGGGGGTGTCGTGCCGGAGGAATTCCTCGGCGGCGGCGTCGAGCACGGCCGGATCCTCGATCAGCCGGCGGCGCAGCGCGGGATCGGCATCGATCCGGAGCAGCGCGTTTCCGGCCAGGCCGGCGGTGGTGTCCATGCCGCCGAGCAGGAGCAGCACCGCGATCCCGCTGAGTTCTTCGTCGTCGAGGGGGATGCCGTCGACCTCCGCGGCCATCAGGTCGCTGAGCAGTCCGGGGCGTCGTGCGTCGCGGCGCACGACGATCTCCTGGGCGATCGTCCCGTAGATGTGTGCGGCCGCCGCGATGGTTTTCTCCATGTCGCTGGCGCGGTCGTGAACCAGCGCGTGAAGCCAGGAGATCCAGTCCGGCCACCGATCCTCGTCGAAGCCCAGCAACCGGAGGACCCAGCGTGCCGGCAGCGGTGTGAAGAGATCTTCGGCCAGGTCGGCGGTACCCCGTTCGATGAACGCGTCGATGAGGCTGTTGGTGATCGCGGTGAGCTCGGCCCGCTGATTTTCGGCCGCGGTCGGCGACATCGCGGGAAGCAGGAGCTTGCGGTATTTCTGCAACCTCGGCGGGTCGAGGTCGATCGGAATGAAAGGCGGGGGGTTCGCGCTCGGAGGAATCGATTTGGCGGGATGGTTGCTGAATAATTCCGGATCGCGAATGGCGTCGAAAACCGCGTCGTACGACGTGACGAACCAGAACCCGTCCCAGGCCGACGTCTTGGCAACCGGACTACGCTCGCGCAGCTCCGCCAGCCGCGCGTAGTTGTGTTCGCGAAATTCTTCGCCGTGGTGATCGAGGTTCGTGTCGAACGAATCGGTCTCACCGAGTGCAATCACCGCTGACCCTCGCTCCCATAAGTGATCACGCCGTCATATATAGCGTTGTGACGTCAGTCACGTCAATAGTCATGCCAGATATCGACCGACGTTTTCACCGTTCCGTAGCGCGTCCCATCGCTTTCGGGCCAACCGATCAGCCTCCCTCGTACACTAGTCGGACCTTCGTCGAGCAGGCTATTTACCGAAGAGCGGCGGGTGGCCCAGCAGGCCGGCCTTGGCCGTCAACCCGACGATCGAGCGGGGGCATGGTCGACACCATGTACGGTCCGATTAAGACGCCTAGTCAGAAATTAACCTTGCAGGGCTGGCAACGCCGCTCGACGAAGAGTGCCCCCGCGCAATTTTCCTACGGCACGTAGACGTTGTCCGGCAAGAACAGGATCCTGATCAGGACGAGCGGAATGGTCAGGCAAACGGCGTACATTACGTTGAGGCCGACGATCCAGGCGACGACCCGGTGAACCTGTCGGACAGCGACCGCAGTTCCCTGCGCCGGGACACGACAGACGCGTTCGAACCAGGTCCGGCCGTCAGCGCCACGCCGGTCGAGACTGAAGACCACCAACGGTGCGAACAACACGAACGGGAACGCGGGATAGAGCAGCGGCAAGCCACCCTTGCTGGTGTGAATCGCCGGACCGATCGGATGCAGGTACTGGTACCAATTCGTCAGATAGGAAGCCAGGTCGGCGGTCAGAAGATTCCAGAGATAGAAGGGCACCAGCGCCGTGCACGCGAGTACCAAGAGATAGGGTGCGCCGGGCCAACGGCGTCGGGCCCAGGCGAATACGGCCAGAATCGCCGGAAACGCTCCGGCGTAGAACCAGCCGTAGCCGGCCAGGACATAGACCGGCTTGTTCGGTGTGTTGAACGAACCGGGACCCCACGGCAGTAGATGCAGCTGCGGGTTGTAGTAAAGGTAGGCGCCCCAGTCGGCGTAGAACTCCTGCCAGAACATCGTGAAGCACGCGATGAACAGCAGCGCCGCAGTGGAGGGCTCACCGCGTTTCCACCACCGGTGGGCCAGCACACCGGCCACGACAGCGAATACGACCCATCCGCCGATCTCCATCAGCCACGGCAGACGGACGGACGACAGCGGATTACCCGGCTGGGAAACTATGGTGACAGTCGGCATCGTTGCCTACTTCCGGCGCGGTCCTGGTGTGAAAATGACGGGGAGATGGCGCAGGGCGTGCACTTCACCGGCATCGGAGAATCGGACCGGCTCACCGGCCAACCGGAAGTCCGGCAACCGGGTCAGGATCTCGTCGATCATCACTTTGAACATCTCGCGTGCGAGATTGGAGCCCAAGCACCGGTGTTTGCCGACGCCGAAAGCGAGGTGCCGCTTGTTCTCGCGGTCGAAATCGATCTCGTCGGGGTTCTCGAACACCGCCGGATCCCGGTTGGCGCCCGCCCACATCAGCAGCGCCCGCTCACCGGCTTTCAGCGACTGACCGGCCATTGTCGCGTCTTCGGTGACGGTGCGGGCCAGGCCCAGCGTCGGCGTGTCGTGCCGGAGGAACTCTTCGGTGGCAGCGGGCAGCAGCGACCGGTCGTCGATCAGTCGCTGCCGCAAATTCGGCTGCACGCAGAGTTGCAGGAGTGAGTTGGACGTCAGACCGCTGGTGGTATCCATGCCACCGAGCATCATGAGGAATCCGTACATGGTGATCTGGACGTCATCGAGAGGTACGCCGTCCACGGAGCCGTGGACGATACGCGCGTAGAGGTCGGACGTGGGTGCTGCCTCGCGGCGGCGCTCCATTTCGGTGCCGAGCTCCGTGAGCAGACTCCCCGCAGCCGTCATCGCCGCGTCCAGATCGTGGGCGCGGTCGTGGATGACCAGGTGCACCCGTTCGACCCAGGATCGCCAGGTGGATTCGTCGAAGCCGAGCATCCGCAGCATGAGGCGAGCGGGCAGTGGGGTGGTGAGTTCCTGGACCAGGTCGCACTCGCCGCGCTCGATGAACGCGTCGATCAGCTCCGTGGCGATCTCACGCATGTCCGGCTGCAAGGACTTCACGGTGCCCGGGGAGAAGGGCGTCATGGTGATCGCCCGTAGTTGCTGGGTCTGCGGCGGGTCGCTCTCGATCGGCAAAATCGGGAAGGGCATACCCGAGGCCGGTATTCCGACTGACTCGGCCGAACTGAATCGTGCGTCGTCCTTCGCGGCTTCGAAGACCGAGGCGTAGTCAGTGAGCACCCAGAAGCCATCATGCGCGGAGGAATGCAGTACCGGGCCGCGTGATCGCAGTTCGGCCAGCGCCTCATGCGGATGGTCGCGAAACGTCAGGGAGTGGTGATCGAAGTCGACGTCGCCGCTGCCGACTGCCTCGTCGCGGCTTTCTGATGTGGTCATGATGCGGTCGCTCCTTCCGAACTGCCGTGCGCCAAGGAATTCAGTGATCGGCGAAGAAACGAGTTTGCTGGCGGCCTGCACCGGCGTGGCGACGTCCATACGCGGGTGGGGCGCGGAGATTTGCGCGTCTCGTGTCGAGAGACACTACTAAGACACCTGTCAACATGGAACCCTGCGGCTCTCTGTATCGATACTCCGCCGGTAAGCTGCGCTTGATGGAACTCGAACGCGGTGCGCTCCCACCGGACCGGTCGCCCGAGCGATGAGCACATCGGACGTCAGCGCGGCGACGGAGCCAACACGAACCGGCGACACCACCGCCCTGCCAGGACGACGCCGGGCTCCGTATCCGGTGAGCCCGATCATCGGACCGGCAGGCAACCGTGCCTGCGCGGAGATGATCTCCGCCGCTCGGATGCTGTTCGCGGAGCGCGGCTACCATGCGACGAGCACCACCGCGATCGCCGAGGCCACGGGGCGCTCGGACACCGCCTTCTATCAGTATTTCTCCAGCAAGCGCGCTCTTTACCAAATGTTCTTCGAGGAGCTAGGTCAGGAGCTGCTCGAGCACTTCGACCGCATTCCCGACTTCGGCTCGGACGAATCGGGCCTGGCGACGCTGCGAGGCTGGCTCGCCCAACTAGGCCTGATCTTCCGCTCGCATTCGGCGGCGTTCCTCGAGTGGCCGTCCCCTGGGATCGACGAGCCGGCCTCCGACAATCCTCAGGAGCCTTACTTCGCGCGCTTCGTCGCCGCCATGCGGAGCGTCGTGGGAGGCGCGGATCTGGACGGGCTGGAGGTCAGAACGGTAACGCTCGCCACGGCCAGTCTGGTGGCCTACTCGAACGTGGTTCTCGACACCCGGCACCGAGTGACCGGTCATCTCTTTGATTCGTTCGACGAATTGGACGAGGTGCTGGCCCGCATGATGCACCGGGCGCTCTTCCCTTCCTCAGTCCCGCCATCAGACGTCGGCGGCGGATCGCAATCCGCAGAGCCGCCTCTCGAGACCGAGGAAACCCTTCTTGGGCTGCGCAAACCTGTCACGCGTCGCGCGCGGCCCACCATCGACCGAGTGCTGGCCGGCGCGGAGAGCGCCTTCCTCCGCAAGGGGCTCGCCGGTACCAGCGTGAACGAGATCATCGAGGCCGCCGGCGTCGGACACGGAACCTTCTACACGTACTGGAGCGACCGAACAGCGATCTTCGAGACGATGATGCATCGCGCTGCGACTGCAGTGCGTGCGCACCTCGCCGCACTCGTCGAGACCAACAGCCCGGCGGGACTGGAGACGTGGTTGGCCGGTTGGCTCGACGTCGTGGAGCGCCATGGCGCGACACTGCACATCTGGACCTCGGAGATCGTCGACCTCCCACCGCTTCAACCGCTGGGAGCAGAGATGGACGAGTACCTGTGGGAGGTTGCCGGTCGGCTCCTGGGAGCCAACCCAGTCCTCCGGCAACTCGACCGTCGGGCTGCCACGGCGGCGCTCTGGGCACTCCTCATGGAGTTCCCCTATTCCGCGTGGCGGCGCAACCCGGTCCTGACCCGCGCCGAAGTGCTTCACGCACAACGATGGCTCCTCGGGCGTGGCTATTTGGGGTGGGCCGGCTAGTGGGCCTGTTCCGCCCTCGCCGCAAGGCTCTTCAGCATGTCTTTGACGCCCTTGAGCGCGATCTGATCGATCATGAAACCCGGTAGCGGCCACTTGATGTCGAGGTCCTGCGTGACCGTCACCTGACAGGCCGCCCCGGTCGCAGCTGTGACCGTGCAGATGAAGTCGTTCTTGGTCATCACGTCGCCCTCGACCAGGTGATACTCGAACTGGCCGTCCCGCGGGTAGTTGTAGCCCACGACGTACGTTGCCTTCTGTCCCATGGCCGAGACGTACGTCCTGGTCCGGACCGGTCGGCCCTGCGGGTCCGCTTGCAGTATCTCGATTTTTTCGACCTCCTTCTGCCAGCTGGGATGGTCCTCGACCTTCAACAGAAGGTCGAGGATGACCTCGGGGGACGCCTCGATCGAGACTGACCTGGTCACACTGGACATGCGCTCCTCCTGACACCGATCGACTGAACTGTGACACTGCACTTAGTTGACGCTTTCGTCAATGGGTTCTACGTTGTCCAAATCATGGAGGGGCCAACGCTTCCGGCCCTCTGCGGCTCGACCCGTAACCGCTCGCGGACAGGCAGAATGGGGCAGCGTTGCCATGGGAACGCCTACAGAGACCACCAGCCAGCTCGGCGAACTTCGCATGCTCATCGATGGCGCGCTGACCACCGCTTCGTCCGGGCGGACTTTCATGAACGTCAACCCGGCGACGGAGCAGGCGCTCGGCGTAACCGCCGACGGCGGACCACTCGATATGGACCGCGCCGTGGAAGCGGCACGTCGCGCGTTCGACACGACGTCCTGGGCAACCGACCACGCGTTCCGGCAACGGTGCCTGCGACAACTGCAGCAGGCACTGGACGACGACCGCGAAGCGTTCCGCAGCGAAGTGATCGCCGAGGCCGGAGCCCCGATCGCCATGACCTATGGCCCCCAGCTCGACTGGCCGATCGACGACGCTGTCCGCTGGCCCACCGACCTGATCAGCGACTATCCGTGGGAGCGGCACTTACCTGACAGCGAGCTGTTCGGCATGCTCAGCCATCGCCTGGTCTGGAAGGAAGCCGTCGGAGTCGTCGCGGCGATCTGCCCGTGGAACTTCCCCGTGGAAGTCTTGCTCAACAAGATCGGGCCGATCCTGGCGACCGGGAACACCGTCGTGGTCAAGCCGGCGCCCGATACGCCATGGAGCGCCACGCGACTCGGCCGCCTGGTGGCGGAGCGGACGGACATCCCCGCCGGCGTCCTCAACATCGTGCCCACGAGCAGCAATCAGGTCGCCGAGCAACTGGTTCTCGACCCACGCGTCGACATGGTCTCGTTCACCGGCTCGACAGCGGTCGGGCGGCATATCGCCGCTACGGCGGGTCCGCAAATGAAACGGCTCTTCCTGGAACTGGGCGGAAAGTCGGCCATGCTGGTGCTGGACGATGCCGACTTCGCGTCGACCGTGCCGGG
This sequence comes from Cryptosporangium aurantiacum, assembly GCF_900143005.1. Taxonomy (NCBI): domain Bacteria; kingdom Bacillati; phylum Actinomycetota; class Actinomycetes; order Cryptosporangiales; family Cryptosporangiaceae; genus Cryptosporangium; species Cryptosporangium aurantiacum. The sequence continues at coordinate 324,425 of NZ_FRCS01000003.1, forward strand.
TGCGTCGCTGATGTGCATGCACGCCGGACAGGGGTGCGCACTTCAGACGCGCCTCCTGGTTCCGCGGGCACGCTACGAGGAAGCCGTCGACCTGGTCACGGGGGCCTTCGCGGGACTGGGGTGTGGCGACCCCACCGATCCGAGCACGATGTCAGGCCCGCTGATCAGCGCGAAGCAGCGCGACCGAGTTCTCGGCTACATCAAGACCGGCGTTCAGGAGGGTGCCCGCATCACCACCGGTGGTGGGGTCCCCAAGCGTTTTGAACGCGGTTTTTACGTCGAACCTACGGTATTCGCCGACGTCGACAACACGATGACGATCGCGCGTGAGGAGATCTTCGGCCCAGTCCTCGTCGTGATCCCGTTCGAGGACGATGACGATGCCGTCCGGCTGGCGAACGACAACGACTACGGTCTTTCAGGCGCCGTCTTCGGCGGCGACCGGGATCGCGCCCTTGCCGTCACCCGCCGATTGCGGACCGGCAGTGCGATGGTCAACGGCGGGTTGTTCTACGGCGCCGATGCCCCCTTCGGCGGCTACAAGGCCTCGGGAATCGGGCGGCAGAACGGAGTCGAAGGCTTCGAGCAGTATCTCCAGACCAAGAGCGTCGGCTATACCGATGCGATCGACGACTAGCGCTGCTCAGAAGCACCGCTTCCGCACGATGGAGAGCGATGCTCTTGTCAGCCGGTCGCCACGGTGCCGTTGAGCAGGCCGCGCCGGAGTACCGCGAGCATCATCTCGACGACCTCGTCGTCGGAGGCGGGACCTCCCTGCTCCTCCGCCGCTACCGGTAGTCGGTCTAGTACACCCAGGAACACGGCGGCGGCGACGTCGAGGTCGAGCGCGTACGAGCGCTCGACCTGCCGGAGCAACCGCAGGCACGCGTCCCGCATGGCCGCATTGGACCGGACCGCCGCATCCAGCAGGTCAGGGTCGGTGAACTTCCCCTCCGACCAGATCTGGATCACTCCGCGGTAGCGCCGGTGGAACGGCACGAACTCGTGGAGCCAGGCGCGCAGCGCATCGTCGGACCCTGCTTCCAGGTCGACCGCGGCGAGCTTCTCGACCAGTACACCGGCCGCAGACGCCGTATCCGCCGAGAGCCGGCGCAGTAGGTCCAGCTTGTCGTCGAAGTACTTGTAGAACGTCGCGCGAGCGAAGCCGGCGGCGGCAACGAGGTCGTCGACGCCGGTAGCGTGGTAGCCCTTCTCGGCGAGCAAGCGCGTCCCGGCGGCCAGAATCTCGTCGACGGTGGCGGTTGCGCGCCGACTGAGTGCGGTGGTCGGAGTGCCCGGGCGCGCGGTGGCCGGCGTCGGTACGACCGAGACCGAGGCTCGCCGCCGTCGAGCGGTCCCGTCCGACGGCGGTAGCGCGGCGAATGCTTCCGGCGGCGTGTCCGGGAACAGCATCAGCTGCATCAGCACCGCGAAGCCGTCGATCGCCTCCTCGACGTCCGGCAGGGGGTCGTAGTGGCGGTGGCGGAAGAAGTTGAATCGCTGGGTCAGGCTGATCAACGCGAGCGCAGCGTCGTCAACCGCCATGCCCTTCACGTCGCTGGCCGCCAACCGCTCGGCGATCCGGGCGTTGTACTTGCTGATGTAGCCGACGATCAGGGGGCGCGTACTCGTACCGGGAGCGTCGATGTTCGTCCACTGCACGAAGATCGTGGCGTACTTGTCGTACACCCACGCCCACTCGCCGAGCCACCAGTGCAAGTTGTCGAAGCCCTCGGCGGTCGGGCCCAGCGGCCCCAGCCGCCGGACCACTCGTGACAACGCCGCTCCGCACTCCTCGAGCAGCTCTACGAAGATCTGTTCCTTGCTCTCGAAGTACTGATAGACCGTCGCCCGGGACGTGGCGGCGCTCTTGGCGATACTGTCCACCGAGGTTCCGTGAAACCCTTCGGTCTCGAACAGCCGCAGCGCCGCCTCGACGATCCGGGCCCGAGTCTGGGCACCACGCTGACCGACGACCGGGCTCGAAGGCCAGTAGCCGTCTCGGCGCAGAAACTCTCCCTCTGACATCCTGTTCAGGATAACCCGGATCAATCTCCCGGCCGCTGCGGGCACCGGTGCGCCAGGGGGTGCACTGACACGCATGGCCGAGCGCATCAGTTTCTGACTAGTTGTCTATCGCGCTTCGGCAAGCGGTGCGGGCTGAGCGGGGCGGGACCGGCGCTCCGGCACGATGCGCTCCGTTACTCGGTGTTGCGACGAGCCTTACCGGCGTAGCCGAAGAAGCGTTCGAAGTTCTCGTCGTTGATCGCCTGGGCCCGGTTGCGCTGCTGCCCTTCCTGTAGGGCCGCCAGCCGGGCCTCGGCGGCAGCGAGCGCCTCTTCGTCGACGGTCTCGGCGCCTGCGAGCTCAGCGATCGTCCGACGCATGGCCCTGATCTCGATCTCCAACCGGGCGCCGGCTTCGCCGAACGTCAGCAGGTCGTGATCGTCGTCCTCGGGACGCTCGACAGCGTCGTCGGCGACCGCGCCATTGCCGGTCTCCGTCATGGCGGATCCTCCGAAACCTCTGGGATGCAACGCACGCAGCATACCGTTCTTGGCGTACGCGTCGTCAGAAAGCTGTCGTCACTCCACCTGTCACGACCCCCGGGCCGTCGTGGAGACGGATCGTCAGAGCTCGGGAGCAAACCCGTGCGCCCCGCCCGCGCCCCGGCCGAGCACTCCCTCGGACACGGAATTCACGCCTGCGCCCGGCGAGACTGTAGACATGCAGTCAGATTGGACGAAGGGCGAGAGGGAAATTCGCCTGCCGCGGGCCCTTGCCAACATGTACACCTGCTGTCAGAGTACGCCCCACACAGCGGCGACCCCAGCGGGGCGACGTTCGATTGGTCGTGTTTCCGCCCGGTGATCCCGTGGCGTCGAGACCGCGTCGGCGTCAGGTCGTCAGTCGCCGCGACCGCCTTTCCGACTCTGGGAGTACCTCTCATGCATGACGATCCGCCCGACCGCGTCACGGCCTCCGGATCACCCGGCCGGGACCGAGCTCCGCACGCCGCGGTCTGGCCTTCGTGGGCTCCCCCGCCCACCGGAGCACCGCCCATCGGAGCACCGACCACGAGAGCCCGGGCCGGGATCTACGGGCCACCGGCCTACCGCGCGTCCGGCGGTTCGGGTCCGGCCGGCCAGCCGGCCCGGCGCTCCCGGCTCCAGCCCGTCGGCGTGTCCGGATTGGTGCTCATCACGACGATGACCCATGCCCCGCTGGTGATGCTGTGGAGCATCATGCCCACCACGTATCAGTTCAGCGGCGTCGTGGCGACCCCGCTCGTCTTCGGGATCGGCGGCGCGGCACTGCTGGTGTTCGCGGTCGCGTACGGCGGCCTGGCCCGGCGGATCCGGCACAGCGGCGGCCTCTACGCCTTCGTGACCCATGGGCTCGGGCCGACGGTCGGCCTCGGTGTCGCGACGCTGGCCGTCCTGTCGTACAGCGTCCTGCTCAGCGGCGCCCTGGTGCTACTCGCCGGCGTTCTGACCTCATCGGTCGGCAGCCTGCTCGGCATCGACCTTCCCGTTCCGATCAGTGTAGTGGTGGCGGTCGTCGCGGTTCTGGTCCTCGGCCGGCTGCAACTGCGGACGCTGAGCCGGATCTACCTCGCACTGGCCGCGAGCCAGGTGCTCGCCGTGCTCTGGCTCGACTTCGGCTCAGCCACCACACCGGACGGTGGGCAGGTCAGTTACGACGCGATCGACCCGGCCTGGTTGCTGGGCGGATCGTTCAGCTTGGCGCTGTGCTTGGCGCTGACCTCGTTCATGGGCTCGGAGACCGGGGCGAACTACGCCGACGAGCTCGCCGAACCACGGCGTACCGTGCCCAGGGCCACCCTGATCTCGTATGCATTCTCGGCCGTCGTGCTGCTGATCAGCGGATGGGCCATCAGCGTCGCGACCGGCCCGGAAAAGGCGGTGTCCATCGCCCAGGGCAGCTACGAGTCGGCGATCGGCGGCAACGGTCAGCCGTTGCTCCTGGCGGTGGTCGGACGACTGGTCGGGCCTGAGCACGTGACCACCGTGGTGCACCTACTCACCGCCGCGCTCGCCCTGGGCGCGCTCGGCACGTCGGCGTCGATCCACCACAGTGTCGCGCGACAGATCGCCGCGCTCGCCCGTGACGGAATTCTCCCGCCCGCCCTGGCAGCCCGCCGGGACGGTGGTACGCCGATCCGCGCCGGATGGTTCGCCCCGCTGATCGCGGGCCCGCTGGCGTTCCTGGCCGTGTCCGTCGACAACACCGCGGTCGCCCTGGTCGTCGGGATCCTCGGCGGCCTGGGCATCGTCGCCGCGCTCGCGCTGACGTCCCTGGCCGCCATCGTGTACTTCCTGCGCGGCGCGGAAGAGGACGAGACCGGCTTCCTGGGGTGGGAGGGCCACATGGTGGCGGCGGCCTTCGCGTTGGTGGTGACCGGGTTCGTGTTCGTCTACGCGCTGATCCGGTTGCCGAGCGTCCTGGTGGTCGTCGCCCCGGCCGCGGGCTGGCTGTTCCCGGTCTGCCTCGGTGGAGCCTTCGGCGCCGGCGTCGTCTGGGCTCTGGTACTGCGGACCACCCGTCCGGAGGTGCTGGGCCGCCTGGGCCGCTCGGATCCCGCCTGAACCACCGCGGTGGTTCAGGCGGGCCGGCGGGTCATCGACGCGGGAGTGGAACCCAGCCGGCGCCCTCGGCGGAGTGCCGCGCGGCCTCGACGACCGCGATCGCCCGTGCCCCGTCAGCGAACGTCGGGACGTCGGTCGGCCGACCGTCGAACGCCGGCAGCCAGTCGGCGATCATCAGCGCTGTCGCCCGGATCGCCGACCCGGCCAGGCCGCTCGGTAGCTCCGCATCACCGGGCGGAACCCGATCGGACAGCGCCAGCGGCGCGAGCCCCGGATCGTCGGTGCGGGCGGCCCGCAGATCCGCGCCACGGATCGTGCCAGAGCCGACGATCGTCCCGTCGCTGCCGAACAGCTCCAGCCCGACGTGGTCGGCATGCGCACCCATCACCGAGATGCTCAGGGCGGCGAGCGCTCCCGAGGCCAGCCTCAGCAGCAGCGCCGCGGTGTCGTCGGCGGTCACCGCGAGCGTCTCGCCGTCCGGGAGCTTGCGGTGCGGCAGCGTGGTCCGGACGTCGGCGCAGACAGCGACCGGCTCCCCCAGCAGCGTGCAGATCAGATCGAGATCGTGGACGAGCATCCCGGCCAGGTAACCGCCGCCCTGATCCCGGTCGTACATCCAGGCCGCTTGGGCCGGGTGACTCGGGTGCCAGTACGAAGCGCTCCGGTTGACCTGGGCGTAGTACGGCGTGCCGAGGTAACCGCTGCGGACGGCGTCCCACACGGCCAGCCGGTCCGGCAGCCAGCGGCTCTCGAAGCAGCACGCGGCGGGCCGGCCGCTCGCGGCGGCGGCCAGGACGAGCTCATCCGCGCCGGCCACGTCGAGCGCGAGCGGCTTCTCGCACAACACGGCCTTGCCTGCGGCCAGCGCGGCGAGCGTGATCGCCCGATGCGATCCGGTCGGCGTCGCGACCGAGATCAGGTCCAGGTCGTCGCGCTCGACGAACGACCGCCAGTCGGTCGAGACATCGTCCACGCCGAGCTTTCTTGCTGTCTTCGCCAGCCGCTCGGGCCTCCGCGCGCAGAGCCCCACCAGCTGGTAACCCGGCACGGCTTGGAACGCCGGTGCCTGCACGCGAGCGCCCCAGCCGATGCCGACGATCCCGACCCGGATCATCGGTTCACGCGCCCACTGTGGTCAGGGCCCAGAGCGCGACATCGTCCTCGCCGGGCAAGGTGGCGCTCCCGACGCGACGCTCCCAGTGACGCTGGCTTCCGGCCTCGTCCCGCCACGCCCACAACCGGCGAGTGACCAGGTGGAGCGGGTGTTCCTGGGTGATGCCGATCGCGCCGTGCAGCTGATGGGCGATCTCCGCGACGACACCCGCGGCCCGGGCCGTCACGGCGCGCGCGGCAGCGGCGGTCGCCGAACGGGCCGCGACGCTCGGACCGTCCGCAGTGGTGATCGCCGCAGCAATTGTGGCCAGCGCCAAGTCACATTCCAGAGAGGCGTCGGCGGCCCGGTGGGCCACGGACTGGAAAGCGCGCAGCGGCCGGCCGAATTGCTGCCTGACGGTCACGTGCTCGACGAGCAGCGCGCATGCCCGCTCGAGCGCGCCACCGAGCGCCGCGGCCCGGAGGACTGCGGCGCGGTCGGCCACCTCACGAGCCAGCGAGGCGGGACCGAGTACCAAATCGACGATCGGCACCCGATCGAGGAGGAGGCGGCCGGACGGCGCCCCGGTCAGATCCTGTCCGTCGGTGACCGAGGTTCGCACGAGGTCGGCGTCCAACACCGTCACCGCGGTCCACTGGGCGGTGTCCACCTCGACGATCGCGAGCAGCAGCAGTGGAGACCCCGGAACCCAGGAGACCGCGGGCACCGAGCCGGTGAGCTCCCACCCCTGCCCGGCCGCGCGGACATTGAGCCGATCGGGAGCGGCCACTACCACCGCTGCGCCGTCCTGGACAACGGCGGCCGGACGGCCGAGATGAGCGAGTGTCCAGCCCGCGACGCCCGTACTGATCAGCGGCAGCGCACAGGCGTGGCGTCCGATTCCTGCGGCGATCTCCGCAGCATCGGCCAGTTCGCCCCCGGAGCCACCGGCGGACTCCGGAACCCCGACGAGAGGCCAGCCGAGCTCGCTGACGGTCGCCCACAAGGTGTCCGGCGGCGCGCTCGTCCCGAAGTGTGGTGCGAGGACGTCGTCCACCACCTGCCGCAACTCAGGACGGTAAGGCGTCATCGTCGGGTACCTCCGGTACGTTCGGCGCGGCCGAGGACGGTGCGGAGCACGTCGGTGGCTCCGCCGCGGATAGAGCCGGCCGGAACAGCGGTGACGGCGTCGGACAGCAGCGCGGCGATCGCCGGATCCTCGAGTGCCCCGGTCACGTCGAGCACGTACCGGCCCACCTCGACGACGTCCTTCTCGAACTGCGTGCCGAGGACCTTGAGCGCCGCGGCTTCCCGCGTCGGGGCGCGGCCGGCGTCGATCGCCGCGGCCAGCGTGGTCGAGAGCGCACGCAGCCCGGCGAGCCGCCCGGTCAGAGCGCCGAGTTGCTCGGTCGCGGCCCGGTCCGGCCGCCGGCGGACGGCTCCGACCAACGCGGCGAGCAGCGGGTACGTGCTCAGGTAGCGCTCCGGACCGCCGCGCTCGAACGCGAGCTGTTCGGTGACCTGCTTCCAGCCCTCGCCGACGGTTCCCAGCACCCGCCCCTCAGGCACGAACACGTCGGCGAGGAACACCTCATTGAAGTGGTGCTCGCCGACGAGGTCGAGGATCGGCCGAATCGTGATGCCGGGGGTGTCGATGTCGACCAGGAACTCGGTCAGCCCTTCGTGCCGCGCGTCGGCCGGTCCGGTGCGTGCCAAGACGTAGGCGTGGGTGGCGAGGTGGGCGGTGGTGGTCCAGATCTTGGCGCCGGTGATCGACCAGCCGCCCGGCACGGGCACCGCTCGGGTGCGGACGGCCGCGAGGTCGGACCCGGCCTCTGTTTCACTGAGCCCGAGACAGACGACGACCTCGCCGCGGCAGATCGCCGGAAGGAACTCCTGCCGTAAGCGCTCGGTGCCGTGGCGGAGGATCACCGGGCCGATCTGGCGATCCGCCGTCCAGTGCGCAGCGACCGGCGCACCGGCGCGCAGCAGTTCCTCGGTGACCGCGAGGCGGGCCAGATTCGACCGTCCGCCGCCGCCGTACTGCCGCGGCCAGGTCATCCCGATCCAGCCCTGGGCCGCCACCGATGCCGTGAAGGTCCGATCCAGGCCACGCATCCAGCTGTCGCAGCGCGGGGTGAATACGGCGGAGCTCAAGAACGCGCGTACGTCTCTGCGCAGGGCCGCCAGATCGTCGTCGCGGACGTCCGATCGCATGTGATCGGACGGAGGAGACACCACGGTGCGCATACCTCTCCGATAATTTGACGAAACTGTCAGTACGGTAGCCAGAGCGCTGCGACCGAGTCAACGTACACGAGCAACTTGTGTCGACACTATTGTCAAGTATGGGGGATCTCCCTAGGCTGAACTGCCAATCGACCGGTCGCAGAGAGGCGGAGACGGCATGAAGCAGACGATCCTGGAGGGCGTACGGGTAGTCGAGCTCGCCGCCTGGACATTCGTTCCTTCCGCAGGCGCGGTGCTCGCCGACTGGGGCGCCGACGTGATCAAGATCGAGCACCCGGTGACGGGCGACCCCCAGCGCGGTCTGATCAGTTCCGGAGTCGTCACCGGCACCGACGGGGTCAACCACTTCATCGAGCAGCCCAACCGGGGTAAGCGGAGCCTCGGACTCGACATCGGTACCGAGGCGGGGCGCGAGGTGCTCTACAAACTCGTCGCACAGGCCGACGTCTTCGTGACCAACCTCTTACCGGGCTCGCGCCAGCGATCCGGCGTGGATCTCGACGACATTCGGGCTCACAACCCGGACGTCATCTACGCCCGGGGACACGGATACGGCACCCGCGGCCCGCAGGCCGATCGCGGTGGGTTCGACCTGGCCGCATACTGGGCGCGCGGGGGCATCGGTGATTCGCTGAGCGCGCGCGAGGGTGGTTATCCGCCGATCCAGCGGCCTGCGTTCGGCGACGTCTACGCCGGCTTCGCGATCGCCGGCGGGATCGCGGCAGCGCTCTTCCGACGGCAGCGAACCGGCGAGACCTCGACCGTGGACGTTTCCCTGCTCGGGGCGGCGGTCTGGCAGCTCGCTCCCGACGTCGTCGGGGCCGGTATCACCGGTGCGCCGATCCCGAAGTACGACCTGGCCGAAATGCCCAACCCGCTGGCCAGCCTCTACCGAACGAGCGACGACCGGTACCTCGCGCTGGTGGTACTGCAGGCCGACCGGTTCTGGGCCGACCTGTGCCAGCGGCTCGGCCGCGCCGACCTCATCGACGATGAGCGTTTCGCCGACGTCCGGGTCCGGTTCGCGAACCGCGCGGCCTGCGTCGCGGAGTTGCGTGCGACGTTCGGCGCGCAGCCGCTCGGCCATTGGGAGAAGGCATTGGCCGATTTCGACGGTGTCTGGGACGTGTTCCGCACGGCGCCGGAACTCCATGAGGACCCGCAGGTCGTGGCAAACGGCTACCTCCCGCAGCTGACGAACGACAACGGTGCGACGTTCGCGCTGGCCGCGAACCCGGTGCAGTTCGACGAGCAAGCGCCCACTCTGACCCCCGCGCCGGAGCACGGCCAGCACACCGAGGAGATCCTGCTGGAGCTGGGCTACGACTGGGAGCAGATCGCCGCGCTGAAGTCCACCAACGCCACTACCTGACCATCCCGACTTGACCTAGTTGTCAACAGGGCGTGAAATAGAGGCATTTCCGCCCGACCGGCGGTGAGAGTGATCCGCTGTGGAGGGCACCATCGACGCGCCACTGTCCGACGACATCCCGGGAACCGCCGACGGGGCACGCGGCCCCGTCGGCGGGGTCCTCACCGCCGAGGAGACCGCGCTCGGCGAGCGCGCGGCCCGCACCCGCACCGCGATCCTCGAGGCGACCCGCAAGCTGTTCCTGGAAAAGGGCTACGGCGGAACCCGGATCAACAACATCACCGACGCGTGCGGCATCTCCCGGGCCGGCTTCTACACCTACTTCCGCGACAAGCGGGAGGTGTTCACCGTCCTCGGCGAGCAGACGTTCCGCGACATCCTGCAGGTGGTCGGCGAGCTGGAGAAGCTCCCCCAGCCCTGCGGTGTCGACGACGTCGCCGGCTGGGTCCGGCAGTACTTCGACTACATGGACGTGCACGGCGCGTTCGTCCTCTCCTCGGCGCAGTCGGCGCCCGAGGACGAGGAGTTCCGCACCAGTACGGCTCGCCTGCAGATGCGGGTGGCGTGGATGATCGGCATGAGCCTGCGGGGCAGGCAGCGGGTGCCCACGGACGCCCCGGAGGCGCTCGGGCTGACGATCAACGCGATGCTCGACCGCGCCTGGTACTTCGTGCGGGGGCAGCAGCTGCCGGTGGACGAAAACGACATGGTCCGGACGCTGGCGACCACGATCCTCGGCACGCTGGTCAGCTCCGAAGCCTGACCGGCTCCGGAGCTGACCGGTTCACTGCCGCTCAGGCCATGGTGAACCGGCGCCGCAGCTCAGCCTTGGCGACCTTGGCCAGGCCCGTGCGCGGCAGCGCGTCGACCGTCTCGAGCTGTTCGGGCAGTTTCTGCTTCATCAGCCCCGCGTCGAGCAGCCACGCGTTGAGCGTGGGAAGATCCGGGGCCGGGTGACCGGCGACCGGTGCGACGACCGCGCAGACGCGCTCGCCGCAGACCGGATCGGGTAAGCCGATCACCGCGACCTCGGCCACGGCGGGGTGGCCGGCGAGCACCTGTTCGATCTCCTGCGGGGCGATGTTCTCGGCGTTCCGGATGATCAGATCCTTGACCCGGCCCACGACCTCGATCGGGCCGGCCGGGTGGAACCGTCCGAGGTCGCCGGTCCGGAACCACCCGTCCGCGGTGAACGCGGCGGCGGTCTCGGCCGGGTCGGTGTAGCCGTGGCAGACACCCGCGCCCGTGACCTGTACCTCGCCGATCTCGCCCGCCGGTACCGGCACCCCGTCCGCGTCGACCAGCCGGACTCGGTTGCTGGGCAGCACCGTCCCGTCGGTCGCGGCCAGCACGTCCGCCGGATCGCTCGGCCGGCCCACCGCGATCATCGGCACTTCGGTCATCCCGTAGTCGTGTGCGAGCACAGCGTCCAGCACGTCCCGGACCTCGTCGAACAGCGCGGGAGGGCAGGGAGCGCCACCGCCCTTCAACGTTCGCAGGCCCGGCAGCACCGGCTCTCCCGGCTGCGCGCGGCCCATCGCGACCAGGGCACTGTAGAACGGTGGTGCGCCGCCGGTGGTCGTCACGCCGTACCGGCGGAACAGCTGCACCGCCTCGGCCGGGACGAAAGCCTCCAGGACCAGCGCGGGGTACCCGCCGGCCAACATCGCGATCAGGTATTCGACGCCGCCCACGTGCGCGACCGGGAAGCCGATCGCCGCTACCTCACCCGCCGTCCGGCCGAGTTCCCCGTTGCCCGCGAAGCCGAGTCCGGTCGAGAGCAGCGTCGTGTCGGTGTGCTGAGCGCCCTTGGGCGCACCGGTCGACCCGGAGGTGAAGTAGATCCAGGCAACCTCGTCCAGGTCGTCCACCGCCTCCGCCGGTGAACCGACCGGATCGGCCTCCGGCGCCTCGGCGCCGATCACCAGCGTCCGTGGGGCCGGACCGCCGGCTGCGGCCACCTGGGCCGCGAGCGCGACGAAGTCCGTACCGCGCCAGACGCCCGGAACGAGAAACACCTCTGCCGCGCTACCGGCCAGCGCCGCCGTCACCTCACGCTCGCGGTACTGCGGGATGATCGGCGCCTGCACCGCACCGAGGCGGCGGAGCGCGGCCATCACCAGGAGCGTGCTGATCCGGGTCGGCAGCTGCCACGCGACCCGGGTGCCCCGCCCGAGGCCCTCGGCAGCCAGGGCTGCCGCGACGCGCCGCGACCGTTCCGCGAACTCCGCACAGGTGACGGTGGTTCCGTCGGCCTCGAACAGCATGGGCGCTTCCGGGGTCGCGGCAGCCCGGGCGTCCACCAGGTCGACGAACCTGGAAGCGGTCAGCAACCAGGGCCACGCCCGCGCGGCGTCGGAGGAGTTCCAGTCGGTGGGTCTCGAGTCGGCGGCGGGGTCGAGAGTGCGTTCGGCAGCCATCGTTGGCCTCCTCCGGGGTTGACTACTTAGTCGCGGCTGAGCACCATCGCGCCGGCCACCGGTCCCCCACCGGCGGCGACCGCCGCCACGCGCGGACGGCCCGCCTGGCGGTCCCCGCCCTCCTGCCAGAGCTGCACGCACGCCTCGTGCAGGAACCCCATGCCGTGCAGGCGCCCACCGGAGAGCTGTCCTCCGCTGGTGTTCAGCGGAAGCGAGCCGTCCAGCGCGATCCGCTCGCCGCCCTCCACGAACGGGCCGACCTTGCCGTGGTCGCAGAAGCCCAGTGCCTCCAGCCACATCACCGTGAGGAAACTGAAGCCGTCGTAGAGCTGTGCCACGTCGACGTCGGCCGGACGCAGGCTCGTCCGCTCCCACAGGGTGGCTGCGGCATCGTGGGCGGCCATCGTGGTGAGGTCGGTCCGCTGGTCCCACGTGGCTCGCTCGAACATGCCGGTACCGACCGATTCCACCGTGAGCGGCTCGCGCGGTAGCCCGGCCGCCGCGTCCCGCCGGGACACGATGACCGCGGTCGCGCCGTCGCACGGCACGTCGCAGTCGTAGAGGCACAGCGGCTCGGAGATCATCCGGGCGTTCAGGTACTCGTCCATCGCCAGGGGCGTGCGGTAGACGGCATCCGGGTTCAGGCCTGCGTTGCGCCGGGCGTTGATCGCGATCCAGCCGAGCTGCTCACGGGTCAGACCGTGGTCGTGCATGTACCGCTGGGCAGGCATCGCCAGCCAGTTCGCCGCCGACACCGCGCCGAACGGGCCGGTCCACTGCAGGTGCGGCGGGAGCTCTCCGTCCCCGAACAGCACCGAGGCACGGCCGGCCGTCGCCTGCGCGGTGGACTCCCAGACCGAACGGAACACCAGCACGTGGTCGGCGAGTCCGAGCGTCACCGCCATGCACGCCTCGATCGCCGGGCCGATCTGCCCAGCGGTCTCCATGCTGCTCAGGTACCAGCGGCTACGAAGTCCGAGCGCGTCCCGCAGCTCGTGCACCGAGGCGCCGGAGAAGCCTCGGTCCGGCACGCCCGGTCCCGGGTAGCTGGCCACCCCGTCGATGTCGTCCGGAGTCAGCCCGGCGTCCGCGATCGCCCGGAGCGCTGCCTCGATCGTCAGCTCCAGACCGGAGCGCCCGAGCCGGCGCCCGACCTGTGACTTACCGGCACCGGTGAGCACCGCCTGTCCCCGAAACGGGCCGCCGCGGGTCATCGGCTTCCCCTCGCTGAGCCGCTTCCGGCCGGGCGGAAGAGCGGGAGCCAGAGATCGTCCCATTGCTCGAAGAACACCGCGACCTCCAGCCCGACCTTCGCGTCGTCCAGCGGCAGGTCGACCACGTTGCTCACGACCCGCACGTCCGGCTCCTCAGCGATCTCGACCATCGCGACCAGATAGGGCGGCGGAAACGTCGGAATCCAGGGCTGCCGATTGACGGTGAACGCGGCGATCCGTCCCCGGCCGGATACCGGCTCGGGGCCTACGTCGAGGCTCCGGCAGCGAAAGCACGCCGGTGCCGGTGGATGAAACCAGTGTCGACAGGATCGACAGCGGTAGATCAGCAGGTGGCCCTGCTCGCCGCCGGTCCAGAAAGCGCGGGATTCCGTGGTGGGGACGGGCAGCAGGCGCTGCTCCGGACGGGCATAGGGAAGCACGCGACCTCCGTGGTCACCTCGACGTGAAACCAGCCGGCTAGCCGACCCTAGAACCGAGTTGACGTAATCGTCAACGCTAGGCGGGAACCGGCGCCTCGGCCGGGTTCCGAACCGGAAGCCCCAGCAGACGTCGCGCGTTGTCGCCCATGAAGTCACGGGTGCGCTTCTCGCTCATGCCCTCGGCATAGCGGTAGTAGCCGCGGGGCTCGGTGAGGCCCTCCGGGTGCGGATAGTCCGATCCGAACAGGACGCGGTCCCACCCGACCGTCTGCACGACGTCTTCCACCGAGCCCTCCCAGAACGGGCTGACCCAGATATTGCGGCGGAACACTTCGAGCGGGTGCTCCAGGAAGGCCTGCGGCATCTTCCCGTAGGTGGCCTCGAAGTCGTCGAAGAGCGGCCTGATCCAGGAACTGCCGTTCTCGACGCTGGCGATCCGGAGCCGGGGGAACCGCGTCAGCGTGCCGTGGCAGATCAGGCTGGTGAGCATGTCCGCGATCTCGCGGTGACCGAGAGCCACCCAGCGGAACGCGCTCATCTCGGTGAAATTGTTGGTCTCCGGCGGCTCCCACTGGTTGATGTACCCGTCCAGTGGAGGCTGGCTGGCGTGCAGCACCACCGGGATACCGGCCGCCTCGACGTCGGCCCAGAAGGGGTCGAACTCCGGCAGCGCCGGCGAACGCCAGCCCTTGTGGCCCTTCACCGGCGCCGGCTTGATCAGCACCGCCTTCGCACCGTTCTCCAACACGTACTGCAGTTCACGACGTGCGTCGTCGACCAGGGCGCAGGTGATGACCGGTGTCATGTAGAGCCGGTTCTCGTACGTGTAGCCCCATGTCTCGAGCATCCAACGGTTGAGCGCGTGGATCATCGCGACGACCAGTTCCGGGTCCTCGGCCGCGGAGTGCTCGACGAGGTTCGCCAGGGTGGGGTAACACAGGGCCTCGTCGACACCTTGCTCGTCCATCACCGCGATCCGCGGCTCCGGGCCGCGGAACGCCGGGAGCGCGTCGATACCCTTGCCGCCCATCTCGCGCAGCGACTTTCCCTCGGTGTTCTGGCCGGAGAAGAACTTCTCGTACGCGCCCGGCGCAGCAACCCGCTCGAACGTCGGGTTCGGGATGTACTCGGTGATCCGGCTCAGGATCGCGATCTTGGTCCGTCCGCCGACCTGGACGAATTGCACCGCCCGCCGGTACTTCTCCGGGAGGTACCGGGTCAGTGCCTCCGGAGTCTCGTACATGTGCTGATCCGCGTCGAAGATCGGCGCGTCAGTGAACTGAGTCACGGGTACTGCCCTCCGCTGCCTAGCATCAGTTCGGAACGACCTGTCAGTTGACAGTACCGTCAGATAAGGGCGCGCGGAAGCTGCTTCACCTAGGTTGATCACTGGTTGGGGCTCTGACAAGATCGTCATCGGACGCCGACGACGACTGACACACGGAGGACGACCTTGAGCGAACCGCGCGTTGGACAGTCGCTGGCGAGCCTGGTCGACGGAACCGCAGTGGTCGTTGTGCGAGCTACCGCCGCGGACCTGACGATCACCTGCGGTGGCGTCGAGATGGCCGACCCGAAGACGGTGCGGCCGACCGATCGCCTACCGCTCGCTCCCGACCAGCACGAGCCCACGCTGATCGGCAAGCGTTACGTCGACGAGAACGACAATCTCGAGCTGCTCTGCACCAAACCCGGCCAAGGAAGGCTGGCGGTGAACGGGGCCCCGCTGACGATCAAGTCCGCCAAGCCACTCCCCGCCTCGGACTGACGGCGATGAACCTCACGCTGCTCCTGGACATGCCCGCCGACGGGTTCGGTGATCGGATCCTCGTGGGTCGTTCGGCCACGGGTTACACCGCGCAGCGGCTCCGGGAACTGAGCCGAGGCGGAGCCGCGCTACTGGCGGAGGCCGGCGCAGACTCGGTCGTCTACCTGGGAGTCAACCGCCCGGCGCCGGCGTGCCGATGGTGCCGCTGAACTACCGTTCGTCGGCCGAGCAGTTGCAGGGGTTGCTGGCCAACCACCCGAACGCCTTCGGTGTCGGCGGACCGGCCGAGGTCCACCTGCTCCGCCGTGCCGGCCTCCCTGCGCTGACCACCGACGAGTGGATCGCCGCCTCGGGTGAGCGGGCTGACCGGGCGGCCGAGGACGAGCTGATCGAGTCCGGCGCACCCGCCGTGCTGATCTACACCAGCGGGACGACGTCGGCCCCCAAGGGTGTCGTGTTGCGCCATGCCAACCTGGTCTCCTACGTCCTCGGTACGGTGGAGTTCGGCGGGGCCGAGGCGGACGAAGCCAGCCTGGTCAGCGTTCCGCCGTACCACATCGCTGCGGTCGCGAACGCGATCAGCAACCTCTACGCCGGTCGGCGCACGATCGTGCTCGAGCAGTTCGCCCCCGCCGAGTGGCTCGACGTAGCCCGCGAGGAGAACGTCACGCACGCGATGATCGTGCCGACGATGCTCTCCCGGATCATGGATGCCACCGACGAGCAGCTCGTCGTCCCGTCCTTGCGCTCGGTGGCCTACGGAGGCGCCAGCATGCCGGTGACCGTGATCGAACGGGCGCTGACCCGGTGGCCGGACGTCGCGTTCGTCAACGCCTATGGGCTCACCGAGACCAGCTCCACGATCGCCGTACTCGGCCCCGACGACCACCGCACCGCGATCAGCAGCGACGACCCGTCGATCCGCGCCCGGCTGTCCTCGGCCGGACAGGTCGTACCCACCGTCGAACTGCAGATCCGCGACGACGCCGGGCAACCGCTACCGGCCGGCGTCCCCGGGCGGATTTGGGTGCGTGGTGACCAGGTGTCGGGCGAATACGCCGGCACCGGTCCGGTACTCGACGCCGACGGCTGGTTCGACACCCGCGACCAGGGCTACCTCGACGCCGACTGCTACCTCTTCATCGGGGGACGTGCCGACGACACGATCATCCGCGGCGCGGAGAACATCGCACCCGCCGAGATCGAGGAGGTGCTGCTCCGCCACGAGCAGGTGGACGACGCCGTCGTCGTCGGCGTCCCGGACGACGAGTGGGGCCAGCGCATCGAAGCGGCGGTCGTCCTACGGCCCGGTGCGGAAGTGGGGGCCGCCGAACTCCGTGCCTACGTGCGGTCGCACCTGCGAGGTTCCAAGACACCGGACCGGATCGTCTTCTGGTCGGAGCTCCCCCGCACCGAGACCGGCAAGCTGGTCCGCCGCCGGGCCGTCGATCGCCTCGTTGCCGAACACAGCGAGCCCGTCGGGCAGTAGGGCTCACGCACGGGTGCGCGTCTACCGCGCGGCCTGATGACGACTCCTCACTAGCCGGCCACGGTGGCTTTCCGGCCGCGCAGGTGGGCGAGCGGTTCGGCACCGGCGTCCGGGTAGTACTTCTGCGTCCACTCGCGAATCCGTCGGAAGCCGCCCGCCTCCGAGGTCGTCAGAGCGGGCCGCTCGAGGAATTTCTGGTGGTTCCAGATCGCGATGTCGTCGGGCAGCGCCAGCTTGGCGTCGTCGATGTACGACTGGTGCCGGCCGGTGGCCTGATCGTCCGGGAGCATCTCGGGCCAGTAGGTACCGAAGACGTCGCTACGGGTGTCGTCGATCGGCGTCGTGGCGATGAGGATGATCATCACGCGCTCCCGGTCGGTCTGGGCGTTGAAGCCCACCGCGGTTCCCCAGAACTTCAGCTGCAGCGTGCCCACCTGGTCGTCGGGGCGGTCGACTCCGTCCTCCCAGCGGCGTCCGAACCCCACTTTGGCGAACCAGGTGTGGTCGGTGTTCTCCTGGCGGAGCACAGTCGGCGCCTGCGGAGTGTGGTGCACGAACCGGAAGTGGGCCGGGTCGACGGCGTTCTCGATCACCATCTCGGGATGAATCGTGGTGCCGGGGAACAGGGACTGCGTCGCCGGGCCGGTCTCGTGGAACGTCCGTCCCGCCAGGTGCGGCGCGATGTCCGCCCACTCGGTGGGCAAGTCGAAGAGCGGCGCGCGTCCAGCCGGGTCGTGCCAGGCGAACAGAACTCCGAAAAGCTCGACGACCGGCCAGACGCGTAGGCGCACGCGGCTGGTGCGCTTCTCGTAGGGGATCGAGGCGTTGGTGCCGTCCGGCCGCCACACCCATCCGTGGAACGGGCACTGGATGCCGTCGTCGACCACGCACCCACCCACGGCGAGGTTGGCTCCCAGGTGCCGGCAGTAGGCCTCGGCCAGCCGGACCGTTCCGGTGGTGTCTCGGTACGCAACCAGGTCCTCGCCGAAATAGCGCAGTTGCCGTACGTCCCCGACCTGCAGATCCGTCGACCATCCGATCTGGAACCAACCGGCTATCGCGTTGCTGGGCATATCCGCCTCATCCTCGGTCCGACGACAGAACGGTGATCGCGGAGACGGCGGTCGGACCGCCGATGTTGTGGGCCAGCGCGTTCCGCGCGCCGTCCACCTGATTGTGCGACTCACCCCGGAGTTGCTCGAACAGCTCCACGCACTGCGCCACGCCGGTCGCGCCGGGCGGGTGACCCTTCGCCTTCAGACCACCGCTGGGGTTGACCGGCTTCGCGCCACCGACGCTGGTGACGCCGTTCTCGATCAGCTTGTAGGCGCCGAGCCGCTCGGCGAAGCCCAGGTCCTCGTACGAGATCAGTTCGACGCCGGTGAAGCAGTCGTGCACCTCGGCCACGTCGATCTCGTCGGGTCCCAGTCCGGCCATCGCGTAGGCGGCCCGCGCGGCTTTCACCGTCGGCGGGAACGTCGTCATGTCGGTCTTGTGCTGGTGCATCACCCGGTCGAGGCCAAGCCCGACGCCACGAACCCAGACCGGCCGGTCGGTGTACCGGTCGACGACGTCCTCGGCGACGAGGAGCAACGCAGCGGCGCCGTCGCTCTGCGGTGTGCAGTCGTAGAGACCGAACGGCGCGACCACCATCGGCGCGGCCATCGCCTGCTCGACGGTGATCTCGAACCGCAGCTGCGCCTTCGGATTGCTCACCGCGTGCCGGTGGTTCTTCACCGCCACCATCGCCATGTGCTCCCTGGTGGCCGGCGACTCGTGCAGGTACCGGGCGACGTGTAACGCGAAGTTCGCCGGTGCGACCAGGCCCAGCGGGTAGTCCCAGGCCATGTCCCGGGTCAGCGCCGCCCACTCCCAGAACGTGCCGCGCGAGGACGACTCCCGGACCTTGTCCGCGCCGATCACCAGGGCCACGTCCACCGCGCCCGAGCCGACCGCGTAGGTCGCGTTCCGAACCGCGTCGTTCCCGGTCGCGCACGCGTTCTCCACCCGGGTGACCGGGATGTCTAGCAGCCCGCACGAGTCGACCAGGATCCCGGACGGGAACCCGTCGCTCGTCGTCAGCTCACCGAACCAGGCCGCCTGGATGTCCGCCCGGTCCAGACCCTTGTCGACCGTGGCCGCCATCTCCGACAGCGCCATCGGTAGCAGATCCTTGATGCCGAGCCCGAAGTGCTCGCCGAAGGCCGTCATACCGGCACCCACTACGGCCACTCGCCTCATCGAGATCCCTCCGCCCGCTCGTCATCCGGCAACAGCGCGTAGCCGTAATCGGGGATACCGGTCCGGATCGCCATCCGGCGGAACACCAGCCGCCCCCGGTCACCGATCCCGACGGCACCGGCGGGCGCCCCGGTCACCGGTACCAGCGCACGCACGCCGACCTGATCGAGTTCCACGATCGCCAGCGAGTAGGGCGTGGCCAGCCCCGGCACGGGGACGTGCACCGTCACGGCGGTGTAGACCTCCCCGGTCCTCGGCAACGACGCCGTCGTCCAACGGCCCTCCGCTCCGCATCCCAGGCAGCGGTACCGGGGTGGGAACGCAAGCGTGCCGCACTCGGTGCAAGCGGCCGCTTCCCACCGCAACTTCGGCTCGAAGGCCCGTTCGTAGGCCGCCAGCGAGATCCCGATTTCCGGTCCGGGCGTGACCGTCCGCGTTTCCCCGGCTCGCGGACTCCGCTCGTCGCGGCGCACGGTCGGAGCGACCCCGTCGACCGATGCCGCGCTCGCGGTGGCCTGCTCGACCGCCAGCACCAACCCCGGTCCGGTCAGCGACGCGAGCGCGAAGAGACTCGAGCTGGCGCCCGACGTCGGGAGCGCTGGTGGACGCCCCTCGGTCAGCGCCGAGGCCTGCCGCGCCGGAAGCCCGGCCACGGCGACGGGTTTGGCCGGCAGCTCCAGCTGGTCGATCGCTACGCCGGCGCCGCGCTCCCGTTCCAAGCGCGGATCGGCGTAGTCCCGCACCAGCCCGTCCCGGCCGCGGGCACGCACCGGCAGGCTGCGCGTCACCTGGCGTACCGCGGTGATTGCCGGTCCGGTCTCGCCGACGAGTACGGCGGCGGCGCCGGCCGGTGTCTCGTCCACCGCCACCACCAGAGTGCCGCGCTCCGCGGTGACCACCGCGTCCAGGGCAGCCGGAGCACCCCCGATCTGCTCGACCACCGATACGCCCGTACCGAGGCCCAGCCCGGCCAGCAGCGCGGCGCTGTTGCCTCCCTCGATCAGCGGCAGATCACGGCTGACCAGGACCACCCGTCGCACCGGGACGCCTTGTCCGCCGAGAGCGGCGCGCCCTGCGGCAACGCCCATCGTCACCACGTCCTCGTCCCGGCCGGCCGACCGGGCCCGCTCGGTCCCCCAGGGCGGAAGGTAGGTTCCCACCGCATTCAACTGCCTCATCGGCGCTCCCTGTGTACGAGACGGACCCTCATCGGAGCCGCAGACCGGCGAGACCCGCGGGCGCGGTGCCCAGCACGACGCGCATCGCGGCATCCAGTTCGGCGGCGTCCACCCGCTGTCCCGGCCGACCCGCGTGACCGGGCCGGACGCTCCACGGCTCGACGGGCAGCACCGAGTTGCCGTCCACTCGGAGGATGCGGCCGGTCAACCAGCCGGACGCCGCCGAAAGCAGCCAGGCGACGACCGGCGACGAGTTGCCCGGGTCAAACGGGTCGAACCCGCCGTCGGCCGCGGCGGCCAGGCCGGTGCCTGCCGTCATCCGGGTCGACGCCACCGGCGAGATCGCATTCGCGGTGACCCCGTAGCGGGTTCCCTCCATCGCGGTCGTCAACGTCAGGTTCGCGATCGCAGCCTTGGCGGCCCCGTACGCGGCCTGGCCGACGTTGCCGGCCAGCCCGGTGCCGGAGGTGGTGTTCACGATCCGACCGGCAACCGGCCGACCGGCCTTCGACTCCGACCGCCAGTAGTCACAGGCGTGCTTGGTCAGTGCGAACGTCCCTTTCAGGTGGACGTCGATCACCGCGTCCCAGTCGGCTTCGGTGAGCGAGGTGATCGTCGCGTCGCGCAGGATGCCGGCGTTGTTCACCACGCCGTCCAGCCGGCCGAACTGATCGACGGCGCGGGCCACCAGCCCGGACACGGCGTTCCAGTCGGTGACCGAAGATCCGTCGGCGATCGCCGTTCCGCCTTTCTCGACGATCTCGGCGACCACCTCGTCGGCCGGGGAGTCCGCACCGGCCTCGCCGCGGACTCCGACTCCGAGGTCGTTGACCATCACGATCGCACCGTGTGCCGCCAGCTCGAGGCAGTGCGCCCGCCCGATTCCCCGGCCACCGCCGGTCACGATCACGACCCGACCGTCGAGCAACCGCTCGTCACGCATCGTTCGCCTCCATAACCCGGGTATCCGACCGTCGGCGACCGGGACGACCACCCGGCATCGGACCGACCCTAGAAGAACTTGACAGTTTCGTCAAAGACTTGTGGGATGGCGATGAAGTGCGGAACCAGCGCGTGGCAGCGCAATCGGCGTCACTCTCGTGACGCTTTCATCGAGAGAACCTGCGCGTCCGACCATGACAAGGAGACGTTCATGAGCGATCCGTTTGGACCGGAGCTGCTGGTCGAGTCGCGAGGCCCCGTCCGGATCGTCACGCTCAACCGGCCGGAAGCGCTGAACGCGACCAACGAGGCACTCCACTCAGCACTCATCGGGGTATGGCGCCACATCGCGGCCGACCGGGACGCGCGTGCGGTGGTTCTCACCGGCGCCGGCCGGGCCTTCAGCGCCGGCGGCGACCTGCAGCACTTCGTCGACCTCTGGGACGACAGGTCCGCGCGCCGGGAGGAGATCGACGGCGCCGGCCGGCTGGTCGCCGAGATGCTCGACTTCCCGTTACCGATCGTCGCCGCGATCAACGGCCCTGCGGTGGGTCTGGGCTGCAGCCTCGCCTGCTGCAGCGACATCGTGCTGATCGCCGAGAGCGCCTACATCGCCGACCCGCACGTGGGGGTTGGCCTCACCGCCGCCGACGGTGGCGCGCCGGCCTGGCCGCTGCTGATGGGCATGCTCCGGGCCAAGGAGTACCTGCTCACCGGCGAGCGCATCCCGGCCGACCAGGCCGTCGCGCTCGGGCTGGCCAACCGCGTCGTGCCGGACGGGGAATCGGTCGAGGCCGCCCTCGCGGTGGCGACGAAGCTCGCGAAGCTCCCCCCGCAGGCCGTCCAGAGCACCAAGCGCGCATTGAACATGCACCTCAAGCGGGCCGTCGCCGGCGTCATCGAGTACGCGCTGTCCGAGGAGTACCAGTCCTTCGACACACCGGAACACCGGGCGATCGTGACGACGTTCCTGGAGAAGTCGCGGGCACGGGCGACAGGCGCGGGGGCATGACCGCACCCGCCAGCGAGGCGACGCTCGATCTCGCGAACTACCGCGACGGCCTACGGGCCTACCTCGGCACGTCGTCGGTCCTCGGCCGCTGGCGCGGTGCGGAGTACCACACGACCGAGGAGCAGATCGCCGACCATGCCGAACTGATCGGCGAGCTCTCCCGAGCGGGGTGGAGCCGGTACGGCTGGCCGGTCGAGGCCGGTGGCCTGGGCGGCGACGAGCTGCACCGCGCCGTGTTCTACGACGCGTTGTCCGCGGCCGACCTACCGGTCCCCGAGCCCTATTTACTGCTGGAGACGCTCGGACCGCCCCTGCTGCGGTTCGCCCCGGACCTGGCGGCGGCCTACCTCCCGGCGTACCTGCGCGGTGAGGAGTGGTGGGGGCAGGGCTTCTCCGAGCCCGAGGCCGGGAGCGACCTGGCGAGCCTCCGTACCCGGGCCACTCGCGACGGCGACGTCTACCGCGTCAACGGGCAGAAGATCTGGACCTCGCACGGAGCGACCGCCACCCGGCTGGTGTGCCTGGTGCGTACCGGCACCGCCGCCGAGCGGCACCGGGGGCTGACCATACTGATGATCGACGCCGACTCCCCCGGTGTGTCCGTCCGGCCGATCGCGCTGGCCAGCGACCGGAACGAACTGGCGGAGGTCTTCTTCGACGACGTCGTGGTGCCGACCGATCGGCTGGTCGGTGCCGAGGGCCAGGGCTGGGCCGTGGCGATGTACCTCCTGCAGTTCGAGCGGGCGATGTTCGCATGGTTGTCCACGGCGACCGCGCTCCGCCGGCTCCGCGAGCTGCGCGGACAGCTCACCGGCCGGTTGCCCGATGGGGCGGCCAGCCGGTTCGGTGCCTGCTACGCCGACTTGGTGGCGCTCCGGGCCCGCAGCGCCGCCACCGTGCGACGCCTCGCCGCCGGCGAGCCGGTCGGCCCGGAGGCCAGCGTGGACAAGGTCCTCCTGGCCCAGGTCGAGACCGGGCTGCACGACCTGGCCCGGGACCTGCCTGGAACCGGGTTCCTCCTCGAGCACGACCCGGCCGCCGACGGCTGGCGGGCGGACTGGTGGTACAGCCGCGCGGCCACGATCATGGGCGGCTCCGCCGAGGTGCAGCGAACTATCCTCGCCGATCACGTCCTGGGGCTGCCGCGGGAGCGTGGCGCATGAGCAGCGTCACCGAACGACTCGACCGGGACACCGCCGACCAGCTCACCGCGTCGCTGCACGCCGTCTTTACGGCCGCGCCGGACGAGCCGGAATCCGCCCTGGCCGAACTCGGCTGGGCCGAAGTGAGTGCCGCCGACCCCGTCACCGCGACGAGACTGCTCTTCACCGAGCACGGCCGGGTGCTGGCCCGGTCCCGCCTGCTCGACGACGTCGTGCTCGCTGAGCTCGCCTCGGTTCTCCCGCCGGCGCCGGGCAAACTCGCCGTGCTCTACCCGCATCCGGACGACGGGTCCTCCCTCCAGCGGGTCGGGATTCTGCTAGCACCCCTGCAGGGGATCGACGAGGTGGTCCTGCCGGTGACGACCGGCAGCGGATTCACCCCGCTGGTCGTCGCCGCGGACGAGGTGGCGCGAGCCGCCGTACCGGTCACCGGGTTCGACCGCGGCTCCCGATGGCTCCTCGTGCGGAACCTGCCCGTGCCTCCCGGCGCGAGTACCGCCGGGCCGGACACCGCGTGGGCGGACGCCGTCGCGGCCGGACGGCGCGCGCTGGCCGCCGAGCTGATCGGGATCAGCGACGCGGCGCTGGCTCTGGCCGTGGCCCACACCACCGGCCGCGAACAGTACGGACGACCGATCGGGTCGTTCCAGGCCGTCCGCCACCGGCTCGCCGAGTCCTACGTCGCGATCGAGGCCGCCCGATCCACGCTCGGCGCCGCGGAATCCGACGGCGCGAGCTGGTCCGCGGCCCTCGCGAAACGGGCCGCCGGCCAGGCGCAGGCCGTCACGCTGCGCGCCGTGGTGCAGGTCTTCGGGGCCATGGGGCTGACCGCCGAAGGACCTGTGCACCGCTACGTCACCCGGGGAGCCGCGCTCGACGCGCTGCTCGGCGGACACCAGTCGTTGACCGAGGAGCTCGGGACCGCACTGCTCGGCGGTGCCGACCTCGACCCCGTGGTGGCAGTGGAGGCCGACGAATGACCGACGACCTGGACGCGTTCAGCACCGAAGTACGGGCGTTCCTCGACGCCGCCGCCGCGCGCCGGCCGGCGACCAACACGATCGAATGGGGCGCGGGCGAGGACCGGATCGCGTACTTCAGCACCGACCCGCCGGACGTCGACAAGGCCAAAGTCACCGCCGCCCGGGCTTGGCAGCGCCGGCGCTACGACGCCGGCTTCGGCTGGATCAGCGGGCCGGTCGAGTACGGCGGCCGCGGCCTCTCGACGCTGCACGACCTGGTCTACGACGGAATCGAGGCCGAGTACGACGTGCCCGACACCGGTGTGCTGGCGGTGATCGGCCTGGGCATGATCGGGCCGACGATCCTCGCGCACGCGGAGCCGCACATCAAGGCCCGCTACCTGCCGGCGATGTACTCCGGCGACGTCATCGCCTGCCAGTTGTTCAGCGAGCCGGGCGCCGGATCCGACCTGGCCAGCCTCACCACCCGCGCGGTGCGTGACGGCGACGAGTGGGTGCTGACCGGGCAGAAGGTCTGGACGTCGATCGCCCAGCACGCCCAGATCGGGATGGCACTCTGCCGCACCAACCCGGACGCGCCGAAACACCGGGGCATCACGGCGTTTCTGGTCGACATGGCCGCGCCCGGCGTCGAGGTACGCCCGCTCCGCCAGATGACCGGTGGCGCCGACTTCAACGAGGTGTTCCTCACCGACGTCCGGGTGCCCGACGACCACCGGCTCGGCCCGGTGGACGCGGGCTGGCGGACGGCGCTGACCACGCTGATGAACGAGCGCGCCACCGTCGGCGGTGAGGGCGTCGGCCCGGCGGGCCGCGCGGTGTCGCTGCCGTTCCTGACCGGGTTGCTGGATCAGAACGGCCGCCGGAACGACCCGGCGACCCGGCGGGAGCTGGCGCGGCTCTACGCCGACCAGGCCGCCACCGACGCACTCAACCGGCAGGCGATCCGGAAGGTGCGGTCCGGCGAACAGCCCGGCCCGGAAGCCTCGGTCTCGAAGCTGATGTACGCGCAGAACCTGACCCGCGGCGCGCACTTCGCCGCCGAGGTGCTCGGACCGAAGCTGATCGCCGATACCGGAGCCTGGGGCGCCTACTCCTGGACCGAGCTGCTGCTCTCCACCCCGGCGCTCCGGATTCTGGGCGGCACCGAGGAGATCATGAAGAACATCCTGGCGGAGCGGGTGCTCGGGCTTCCCAAGGAACCGGGCATCGACTCGACCTCGCCGTTCCGTGAGCTGCGCCGTTCGGGCGGTGCCCAGTGACCGCGCTCTCGGCGGACCGGGTCACCACCACCGCGGCCGAACGCGACGATCTGCGCGCCACGCTGCGCCAGTTCCTCGCGGAGCGCAGTGACGAGCAGGCCGTACGGCGGGTGATCGACGCGCGCGCCTACGACCCGGGGGTCTGGGCCGGGCTCTCCGCCGACTTGGGTCTGGTCTCGCTGGCGCTGCCCGCCGCCTACGGCGGAGACGGCTACGGATTCGCCGAGCTCCATGTCGTCCTCTCCGAACTCGGACGGGCACTGACTCCCAGCCCGTTCTTCGCGACCGTCGTGCTCGCGGCGTCCGCGCTGGTGGCCGCCGGTGACGCGGACGCCTGCGAGACGTACCTGCCGGGCATCGCCGCCGGCACCCGCACCGCGACGTTCGCGGTCAGCGAGAACTGGGACCTCCCTACCGTGACCGGTGACCGCGAGGCTCTCTCCGGGGAGGTCGGCCTGGTACTCGACGGGGCCACGGCCGACCTGTTGCTCGTGGTGGCGACGACGCCGGACGGGCCCTCGCTGTTCGCGGTCCCCGGCGACGCCCCCGGCCTCACCAGGATCCCGTTGCGGACGCTGGACGGCACCCGGCCGTTGGCCAGGGTGCGGTTCGACGACACGCCCGCGCGGCTGGTGGGCACGGCCGGGGGCGCGGAGCCGGTGCTGGCACGGGTGCTGGATCTGGGCACCGCGGCTCTCGCGGCCGAACAGGTCGGAGGCGCGCAAGCCTGCCTGGACGCCAGCGCGGATTACGCCCGGGAGCGGGTGCAGTTCGGCCGGGCGATCGGATCGTTCCAAGCGGTCAAGCACAAGTGCGCGGACATGTTCACCCGGGTCCGGCTCGCCGACGCCGCCGCGATCGACGCCGCCGAAGCCGCCGACGAGGGGGCTCGCCTGCCGGCGGCCGCCGCGACTGCGCACCTCGTCTGTTCCGAGGCGTACGTGTTCGTCGCCGCGGAGAACATCCAGGTGCACGGCGGCATCGGCTTCACCTGGGAACACCCGGCGCACCTCTACTACCGGCGGGCCAAGGCCTCCCAGCTGCTGTTCGGCGGCCCGGCGGTCTACCACGAGCGGCTGCTTCGGGCGGTGGGCGTATGAGCACCGAGCTGGTCGTCCCCGGTCATCGGGGCGCACGATTCACCCACCTGGCACCGAGTCTCGGCATCCTGCTGGGAGCCACTGTCGACCGGGTGCCCCACGCCGAGGCGATCGCCGATCTGCGCACGGGCCGGCGGCTGACCTACACGCAGCTCTGGCAGGCCGCGGCGCGGGTGGCCGGGGGGTTGGCCGAGGCGGGCGTCGCGCCCGGCGACCGGGTCGCGATCCGCCTCCCCAACGGCGCCGACTGGTGCCTCGCGTTCCTCGGTGCCACGCTCGCCGGCGCGGTCCCGGTTCCGGTCAACACCCGGCTGGCACCGCCCGAGGTCGCCTACATCGTGGCCGACTCCGGGGCGTTCGCGGTGATCGACGACGCGGTGCCGCAGGGGCGTCCGATCGATCGATCCGGTTCGGACGCCGAAGCGCTCGGCGCGCTGTTCTACACCAGCGGCACCACGGGTCGCCCGAAGGGCGCGATGCTCTCCCACCGGGCCCTGCTGTCGGCCGCTGAGCAATGCCGGCTGGCGCTGCGACTGGAGCCGGACGAGCCGACCCGCAACCTGGTGGCAGCACCGCTGTTCCACATCCTGGCCTGCGGCATGCAGTGGATCCCGGCGCTGGCTGCGGGCGGCGCCGCGGTGATCCTGCCGGCCTTCGAGGTCGGAGCCTGGCTGGGTGCGATCCGGGACGAGCGGATCGACGTCCTCAACGGCGTGCCGGCGATGTACTGGCAGGCACTCCACCACCCGGATTTCGCCCGGCTCGACACCTCGGGCGTCCGCCGGGTCAGCTACGGCGCGGCGCCCACGCCGCCCTCCCAGGTCGCCGCGATCCTCGACGCGTTCCCGGCCGCGCGGCTCGGGCCCGGGTACGGGCTGACCGAGGCGGCCTGCGTCACCGGCCTCGACCACGACGACGTACTCACCCACGCGGACTCGGTCGGCACCGCCGTCGCGGCCACCGAGCTGGCGCTGTCCGGGCCGGACGCAGACGCGGGGGTCGGACAGCTGCTGGTGCGCGGCCCCCAGGTGATGAGCGGTTACTGGCGGCAGCCGGAGGCGACGGCCGCGGCGCTCGACGAGAACGGCTGGCTGCACACCGGAGACCTGGTCCGCCTCGACGACGCGGGCCGCGTCCACATCCTCGACCGCCGCACCGATCTGATCAACCGCGGCGGCGAGAACGTCTACAGCGTCGAGGTGGAGAACGCGCTCGCGGCGTTCCCGGGCGTCGCCGAGGTCGCCGTGGTCGGCGTCCCCGACGCCATGATGGGGCACAAGGTCGGTGCGGTCGTCGTACCCCGGCCGGGCAGCACGATCGATCCGGCCGGGCTGGTCGCGTACGCGCGGGGCGTGCTCGCCGATTTCAAGGTTCCGCAGTACGTCGCGATCCGCGGCGACGCGCTGCCCCGCAATCCCGGCGGCAAGGTCGACAAGGCAACGCTGCGTGCCAGTACGCCCTGGGGACCGCCGCAGCTGAGTCATCCGAGGGGTACCGAGTGACCGATCACGTCGCCATCGCCGACACGGCGGAGCACAATGCCCTGGCCGAGGCGGTAACGGGTCTGCTGGCCCGGCATTGGCCGGCCGAACAGCGACACAAGCAGATCAGCGACCCCGCGCAGGTGTCCGAGCTGCCACTCTGGACCGCGCTCGACGAGATCGGGCTGGCCGGTCTACCGGTGCCCGAGGATCTCGGTGGGGGCGGCGGGCGCTGGGCCGACCTGGTCGTCGCGCTGGAGGCGGTGGGGGCCGCGCTGGCACCGGCACCGACCGTCGGGGTCGCCGGGGCGCTCGCGGCGCTGGCCGGCCTTCCCGGCGACGCCCCGGACGCGCTCACCCGGCTGATCGCCGGGAGCACGGTGGTGACGGTCGGCTGGATCGCGGGCAGCGCTGCCCGGACGAGCGGCGTGTCGGCATCGATGGACGGCGAGCTCGGTGCGGCGGTCTCCCTCACCGGCGAGGTGGCGACCCTGCTCTCGCCCGAGGCTTCGCACGTCCTGCTGCTGGCCGATGGACCGTCCCGGCCGGCCTTGGTTCTCGTGCGCACGGACACCGCCGGGCTCTCCGTCGACCGGCTTCCGGCGGTCGACCCCACCCGCCCGCTCGGCGCTCTGACGCTCCGGGACGCGGAAGGTACCGTGCTCGCCTCCGGCGAGGACGCGCTGCGGGCCGCCCGGAGGGGACGGGCTGCGGCGGCGGCCGCGGCCGCCGCCGAACTGACCGGAATTGCCGGCCATTGCCTCGCCGGCGCGGTGATCTATGCCGCCGACCGTCAGCAGTTCGGGCAGGTCATCGGGTCCTTCCAGGCGATCAAGCACCGCTGCGCGGAGATGCTCGCCCTGGTCGAACAGGCCCGCGCCGCCACTCGCGAACTCGCGAACCGTCTCGACGCCGGGGACGATTCCGCGGAGCTCGCGGACGCCGTCGCCATGGCTCTGCTG
The DNA here is from genome assembly GCF_900143005.1 of Cryptosporangium aurantiacum. Taxonomy (NCBI): domain Bacteria; kingdom Bacillati; phylum Actinomycetota; class Actinomycetes; order Cryptosporangiales; family Cryptosporangiaceae; genus Cryptosporangium; species Cryptosporangium aurantiacum. The sequence goes on from NZ_FRCS01000003.1 coordinate 353,405, forward strand.
GCGGCCACCCGCGCTGCCGACCGGAACTCGAACACGTACCTGCAGATCCTCGGCGGCATCGGGTTCACTTGGGAGCACGAGGTCCACCTCTACCTGCGGCGCGCAGCGGTGATGACGCCGCTGTTCGGCGGCGCGGCGGCGCGGCGTCGCCAGCTGGACCCCGCCCACCGGACCGACGAGCGGCGGCCGACGTTCGCGCCGCCGACCTCCGGTCCTGCCGCCGAGCTGGCCGGTCACGTCGCCCGGCTGTTGCCGATCCATCGTGCGCAGTGGGGGGATGACCCGTCGTTCGCCGCCCGGATGGCCTGGCAGAAGCTGCTGCACACGGTCGGCTGGGTCGCCCCGCAGTGGCCGGCCGAGTACGGCGGCCAGGGGCTCGACATCGTCGACCGGGTGGCCTGCGACCGGGTGCTGGCGACCCACCGGGCGCCGTCGCCGATGGGCGGCGTCCTCGGGCTGAACAACGTCGCCCCTACCCTGATGCGGTACGGCACGCCGGAGCAGAAGCAGCACCTGGCGGCGATCCAGGCCGGTATCGAGGTGTGGTGCCAGGGCTTCTCCGAGCCCGGTTCGGGCAGCGACCTCGCTTCTCTGCGCACCCGCGCGGTGCTCGACGGCGACGCGTTCGTGATCAACGGGCAGAAGATCTGGACGTCCGAGGGCATGGAAGCGACCCACTGCCTGCTGCTGGCGCGCACGGACCCCGACGCGCCGCCGCACAAGGGCATCTCGGCGCTGCTGGTACCGCTGGACTCCCCCGGCATCACCCGGCGGCCCATCACGATGATCACCGGGGAGAGCGGCTTCGCCGAGGTCTTCTACGACGACGTGCGGGTCCCCCGGTCGGCGTTGCTCGGACCCTTGCACGCGGGATGGACGGTCACGATGACCACGCTCGGGTTCGAGCGCGCCGGGGTCATCGAGCTGGCCGCCGGCCTGGAACAGTCCGTCGAGGACGTCGTGACCGCGCTCGCCGGGCGCGATCTGGACGCGGACACGCGGTCGGCCCTGACCGAGTGTCTCCTGGAGGCCAGGTTGGTCGGGCTGCTCGGCAAGCGCGCACTCGGCCTGATCGCCGAGGGCGGCGCACCCGGTGCCGCCCACTCGGTCATCAAGCTGCTGTGGGCGCGGGCCATGCAGCACCAGGCCGAGGTGCAGCTCGCCGCTCTCGGAATCGACGGGATCCTGAACTCGAGCGGGCAGCGGGCCCAGCGTGACTACTTCATGTCCCGCTCGGCCACGATCGCCGGCGGCACGACCGAGATCATGCTGAACATCCTGGCCGACCGCGTCCTGGGTATGCCGCGGTGAGCTCCGGCCGCGCCGGTCCGCGCTCGCGCGGACCGGCGCGGCCGGTCTAGAAATTCCAGAGAGCCTGGATAGCGGCGGCTCGCTCGCTGCGGTCCAGGCCGCGGAGGTCCGCAGCTCCGTCCTCGGTGATCAGGACGTCCACGTCGTGCCCCGGTGTGCTCACCGGACCGGACAGGGCCGATACGAGCGTAGAGCTGCCCCGATGCGCGCGCGGCAGCGCGACGATGCTGAGCCCTCCGACCGAGCGGGTCGCTGCGACCGCGTAGTCGGGGTGGCCCCCGATGCCGCCCACCGCGGCGCCGGGGAGCGCCTCGACGTTGACCTGTCCCTGGGCGTCCACCTCCAGGGCCGTGTTGACTGCGACGAACGGCTCGCCGGACGAGAGCCGGCCGAGGTCATGGGTGTACTCGATCCGGTGCAGGAGCGGCCGCCCATCCGCCCAGTCGAGGAGTTCCGACCCACCGGCGAGATAGGTCGCAACCGGCTGTCCCACCAACAGGCCCCGCTTGTCCAGGTCGACGACGGCGTCCGGGAGCAGCCCGGAGTCGATCCGCATGGGAGTACGCAGCGCGTCGAGCACGGCGACGCCGAGCGCACCCGGTCCGATCTGGAGCCGCGCGCCGGGCGGCAAGTAGCCCGCGACCCGCTCGGCGATCGCGCGGTGTTCAGGGCCGGGCGGAGTGGGCCGCAATGTCCGCGGCGGAAGCGTGGACTCCCCCACCAGCACGAGACGGTCGGACGGTAGCGGCGGGCCGGCGTCGGCGGACGGCAAACCGTCGGCGACCACACCGGCGACGATCGCCCCCGCGTCGACGGCGGCCCACTGCCAGGACACCTCGGTGCCGAAGCCGTAGCCGCCGCCCGACCGCGGCACCACGGTGGCGACCAGGACGTCGGGGCTCAGCGGTCCGGCCAGCAGCGCCGGCACCGCGGATAGCCGTACCGGCAGCGACCGGACCAGCCCGGCCTCGATCGGACGCCGCAGGCCCCATCCCGACATGACCGCGCGCACGTCGGCGAACGCGGCGAGATCCAGTTCGGGCTCGGCGACCGGCACCCAGCCCAGCACCAGCCGGACGCCCCCCGCTGACCGCGCTGCGGCACCGAGCGCCGCGTAGGCCGACCGGGGGGCACCCAGCCCGTCCCCCACCGCGACCCGGGCACCGGGCCGGATCAGATCGGCCAATCCCTTCACGCGGGCGCCCGGTACGGGTCCCGGGGCAGCCCGAGGATGCGCTCGGCCAGGATGTTGCGCTGGATCTCGCTGGTGCCGCCGAGAATTGTCTGGGCGTGGCCGACGAGCATGCGGTGGACGAGCGGCTCGTTGTTCTCCGACCAGAGGGCGTCCAGGCCTAGCGCCTCGATCCCGGTGTTGCCGATGTCCCGCTGGGTCTCCGAGCTGAGCAGCTTCAGCACCGAGAACGCGGGCGCACCGGGCTCTTCCCCGGACGCGATCGCCCGTTCCCAGGTGGCGCGCAGCAACCAGACCCGGATCCAGAGATCGGTGACCTCGTCCCGCAGGTGCTCGTCGAACCGGCCGCGGACGGTAGCCGACTCCACCAGATCGTCCAGCGACCGGAACATGCTCACCGCGTTCGCTCCGAGGGAGAGCCGCTCCCGGCCGAGCGTGGCGGTGGCCACGGCCCAGCCCTCGCCCTCCGCGCCGACCAGCGCGTCGGCAGGCAGGGCGACGCCGGTGAGGAACACCTCGTTGAACTTGCTCTCGTTGTCCATCTGCAGCAACGGCCGGACGACCACACCGGGTGCGTCCATCGGCACCACGAACACCGAGAGCCCGCGGTGACCGGGGCCACCGGTCCGGGCCAGCAGCAGTCCGTACTCGGCGTCCCCCCCACCGCTGGTCCACACCTTCTGCCCGTCGACCACCCACCCGGCGTCCGTGCGCACCGCACGGGTCCGGACCGAAGCCAGGTCGGAACCGGCCTCCGGCTCGCTGAACAGCTGGCACCACATGTCGTGGCCGGTGCGGATCCGCGGAAGGTACGCGGCCTGCTGCGCGGGAGTGCCGTAGGTCATCAGGACCGGCCCGACCAGGTCGGGTCCGACGATGTTCAGCTGTCGCGGGACGCCCGCCCGGGCGGCTTCCTCGGCGAATGCCGCCTGGTCGGGGACGCCGGCGTCCCGCCCGCCCCAGCGCTCCGGCCAGTGCAGGCAGGCGTAGCCGGCCTCGGCGAGGATCGCCTGCCAGGCCCGGCCGGCCGGCACATCGGCAGCGGTGGGCGTCGGTCCGTAGTCGTGGAGGCCGGCCGGGCGTGGGGCGGTGGCCAGCCACGCCCGGACCTCTTCCCGGAAACTCACCGCGCGGGAACTCATACCGACAGGATCGTCACGGCGGCCGTGCCCGGCGCACCGTACAGCTGCGCGTAACCGACCTGGGCTCCCTCGACCTGCCGGTCGCCCGCCCGGCCACGCAACTGGTTGACCAGCTCGTACACCTGCCGCAGCCCGGATGCCCCGACCGGCTCGCCGTTGGCGAGCAGCCCGCCGTCGGTGTTGATCGGGAGACGACCGCCGATCCGGGTCTCGCCGCCCGCCAGCAGCGCCACCTGCTCACCGTCGGCGCAGAAGCCGTTCTCCGCCATGTGGATGACCTCGGAGCCGGCGTCGGTGTCCTGCAACTGGATGACGTCGACGTCCTCCGGGCCGATGCCGGCCTGCTCGTAGGCCTCGCGGGAGGCGTCGACCGTCACGCTGTCCGCCGTCGCCAGCGGGAACGAAGGGCTGAGCAGCTCGAACGCGCCTTCCCGGCGGCTACGCAGCGTGCTGGCCCGCAGGTAGACCGGCTGCGTCGTGTATCGGTGCGCGATGTCGGCCCGGCAGAGGATCGCCGCCGCCGCGCCTTCGTCCGGTCCGCAGTACATGTACTGGGTCAGTGGGTAGTTCAGCACCGGAGACGCGAGCACCTCGTCGACCGAGAGCGGCTTGCGCCGCCAGGCGTTCGGGTTCTTCGCTCCGTTGGCGAACGCCTTCTCCGAGACCTGCGCCAACGTCTCGGCCGGGATGCCGTGGTCGTGCATGTAGCGGTTGATCTTCATCCCGAAGAAATGGGTGGTGAGGAACAGCCCCGCCTCCCCGTACCAGTCCGGCAGGCCGGAGACCGACGGATGGTCGGAGAACGCACCTCGCTGGTGCTTGTCCAGTCCGATCGCGATCGCGATGTCGGCGTCACCGAGCCGGATGGCGTTCGCTGCCATCGCCAGCGAGGTGGCGCCGGTCGCGCAGCCGGTGAAGACCGCACGGCCGGGGACGCCGGTCAACCCGAGCAGCGCGACGATCGCCTCCGGGTTCTTGACCTCCATGCTGCCGGCATAGAGCGCCTGCACCGCCGGCCACTCCACCCCCGCGTCACCGAGCGCCTCGATGACCGCGTCTTCGCCCATCTGGAGCGCGGACTTGCCCGGATAGCGGCCGAACGGGTGCAGACCGACGCCGATGATGGCGACGTCACTCGGTGCCATGGGGAGCCTCCTCCGAGACCGGGGCGAACGCGTACAGGACCGTCTCGTTGCCGGCGGAATCGGTGCCGAACGGCACGATCCGCAGTTCCATCTCCTGGCCGATCCGCAGCTTGGCGGGGTCGGACTCGGTCAGCCGCGCCTCGACCCGCAGGGCACCGGGCAGCTCGACGTACCCGACCGCGAACGGCTCGAAGGAGTTGATGTCATCGGCGCCGGCGTACGGGGGCGCCGGCGGCCGGAAACGCTGGGTGGTGAACGTCCAGAGCGTTCCGCGCCGGGGCAGCTCGACGCGCTCCAGTTCTTCCCGCACGCCGCCGACCAGCTTGTACTGCCGGTAGGGAAAGACGAAGGACCCGTCGGAGGCCAGGCCGCCGATCAGCGCGGGGTCCTCCGCGGGCCAGGTGAACAGCCCTTCCGCGAGGGGCACCTGTGAGGTCATCAGTGACTTCCTTCCCGAACATGGGCGGCGGGGATCGATGCCAGCTCGGCGACGAGCCGACGGTGCTGATGGGGAGCGCCGAGCAGCACGGCCGAGCCCCGGGAGCGCTTGACGTGCAGATGAGCCGGGTGTTCCCAGGTGTAGCCGATGCCGCCGGACACCTGGACGAGGACAGACGCGCAGTGCTCGTACGCCTCGGCGCAGACCGCGGCCGCCACGGCTGCGGCCAGCGGCAGATCTTCCGATCCGGCCGCGCGGATCGCCACCCAGGACGCCGACCGGGCCGACTCGACGGCCACGAGCATGTCCGCGCATTTGTGCTTGACCGCCTGGAACGATCCGATCGGCCGGCCGAACTGCACCCGGGTCTTGGCGTAGTCCACGGCGAGCTCGAGACAACGGGCCGCCCCGCCCACCTGTTCGCAGGCGAGAGCTACCTGGCCGTACCGCAGTGCCGCCGCGACGATGTCCGCGCCACCACCGATCGCACCGATCGGCCGGGCCGCCGCGTCCAGCAGCCGCACGTGGGCGATCCGCCGCGTGCGGTCCGACGTGGTCACCGGCGTGCGCCGGACGTCCTGGCCGGCCGCCTCGACGGCGAACAGCGTCGGCCCCGGATCGGCCACGGCGAGGACGAGGAGCAGGTCGGCGGTCGCACCGTCGAGGACGTGTTCGGCGACACCGGTCACCTGCCAGCCACCGTCGGTCGCGGTCGCCGTGAGGGCCTCGCCCGTCGTGGACCAGTGGCCGGACCGCTCCCCAAGGACCAGCGCCGCGGTGCGGTCACCTGCCGCCAGGCTCGGTAACCAGCGTTCGATCGCCCGATCGTCACCGCTCTCCAGGAGAGCGGTGATCGCCAGCCCGACGGTGGACAGATACGGCGCGCAGGCCAGCGACCGGCCCAGTTCCTCGAACACCAGGCCCTGCTCGGTCCAGCCGGCACCGCCGCCGCCGAAGGTCTCGGGTACCGCGAGGCTGAGCAGGCCCAGCTCCGCGAAGGAAGTCCAGAGGGCGGGGTCGTAGCCTCGATCGGTGTCCATCGTGGCGCGGACGGCGGATTCGGGCGACTGCTTCTCGAGCAGCGCACGGATCATGCTCCGGAGTTCCTGCTGCTCCGCGGTGAGCCCGCTCATACCGGCAGTACCGGCCGCCGCACCGCCGACCGCGGACGCTCCACCAGCTCCACGACGGCGCCGTCCGGATCGGCGAGGAACAGCACGGTGAATCCCCCGGTCGGTATGTCGGGCATCGGGATGAACACCGGCTCGGGAACGCCGTCGGTCCGCTCGGCCAGGACCGCGTGCGCCGCCCGGACGTCGTCGACGGCGAGCGCGATCCGGTAGAGGCCCTGGGTGTTCGCGGCCCGGTCGGTCTGCGGCGCGGCCGGGTGCTCGGTGAGTTCCAGGGAGAACGTCGGATCCTCAGGCAGCGCCACCGACGCCGTACCCGCGCCGGTGGCGCCGACCACGAACCCGATCCCCTCGTACCAGCCGGTTGCCCGGGCCAGGTCCGTGCAGTACACCCGCAGGTGGGAGAGGGCCGCCGTGGAGTCGTCGGCGTCGGCGACCTCGACGATCTCGACCGTCACGCCGTCCGGGTCGACCGTCCGCAGCGCGGACCGGAGCGAGCCACGCACGGGTACCGGGGGCACCTCGTCGACCGCGGCCCCCGCTGAGCGCAGCCGGTCCCCTGCCGCCGGCAGCGAGTTCACCCGAAAGCCCACGGCGACGAAGCCTCGCGGCGCGGTCTCGGCCGGCACCGTGGCCGGACGTTCCCAGCCGACCAGCTCCAGGGCCGGGGCCGCGCGCGGCCCCCGGTGGTCCCAGAGAAACGCAGTGGTGCTGGCCGTGTCGGGGCCGAGCCCCATCGGGGTGCCGTCCGTGCTCACGCTGATCGACCGCATCCGCGCCCGCAAACCCAGCGCCTCGGTGTAGAACGCCTCGGCCGCGGCGAGGTCGACCGTGTTGAGGTTGCAGTGCAGTGCCGCGTGGGCCAGCACGACCTCGGTGGTCGTCGGAGTGCTCATCGTCCTGCCTCCTCAGGGAGAAAGAAGCTCGGCTGCAGCTGGCTCTCGTCGTCGCTCAGGCTGTACCGCGCGAGGTCGACGCCCTCCGCGCCGAGCACCTCGGCGTCCGTCACCAGGCGGCCGGTGTATTCGCGCGGGTCGCGGCGGACGATGGCCAGCGCCGCGTCGGACATCACCTCGACCCGACGGGCCTGCCGTCCGGCGACCTCCTCGCCGAGCATCACCCGGATGCCTTCGGTGGCCACGGCGGTGCTCGGCCAGAGCGAGTTCGCGGCGATCCCGGCGTCTCGCAGCTCGGCGGCCAGACCGAGGGTCATCAGGCTGACCGCGTATTTCGACGCGGTGTAGGCCAGGTGAGCGCCCGTCCAGCGCGGATCGAGCGTGAGCGGTGGGGAGATCGAGAGGACGTGCGCGGCCGGTGACTTCTCCAAGTGCGGCAACGCGGTGCGGCTGACCAGGAAACTGCCCCGCGCGTTGACCGCCTGCAGCAGGTCGTAGCGCTTCATCGTGATCCGGCTGGTGGGGGTGGTGTCGAACGCGGCCGCGTTGTTCACCACCAGATCGAGACCGCCGAACGTCGCCACCGTCTCGGCGACCGCTCGCTCCACGTCCTCGTCGCGGCGCAAATCACCGACGACCGGCAACACGTGCCCGCCGGCCTGCTCGATCTGCCCGGCGACGCTGAACACCGTGCCCGGGATTCGTGCCTTCGGCTGCGCCGTCGTGGCCAGCAGCGCCACGTTCGCGCCCTCGGCGGCGAACCGGAGAGCGATCGCGGCTCCGATTCCCCGGCTCGCGCCGGTGACCAGAGCAGTTCGCCCGGCCAGTGTGCCCTCAACCATCTCTCGACTCCCGCCGGTGGTCAGCGCCAAGAATTTGACGAAAGTGTCAGAAGCCTAACGAGCAGCTTTCCTGGTCGTCAATAGGGCAGGAGCGGGGTTCGCTTGACAGTGCAGTCAGGCGGAAGATCGAATGAGCGTCTGCCTCATCGACGTGGCCGGGATCCCGAAGACACCGCCCGCTGCGGGCGGCCAGCCTCGTCCGCCTTGGAGGGCACGATCAACGAGTCAGTCACCACCGTCGACGCGACGCCGGACACCCCGGAACCCCTCGGGGAACGAGCAGTCCGAACGCGCACCGCGATCCTGGAGGCAACCCGGACGCTCTTCCTCGAGCGGGGCTACGGCGGAACCCGGATCAACAACATCACCGACGCCTGCGGCATCTCCCGAGCCGGCTTCTACACCTACTTCCGCGGCAAGCGTGAAGTCTTCACGGTCCTGGGCGAGCAGTCGTTCCGGGACATCATCCACGTGGTCACCGAGCTTGATCAGCTGCCGCAGCCGATCGAGTCCATCGACCTCGCCGGCTGGGTCCGGCGCTACTTCGCCTTCATGGACGTCCACGGTGCGTTCATCCTGTCCTCGGCCCAATCAGCGCCGGAGGACGAGGAGTTCCGCGCCGGCTCGGCCCGGCTCCAGATGCGTACCGCGTGGATCGTCGGCATGAGCCTGCGCAACCGGCAACGCGTACCGACCGACACGCCGGAGACGCTGGGACTCGCTGTCCTCGCGATGCTCGACCGCTCCTGGTACTACTGCCGCGGGCAGAAACTGCCCGTCGACGAACGCGACCTGATCCGCACCGTGGCGATGACGATCCGCAGCGTGCTGGACCATGCCGCCTAGGCCGGATCGTAGTAGTACCGGCTCACCAGGTCGGCCACGCAGGCCGGCTTGCTCCCACCCTCGACCTCGATGACCGTGCGCAACACCATCTGGACCGTCGTATCGTCGACCTGCTCCAGCTCGGCCATCGTCGTGCGCGCGCGGATCCGGCTGCCGACGCGCACCGGCGACGGGAACCGCACCCGGTTGAGCCCGTAGTTGACGCCCATCCGGACGCCTTCCACCCGGCGGAGCTGGTTGACGAAGAACGGCACCAGCGAGACCGTCAGGAACCCGTGCGCCACGGTGGCGCCGAACGGCCCGGCCGCGCCCCGCTCCGGATCCACGTGGATCCACTGATGGTCCTCGGTGACGTCAGCGAAACCGTCCACGCGCGACTGGCCGACCAGGAACCAGTCGGTGGGACCCAACTCGCGACCGACCGCCTTCTCCAGCTCCGCGACGCTCCGAAAGATCTCCATACGTTCTCCCCTCGTCGCGGCCGACTCTAGGAAGAAGTGACATGAGCGTCAATGCTCAGATCTCCCTATCTCGCTGGACTTTGACCACTCCACCGCCGCAATTACCCGAGTAAGTTGACACCGATGTCATTGTTCTCGTTGCAGCTTCTGTGAGGTAACCGCGGTCTGCGTGACCGCGCCGCGTCCGTGGCGACCGCGCTGGCCGATCTCGGCCTACGCCGCCAGGACCGGATCGCGGTGCTGGGCACGAACAGCCTGGAGTTCGCCGAGGTCCCCGCGGCGGGACAGATGCGCACCGGCAGCACCGACCGGGTGCTGCTGTGCGTGCCCCTCTTCTATCTCGTCGACCGGAAGAAAGACGTGATCGTCTCCGGAGGAGAGAACGTCTACTCCCAGCAGGTCGAGGACGCCGTCATCACGCATCCCGCCGTCGGCGCGTGCGCGGTGATCGGAGTTCCGGACGAGCGCTGGGGCGAGGCCGTGTGTGTCGTCGTGGTCCCCACCGGAGCCGGCGAGGTGACCCTCGCGGGGCTGCAGGAACACGTCCGCGTCCAACTCGCTCGGCACAAGGCGCCCCGGGCGCTGCACGTGGTCGACGCGTTGCCGACGCTGCCCACCGGCAAGGTCGACAAGAAGCGGCTCCGGACGCTGTTCGCGTCCGGAGCCGCTTCGAGCCCCGCTCCGTAGGCTCCGCGCTCAGAAAGCCGTGCGGTGCTGGCCGCCGTCGACGGCGATGTAGTGGCCGGTGAGGTACCCGGCCTGCTCCACCATCCACGTCCAGCGGGCCTCCCCTTTCACTCGCTGCCCGCGCGTCCGGGCGTAGCAGGTCCTAGCGGCCGGATCTCCGGCGTGGCGCGCCACGACTGGAGTAACTCGTCGGTGGTAGTGATCCGAGCGAGCATCCGCATCGTGTTGGCCAGGACCGCTTCCCCGTACTCGGCCGGCGTCCCGGCGACCGCGTCACGCGGGACGACCACGGTGAACCCCTCGTGCCCCGCCTCCGCCGCAGCCATCGGCAGTGCCAGGTTGAGCGATACTCCGGCCAGCACGATCGTGCCGATGCCGAGGTCACGCAGGATCGGCAGCAACTCGGTCCGCCAGGTCGGGGAAAGCCCGTGCCGGCGGGGCAGCACGAGATCGTCGGGGTGGCTCAACTGGGGCAGCACCGCCGTTGCAGGGTGATCGGGTGTCCAGCCGGCGGTCCGCTCCGCCAACCGGCGCCAGATCGGGGCCGTGCTCACCGGTGTGCCGAGCAGGCCGCCGAACGTGGCGTGGACGACCTGGATCCCCGCCGTACGGGCACCGTCGACCAAGCGCGCGATGTTCTTGATCAGCGGTGCCGCGTCCGCGCCGAGCGCGGGCAGGACGGAGCGCTCGCCGAGCACTCCGTCCTGGCACTCCACGCAAACGACTGCGGTGTTGACCGCCACTACCGGGGGAACCGGAGCATCGTCCGCGCGTTGGTCTCCGTGATCTTGGTGACCTCGTCGTCGGGAACGTCGGCCAGCACCTCGGCCGCCCGCTTCCGGCTGTTGGGCCAGTTGGAGTCCGAGTGCGGGTAGTCGATCTCCAGCATGATCCGGTCGATGCCGACCTTGTGCCGATTCTCCACACCGAACTCGTCGTCGATGAAGCAGCCCCAGAAGTGCTTACGGAACAGGTCCGAGGGGCGTGTATCGAAGTCGATGGGCTGGTAGTAACGGTGCCGCTCCCAGACGAAGTCGGCCCGCTCGATGATGTAGGGAATCCAGCCGATGCCGCCCTCCGCCAGCGAGAACTGCAGCTTGGGGTGGCGCTGCAGGACACCGGAGAACAGCAAGTCCGCGGCGCTCCACATCAGGTTGGTAGAGAAGATCGTGATCGCGACCGCGAACGGCGCGTCCGGCAGCACGACCTCGCCGGGGATCGCACGGGTCGCCGCGAACGAGAACCCGGGCACGTAGGAGCCCGAACCGAAGTGCAGCGAGAGAACCGTCCCGGTCTCCTCGCAGGCATTCCAGAGCGGCTCCCAGTGCTCATTGTGGAAGCTCGGCAGGCCGAGCGGCACGGGGCTGTCGGGGAAGGAGATCGTCCGCGCGCCCATCGCGGCCGTACGGCGGATCTCCGCGGCGGCCAGCTCCGGGTCCCAGGTCGGCACGATCGCCAGCGGGATGAAGCGGTCCGGCGCGGTCCCACACCATTCCTCGATGTGGAAGTCGTTCCACGCCTGGAGGCAGAGCAGTGCCAGGTCCTTGTCCTGCGCGCGCTGGAAGACGCCTCCGCCGAACCCGGGGAAGGAGGGGAAGCACAACGCGGCCTGGATGCCGTCCAGATCCATGTCCTTGACCCGGGCCGCCGGGTCGTAACAGCCGGGAATCATGTCCTCGTAGCGGACCGGGTCCAGCGCCCACTCCTCCGGTGGCTTCCCTGCGACGGCGTTCAGGCCGACGGTCGGGTAGACCACGCCGTCGTAGTGCCACACGTGCTTGCCGCTGGCCTCCACGATGCGCGGGCCACGCTCGCGAAGCGCGGCGGGTAACCGGTCCTGCCAGACCCGAGGGTGCTCGATCAAGTGGTCGTCGACCGAAACGATCTGATGGTGGTCCTGCAGTGGCATCGCGACTCCTCGTCGGTTGTGACGCGCTTCACCGCACGGTACCCCTACTTGACGGTTTCGTTAACAGATTCTGCTCTCACTAAACCGGTCAAGCTAACGCGGGAATTTGCTACTCGGACCCCACCGCGCGGGCTGAACACCTCGCGGTAGGCCGCCGAAGGCGTCAATAATCTGACGAGGAAGTCAACCGGGAGTCGTCGGCCGCCACGCCAAGGCGTGCAGAGTCACGGCGATCAATCCGCTCTTCATCTCCGGCACACCGCCGGGCTGCGTGTGCGGGGCGTACGTGCTGCGCCCGAAAATGGCACTGACGAACACCTCCGCGACGAGAGCCGGCGAATCGCCGGACCGCACCTCGCCACGCGCGCGGGCGTCGACCAGAGCGCCCTCGATCACCGCCATGCTCTGATCGATAACGTCCCGCTTGAACGCCGCGTAGAGCACCGGATAGGACGCGAGCTCGGCCGCGCAGCGCGCCAACACGGACCGGCGCGGCTCGGCGAGCATGTCGGCGATCTGGTCGAACAACATCTCGAGGTCGCCGGAGAGCGTGCCGGTGCGGGGCGGCTCCAGGCCGACCGAGAGCGACGCTAGACCGGCTGCGACGAGGCCCTCGCGGTCGGGCCAGCGGCTGTAGATGCTGCGCTTCGCGACCCGGGCCCGCGCCGCGACCGAGTTCAGACTGAAAGCCGCGACACCCACCTCGGCCAGCTCGTCGACCGCGGCTCGGACGATGCGGTCCTCCACGTCCGGGTCGCGCGGCCGCCCACGCGCACCACTGCCCGAGGACGCCGCCATGCGCCCAGGATATCGCCACCGGTCCGGTTGCATAAATGCGTGACACGGAGTTATCGTCTATTTACGTCACCGATACGGTGTCATAAATGACTCGAGGAAGAGAACCGCCATGGCATTCGATGGTGCGGGTGTAGTCGTGACCGGTGCGGGCGCCGGCATCGGGCAGGCGACCGCGGTTCACCTCGCGTCGCTCGGCGCGAACGTCGTCGTCTCGGACGTCTCCGAGGACGGCGGGAAGCAGACGGTCGAGACGATTCTCGCCGCCGGCGGCGCGGCCACCTTCGTCCCGGCGGACGTGTCGAACGCCGACAGCGTCGACGAGTTGATCGCCCGCTCGGTAGAGCACCTCGGCGGCCTTGACCTCGCGGTGAACAACGCCGGCATCGGGCATCAGCCCGGCGACCTGCACGAGATGCCGATCGAGACCTGGGACCAGGTCATGGGCATCGACCTGCGAGGCACGTTCCTCTGTCTGCGCGCCGAACTCAAGGTCATGGTCGACGCCGGCCACGGCAGCATCGTCAACATGGCCTCGAACGCCGGGGTCAAAAACGCACCGTTCATGGCCGCCTACACCGCCGCCAAACACGGCGTCATCGGCCTGACCAAGAACGCCGCTCTGCAGTACGCCCGCCGCAACATTCGCGTCAACGCCGTCTGCCCCGGCACCATCCTCACCCCCGGTCTCGCCGGCTTCCCGGAGGAGAACCAGCGGGAATGGGCCGATCTCATCCCGATCGGCCGCCTCGGCACCCCCGAAGAGGTCGCCCAGGCCGTGGCCTACCTGCTGTCCGACCAGGCCGCGTTCATCACCGGTGTCGGCCTGCTCATCGACGGCGGCCTGATGTTCGACTGAGCTGGTGCTCCGCAACGAGTTTTAGGACAGCTGGCCAAAAAGTCGTCACTAGGCGTAGCCTGCGTTCGTGTCGACCGACCCACGCCCTGCCCGGACCAAGAGCCGCCTCGCCGAGGCGGCTCTTGCGCTCTGCGCGGAGACCGGCCGCACGCCGTCGGTGAGCGCGATCGTCAGCCGCGCCGGCACCAGCCGCTCGATCTTCTACGTGCACTTCGAGAGTGCGGATGAACTGCTCCTCAGCACGCTGGATGACGCTTTGGCAGGGATCGTCAGCTTCGATCTCCTCGCCCGGGACAGCGGGCTCGAATCGCACGGAGCGGCCGCGGAATTGAGCCTCGATGCGCTGCTCAGCCACCTGGAGAGCCAGCCCGTGCTGTACCGGATGGTGTTCGGACCGGACTCGACCTCTCTGCGGATCCGATTCGGCGACATCCTGGCCCGGCATCTGCGACCCGGCTTCTCCAGCCGCGGAAGGGTCGCCCTGGAAGCCCCCGCTGTCCGCGACGCCATCGCCCACGCGGTCGCCCACGGGATGGCCGCACTGATCGGCAAATGGGTGTGTGGCGACACGCCCTTCGACCGTCCCGAACTCGTCCGGGCGCTCCTGACGCTCTTCCCCAACTGGACCCGGTCGTTCGGTACCGAAGTCCTGCTCTCCGAGGAAAGAAGAATGCCGTGACCGATCTCAGCGGCCGGCGCATCATCGTCACCGGTGGCGCCAGCGGCATGGGCGAAGGACTCGTCCGTGCTCTACCGAAGGCGGGCGCGAACGTCGTTTCGATGGACCTCAGCGGGCCCGTCGGCGCCGACATCGCCAAGCAGGCCGGCGCGCACTTCGTCCAGGTCGATGTGTCGAGCAAGGAGTCGGTGCAGCCGGCGTTCGCCGCCGCCACCGAGCACCTGGGCGGCCTCGACGTGCTCATCCACGCCGCCGGCATCGCGCCCGGCGGCCCGGCCGAGTCCCTCGACATGCACACCTGGGGCCGCGTCATGTCGGTCAACGCCACCGGCACGTTCCTCACCAACCAGGCCGCGTTCGAGCACCTGAAGGACAACGGCGGGCAGATCCTGAACTTCGCGTCCGCGGCCGGAGTCCAGGGCTATCCGAACAAAGCCGCCTACGCTGCCAGCAAGGGTGCCGTCATCGCCTGGATGCGCTCGATCGCCGTCGAGTGGGGCACGTACGGCATCACCGTCAACGCCATCGCACCGGCCATCTGGACCCCGATGTACGACAAGACCCGTGCCTCCATGTCGCCCGAGCAACTGGCAGCGCACGACGCGATGCTGAAGCAGAGCGTTCCGCTGGGCGGCAAGCTCGGCGACATCGAACGCGACTTCGTGCCGGTCGTGACCTTCCTCGCCTCCCCCGGCGCCCGCTTCATGACCGGTCAGATCTTCGCGGTCGACGGCGGCACGCTCATGCTGCGCTAGCGGCGGAGACCGCTACTGCTCGACCCGGAACAGCGCCTCCTGGGCCAGACTCGCGACCAAAGCTCCCCCGGCGTCCCAGAATTGCCCGCTGTACCACCCGCGGCCGCGCCCGACGGTGCGCGGCCGGAGATCCACGAGCAGCCAATCGTCGGCCCGAGCCCGCCGGTGGAACCACACCGCGTGGTCGATGCTCGCGCCGACCTGGGCGAGTCCCAGGACGACGGCGCCCAGACCGCTGGACGCGTCGGAGACATAGGTGATCGCGGCCGCATGCCACAGCGGGTCAACGGGGAGCGGACTCGACACGCGAACCCAGATCCGGGTGGGCCAGAGCGCGTCGGGATACGGCTGCGGCGGTAGACGGGCGTGGACCAGGTGCAACGCGGGAAGCAGCGGCACCGGCAAACCGTCCGGGGGCGGCACGGTCGGCGCCTCCTCGCGCTGCTCGTCGATCGCGTCGTCAGCCGGACGCCCGAACGACACCGCGGTGCTGAAGATGACGCGGTCTCCCTGCCGGGCGACGACCCGCCGGGCGGAGAACATGCGTCCGTCATGGTCGCGGGCGACCTCGAACACCACCGGCACCGCCGCGTCCCCTTCGCGGAGAAAGTATCCGTGCAACGAGTGGGCTACCCGCCCATCCGGCACGGTGCCGCCGGCGGCCAGCAGCGCCTGGGCCGCGACCTGCCCGCCGTACAACCGGTAGTCCTGGTCGAAGAGCACGACACTGCGGTAGACGTCGTCGTCGAGCCGCTCCAGCCGGAGCAGCTCGGCGAGGCTGGACGCGGGTGCGTCGGCGAGTCCGGACTCCAGCGGCCGGCCGCTCACGGCGCGTTCCCGGGCTCGCCCGGAGTGGCGTCACGGCCGGGCGGGGCCCCGGCTCCAGCGACGGCCGGGGTGCGGCTCCCGAGCGCCTCGCCGTAGCGGACCACCTCACGCAGGCACTCCGCCGCCGACCGGGCGTGCGACTCGATCGACACCCAGGTGGCGCCGGCCGCCCGATACGCCGGGAGCGCCGAGGACAGCTGGTCGATGGTGCGCTCCACGTCCCGGCGGGTCGCCGGCGAGTAGCACACGTCCACGTCCGGCGAACGGCCCGCCGCCACACGCGCGGCCTTCAGCGTCCGCACCCGCTCCGCGAATTCGTCGACGGCCAGCGTGGGGGTGCCGGTGACCGCCGCAGCCGCCGCCGACTGCTCGAACGGCAGCCATCCGTCACCGAGCGCCGCCACCCGACGGAGGGCGGCCTTGCTGTTCCCACCGATCCAGATCGGTGGGCCGGGGCGCTGCGCCGGCCTCGGCAGCATCACATGGTCGTCGGCCGGGTAGTGCGGGCCTTCGCGGTGTACGGGCTCACCGCTCCAGGCCGCGCGCATCGCGGCGATCGCCGCGTCGAACCGGGGGCCGCGGTCCGAGAACGAGGCGTCGAGCACGCCGAACTCCGCCTCCTGGTACCCCGCTCCCATCCCGACGACCAGGCGGCCGCCGGAGAGCAGGTCGAGGCTGGCCGTCGCTTTGGCGGTCAGGTAGGGGCTCCGGTAGCCGGCGACAAGCACGAACGTCATCAAGCGGATCCGCCGGGTGGCCGCGGCCATGAACGACAGCGCGACGAACGGGTCGAACGCGTGGTGGCCACCGTTCGCGAGCCAATCCCGCGCCGGGAACGGATGGTCGGTCGTGGAGATCATGTCGATCCCGGCTTCCTCGGCCGCGACCGCGATTTCGGCCAGGCTGTGCGGCCCGGCCCAGCTCTCCCAGTGCTTCACGGCCCGGGTCGGGAACTGAAAACTCAGCCTCATGCTGCTCCTGTGCTCCGGTCATGTCTCCGACGGGAGCGTCAGCTATGACGAAGACCGACCGCATCCTCTTACCGCCAGATCGCCAACGCCAGCGACGACAGTCATCCGATAAGGATTTGACGCAACTGTCAAGTCGACGGCTGGGATGGATTCGATGCGGTCACTGCGGGCTCTGCGGCGACTCCTCGGTCGCGCGCTCGCCGCAGGGGCGAGGTCCACCACATCAGGTCGTCGGCGAGCAACGTCAGCTTCGCCTCGACAGGCGCGAAGTCGGAGTTCCGCATTCCATATACATAACGTCAGAACGGTCGTAGAGTGGCTCCACCTTGTCGGCGCTCTCGCTGACCTGAGCGCCGAAATCACCGCGGACACAGCGTCAGTAAGAGAGCCGAAGGCTCAATTTCCCGACCCGCCGGAACGCTCGTCAGCGCCCGCGGTCTCCGGGCTCGAGGGAAGGACGCTCATGAACTCCAGGGACGCGCTCGACGTCGAGACGTACCAGGGCCGGGACGCGTACTTCGGACGCCCGTACATCGATCAGGACGAGTGGCTGGACAAGCCGATACCGCACCGATTCGTGCACGGCGGCTTCGCCGACACCGACACCCGCTTCTCGTTCTACTTCCCCGGCGAGGACGTCTACCGCGGCCGGTTGCTCCAGCCGATGGAGGGGGCCCACGCCGGCCACGAAGACGCGTTCGGCGGCCCGATGGGACAGCTGATGGGCGGGCTGGAGCTGGTCGCCCGGCAAGGCGGCTACATGGTCGAGTCGAACTCGGGTCACATCGGCGACGACGTCGACCACCGGGCGGGCGACGACTCAACGCTCTACGGGTACCGGTCGCATGCCGAGGTCGCTCACCTCTCCAAACACCTGGCCGAGCAGATCTACGGGCAGCGGCCGCACCACGCCTACGTCTGGGGCGGCAGCGGCGGCGCCCGGCGGTCGCCGCTGTGCCTGGAGAACGCCCCGGACGTCTACGACGCGGCATTGCCGTTCATGGGCGGCGGCGAGATCGCCGAACACGGCACCACCGCGCCGATGAAGGGCGCACAGGTGATGGCCTTCGCCTCGATGTTCAACGTCCAGCGCCTGCTGCGCCGGGAGGCCGACAGGGTCGTCGACGCGACGCGGCCGGGCGGCAGCGGCGACCCGTACGCCGGGTTGACCACCCACCAGCGCGAAGAACTCGCCAACCTCTACCGGCTGGGCTATCCGCGTGGTGACGAGTTCATGATCTTCTCGCCGATGGGCCAGATCTGGCTGTGGTCGGCGATCGCCGACCGGCTGGCCGAGCAGGACGCCGACTACTTCACCGCCTTCTGGACCCGGCCCGGTTACGTCGGGCACGACCTGCCGGACGCGGTGGCCGACGACCTCATCGACACCACGGCCACCGTGACCCGCGTCGTGACTCCCCGGATACTGCAGGAAGACAGCGCGTACGCGGGTCCGGACTACGCCGGGCTCCAGCTGATGGCCGGGATGAATGCCGGACCGGATTTCCCGGTCGCGATCGAGGTCGACTACGCGGGCGACGGCTACCGGCTCGGCGCCGGCATCAAGATCCTCACCGGCGAAGCCGCCGGCCGGCAGCTCTACTGCATAGGCCACGTCGGCGACCTGATGCACGGCGACGGCGTGACCGAAGCCAACCTGCAGCGGTTCACCGGCGTCCAGGTGGGCGACCAGGTCGCGCTGGACAACCGCAGGTTCCTGGCGTTCTGCTACTACTACCGCCATCACCTCATGGAGGACGCCTACTTCGATTTCCTCCGGCTCGACGGCGCCCCGATCTACGCGCAGCACCCCGTGCCGACCATGTCGCCATTGATGGGCGTCGCCTACTCCGGCCAGTACGAGGGCAAACTGCTCTGGGTGCACCACACGCACGACGCGTCGCTGTGGCCGCCGCAGGGCACCATGTACGAGACCGCCGTCCATCGCGCCCAGGGCCCGGACTCGGCCGCCGAGAAGTTCCGGCTGCGCTGGACCGAGAACGCCGAACACATCCCGTCGCAGTACTTGCCCTCGGCGCCGGATCGCGCGACGACCACGTGGCTGATCGACTACCTGCCGGTCATCGAACAGAGCCTCGCCGACCTGATCGACTGGGTGGAGAACGGCGTCGAGCCGGCCGACACCCGATACGACTACCGCGACGGCAAGGTGATCCTCGCCGCCGACGCTGTCGAACGCGGCGGTATCCAGCCGGTGGTCTCCGTGACGGCGAACGGCGGGGCCCGCGCCGAGATCGCCGCCGGAGACGCGGTGAGCCTCACCGCCACCGTCCGAGTTCCGCCGGGCGCCGGAACGCTGGTCGCCCTCGACTGGGACTTCGCCGGGACCGGCGAGTTTCCGCACCACCACGACCTGGAGCCCGGCCGGACCACGGCCGAGGTCACGACCGTGCACACCTACGGTCGCCCCGGTACTTACTACGCCACCGCGCGAGTCGCGTCGCACCGGGACGGTGACGTGAGCGACCCACACCGGCGGATTCCCAACCTCGCCTCGGCCCGGATAGTCGTCCACTGACTCGCGCGGCCCTTCGCGCGATGCCGGCCGGAATGCACCTGATCACCGCTGGCGGGCGAGGAGGGCACGCAGTCCGTCCACGACGTCCCGGGTGAACTCGTGCAGGTCCGACCGGTGCAGGTCGGCCCGCTCGCCCTCGACCGCCCGGAGGGCGGGCCACTCGATGCGCTGCTCGGCGCGCTTGCCTCCGCGATCGGCGTCGGCGAGTCCCGACGAGCGTGCGTCCGTACGGGCCGTCAAAGGACCGGGGCCCGCTACGTCACCGAGCGAGCCGGCGTTCGACCTCCTGCTACGGCTACTCGGACCAAGGCCGACAGCGTGATAGACCCCGCTTAACTGGCTCCGGGTCAGTCACCGCGGCTGTTCCGTCGCGGCCGAACCGGTGGCAGCACCCGTCGGCACGATCAGAGGACGGTGTGGCTCGGCGCAAGTTCGGCGAGCGCAGCGAGCCCTCGGCGGATCGCGTCCGGGGCGGATTCCGAGGGCGGTCCCGAGGCCCAGGTGAGGAGCGAGAAGAACACCGCCGCGGTCACCGCCGCGGCCTGGGCACGGACCTCCAACTGCGCCCGATCGGCCCCGGCACGGCCGGACAGGAACGTGACCAGTTCCTCGTACACAGCGAGCAGCCCCGGACGCTCACCGTGCGCCAGCGCCGGGTGCTCGGCGATGATCCGCAGCCGGATCCGCGTCATCGCCAGGTCCGGACCGAGGTCCACGATCGCACTGCTGATCGCGGCGACCAACGCGGTTCCGACCTGTTCGGCCTCTCGGCCCGCGAGGTGGCGGCGCAAGGACGAGAGGAAGGGTTCGACGCCGGTCCACAGCAGGTCGGACTTGCTAGGAAAGTGGTTGAACAGTGCACGTCGGCTGATTCCCGCCGCCGCTGCCACCTCGTTCATCGTGATCGCGTCGTAGCCTCTGGCGTCGAACAGTTCCGTCGCGACCCGGCAGACACGCATCGGTTCAACCGTCTGGGGTCTGCCCCGTGCGCCGCTCACCCTTGCACGATTTACTGCACTGGGTGCACTATGTCAAGGAGGGCTTCGGCGAGAACAACGAGGTGACGAGGACATGGGCACACTCAACGACGAGCTCGTCGTGCCCGCCGGCAACTCGATCGGCACTGCGGGGTCCGACGGAGGCGATCCGCCCGCGCACGCCGAGCCGCTGCCCGCGCTTCGCGATCACATCCGCACGTTCTCGCGCGACCTCCGGTTAACCCGCCACCACCTGAACCGAGAGACCGCGGTTCCTCTCGGGGGTCTCGGCGTCCTGACCGCCATCGGCCGCACCCCGCCGGGCGGCCTCTGCCGGGGCAAGGATCTGGCGACCGCATGCGCGCTGGACGCCTCGACGATCAGCCGGTTCGTCGGGGCCCTGGTCGAGCGCGGCCTGGTCGAGCGTCGACCGGACCCGATCGACGGACGGGTGGCCGTCCTGGCAGTGACCCCCGCCGGCCAGCGGGTGCTGCACGAGGCCGAGATGTGGGGCGAGGACCTGCTGACCGCGGTCTTGGCCTCATGGTCGGACAGCGAGGTCGACGTTCTGGTGGGGTCGCTCGGCAGGTTTCTGAGCGATCTTGAGACCGAACTCGCTCAGCGGTCCGGCAACGGCCGGGCTCCTCGCTAGGCACCGCGGTTGAGCCCGGGCGCCTCGCGGCGGCAGAGAAGTGCGTGGAGATCCCGACGCTCGGCCCGAGCAGGCCGAGGACCTGTCGGCCGGGCCCGGCCGCAGGGCCGGGCCCGAGCGGGGGTCAAGCCGTGTAGAGACGCCGCGTCAGGCCGGACGCGGCACCCTACGGGGTCCCCGTCCGGCCTGAAGACCGGGTCGCGGGAGTGTCATCCGTCTCGGCGGGCCCCCAGTCATGGCTCAATTCACAGAGCTGGAGCATGGTCCGCGCCGCCCGTTCTGAGTCCCGTTCCAGCACTGCGGTCGCAATGGCGAGGTGCGCCTCCCGGATAGCCAGGGCACGGTCGGGACCGAGGGGTGGCCTGGACGGATCGAAGCTGCCGGCGCCTCCGGCGACCAGAGTGCTGAGCACGTCGGCCACCAGCGCCAGCGCCGGATTGCCGGACAGGCGGCCCAACGCCCGCCCGAACTCGACGGCGACCCCGAGAACCTCTCCGTCGGTCAGGTCGGGCCGGCCGGCCCACGCGTCTTCGACGAACGCGAACAACCGGGACCGCTGTCCCGCGTCCGGATTCGCCGCGGCCAGGGCGGCGACTTCGGGCGCCACGAAACGCACTACCGCGCGAATGTCGTCGAGCGTCGCACCTTGATGGCGCAGCAGCGTGGACGCGGCTCGAGCCACCGCCGCCGCGGACGGGGCGGCGGCGAAGAACCCACCGTTGACCCCTCGCCGTACCGAGACCAGACCCTCCGCCTGCAATACCCGCATGGCCTGGCGCAACGTCGGAGGGCTCACGCCGTGCCTACGTACCAGATCGCTCTCCGAGCCCAGCAGTTCGCCGACCGCAGAGCGGGACAGCACCTCCTCGCGCAGTTCGTCGGCCAGCGCCATGGCGGCGGACTTCCGGGGGCCCGCCGTCGAGTCGGTCATGCCGGCGATTATCCGGTGCCTCCCCGACACCCGGTATTCCGATATCGGATTCACCAACAAACTTTGAATACTGCTAGCAGAATCAAGGACTCCCTGCTGCGGATCGAAGGGATCAAAATGCTTCCGTTCTTCCCCGCCATGGCCGAGGCCATGGACCCCGCACCCGACCTGTTACGCAGCCTCGCCGATGAGTTCCACCCGATCGCCGAGCAACGACGACTCGACCCCACCGCCAGCTGGATCGGGTTCCACTTCTGGCTCGCTGACAGATTCAACGCCGCCGCGATGCGGAACGGATTCACCTCCGGGGTGACCCTCCGGCAAGCGCGCTGGCTGCTCTACGCCACCTGCTACTGGGGCGGTGCCGAACAGCGGAAGTACGTGGCCCAACCGCTACCACCCGAGATCTTCACCCCGCCGACGGCGGAGTCGACCAGCGGGATGTCCGCCGCCCTGGCCGCGCTCGACGCCGCGGTGGCCGGCTCCGCCGCCGACAAGTTCGACCTGATCACCACGTTGCTCCGGACCGCCCCCGAAGCGATGAAGGGCGACACGGCCATCATCGGAAGCCTGCTCTTCGGCGCCGCTTACGACACCTTCTACCTGATCACGATCGGCGAGGCACCGCCGCTCGGGCAGAGAAACCCTCTCCTGCGGCCCTACCAGGCCGACAACGTGGTCGCCGACCCCACGCAGTTCCTGGAGGTCGGTTACGCCGATCCCATACCCTCCTGGCTGGCTAGCGCCCGCCAGGCATTTGAGGAGGCCAAGGGCCGAAACCCCGCCGAGTTCGAGCGGATCCTCGTCGGCTCTGCTCCCGGTGACGTCCCCGGTGGGCCGAACGACCTGCGGACCCTCTGGGCTTCGGCGCCGGCGACGGCGAGCACGAATTGGGGCGGCGATGCCACCGGAGGCTGGACTCAGGGCTACTTCAACGCGAGCATGCACGGCAACGTCCGGTGGAACTGGGGTCTCGAAGCGATCGCCCTGACCGCGCTGACCGGTCTCCTGCAGCGCGACGCACAGCTGGCCGACCGAGCGCTCGTCGGCAACAGCCTCTACGTGACGGCTTGGAGTGCCTTCTTCTTCGGTTTCATCTCCGCGTCCCCCGACCGGATCACGCTGCCCACACCGACGACCGGCTGACGAGCGACGACGGCGAGCGTGAGGGCATCCGGCGGCCGGCCGCCGGATGCCCTCGACCCTCAGAACTCGGTGTTGCCCGCGTCCGGCGCGAGTTCGTGTGCGGTGATGTACTTCGATTCGTCGGACGCGAGGAACAGCACCGTGTCGGCGACGTCCTCGGGCTCGGTGCCATCGACCGGCAGCATGTTCGTGAACATGCCACCCAGCCGCGGGTAGCCGGCGATCGCCGCGCCGATCGCGGCCTGCATGTCCCCGCCTCCCATCGGAGTGTTCACCCCGGTCGGGTGCACGCTGTTGACCCGAATGTTGTGCTGCCCGAGCTCAGCGGCGAACGCCTTCGCCATACCCCGGACCGCCCACTTACTGGTCGTATAGGGAACCATGAACGGCTGCACCTTCAGCCCGGCCGCCGAGCTGATGATGATCACCGAACCACCGCCCGCGGTGACCAGATGCGGCGCTCCGCTGATCACCGTGTTCCACACACCGGTGACGTTGATGTCGATCGTGTCCTGGTAGATCTCCTGCGTGACCTGGTCCCAGGCCCGCGGAATACAAATCCCCGCGTTCGCGACGATCACGTCCAGGCGGCCGAGCTCCGCCACGCCCTCCTCGACCGCCGCGTGCAGCGCGGCCCGGTCACGCACGTCGACCTTCGCCGAGACGATCCGCCGGTCGAGCTTCTCCACCTGGCGCACCGTCTCCGCCAGGTCCTCCGGAGTCGGCGAATCGTAGTCGACACCCGGGAGCTGCCCGGCGATGTCGACCGCGATGATATCCGCGCCTTCCTGCGCCAGGCGCACCGCGTGAGCGCGGCCCTGCCCGCGTGCCGCACCCGTGATCAGCGCGACTTTGCCCTCAACCCGTCCAGCCATCGGAGTCTCATTTCTCGTGGTGCTCGTGCCTTCCACAGGAACAGTACGCCCGTTCTGACACCCAGTGCCATAAGGTGGGCCTTCGGCTCGGTTGAGCCCCCTCAGGGCGCCGCGAGCCGGTCTCGCGTGGCCTGGGCGGCTGCGGCGACCTTCTGACGCAGTCCGTCGAGAGCGTCGGGCGTGTAGGGCGGCATCGACCTCGGCGCGATACCGATCGGCAGTTCGCTGCCGGTGACGGTGCGCTGGTGGCTGAGGGCATCGAAGCCGGTCCGGCCGTGGTAGGCGCCGATGCCGCTCTGCCCGACGCCACCGAACGGTGTGCCCTCGATACCGAAGTGCAGCGCCATGTCGTTGCGGGTCACCCCTCCGGACGTCGTACGCCGAAGGAAGTCCTGGAAATCAGCGGTGTCGGCGCCGTACCAGTAGGCGGCCAACGGCGAGGGCTTGGCGTTGATCGCTTCGATCGTCTCGTCGACCGTGTCGTACGGTCGGACGCTGATCACCGGGCCGAACACCTCGTCGTGGGCGATGTCCATCTCCTCAGTGACGCCGAGCACGAGAGTGGGCGGAATCCGTCGGGTCACCGGATCGGGCAGCGCGCCCTGCTCCTCGTCCGGCGCGATCGGAACGATCGTGGCGCCCTTGGCCGCGGCGTCGTCGATCAAACCGACGACCCGGCTGTAGTTGGCGTCGTTGACGCTGGTCACGTAGTCGGGGTTGCCGAGCACGGTGGGGAAGTACCGCCTCGTACTCGCCCGGTAGGCGTCGACGAACTCGTCGAGACCGGCCCGGGGCACGAAGACCCAGTCCGGGCAGAGACAGAGCTGGCCGCCGTTCATCATCCGGGCGGCGGAGATGCGCTCGGCGGCGACGGCGACGTCCGCGTCGGGTGCCACGACGACGGGGTTCTTCCCGCCGAGTTCGAGCGTGACCGGCACCAGGTTGCGCCCCGCGGCGGCGGCCACGTGCCGGCCGACCCCGGGAGAGCCGGTGAAGAAGAGGTGGTCGAACGGCAGGCTCGAGAACGCCGCCGACGTCTCCGGGCCACCCCGGAGGACGGCGACCTCCTCGGAGTCGAGGCGCTCGGCGACCGCGCGGGCGAACACCTCGGCGGTCCGGGCGGGAATCTCGGAGAACTTGAGCATCACCCGGTTGCCCGCGGCGAGCGCCTCGATCGCGGGGGTGACGACGAGCGTCACCGGGAAGTTCCACGGCCCGATGACGCCGACCACGCCCTTCGGCCGGTTCTGGACGAACGTCGGCGTGCCGCGTTCGGCCGTGCCCTCGATGATCCGCGGTTGCATCCACTCTTCGAGATGCGCGCGGACGTGCTCGATGTCGGGCAGCGAGCCAAGGATGTCGCTGCTGATCGAGTTGGCGAGCGGGCGGTTACCGAAGTCGGCCATGAGCGCCTCGGCCAACTCGTCGGCGTGCTCGAGGACGGCGAGCGACAGCCGGTCGATCCGATCGCGCCGGACCGCCGCGCTGGGCGGTCCTTCGCGCAGAAAGGCCGTGCGCTGGTCCTCGAGGATTTCGCGCATCCGGTGCGGCGAGAGGTCGGGGGCGAGGATCGCGGCGGTGCGCTCCACACTGGTCATCGGAGGCTCCAAAGGGGATGAGGACGCCAGTCAGGCGAACGTGAGGACGGGTTTGATCGTGCGACCGGAGGCGGCGTCTCGCGCCGCGGCTTCGATCTCGTCGAAGTGGTACTCGGTGATCAGCTTCTCGATCGGGAGCTTGCCCGCGCGCTGCAGGTCGATCAGGCGGGGGATGAAGTCCGCCGGAGTGGCGTCACCCTCGATGACCCCGCGGATGCGGATGCCGTTCGACATCACGGTCATGATGTCGAACTCGGCCTTCCCGCCGATCCCGACCAGGGCGAGGGTCCCCCGCCTGCGCAGCGCGCCGAGTGCCTGGTTGATCACGTCCGACCGGCCGGTGGTGTCGATCGCGTAGTGCGCGCCCCCACCGGTCAGCTCCCGCAACGCCGCGATCAGGTCCGGGTGGCCGACGGGGTCGAGGGTGTCGACGGCGCCCAGCTCGCGAGCGAGCTCCCGACGGGACGCGACCGGATCCACCGCGACCACCGCGCAGCCGTCCCCGTGAGCTGCCATCAACGCGCTGAGCCCGACGCCGCCGGCGCCGAAGATCACCAGCGTGGCGCCGGCCTCCGGACGCAACACGTTCAGGACGGTGCCCGCCCCGGTCTGGACCCCGCACCCCAGTGGTGCGGCCAGGACGGGTGAGAAGTCGTCGGGGATCTTCACCGTGTTGGTCTCGTAGGCCAACGCGTAGGTGGCGAAGCTGGACTGGCCGAAGAAGTTTCCGTAGACGGGGACTCCGTCGCGGGACAGTGGCGTGCTGCCGTCGCCCCGGGTACCGCGGGCGTTGAGGTCACTGCGCAGGCAGTAGGCCGGGTGGCCGGCCAGGCACTCCGCGCATGCGCCGCAGTTGCGGTAGCTCAGGCAGACGACGTCACCAGGCTGGACGGTCGTGACCGCATCACCGACGGCCTCGACGACGCCTGCGCCCTCGTGCCCGAAGACCATCGGCGAGAGGGCGGCGGGCCAGTTCTGCCGGAGACCGAGGTCGGTGTGGCAGATGCCGGCGGCGGTGATCCGGACCAGCACCTCGTCCGGACGGGGCTTGTCGAGATCGACCTCACCCACCGTGAACGGTCCACCCGATGACTCCACCAGAGCTGCCTGAATACGCATGGCTGTCTTCCTTGTGCCGGTCGGCCGCTACGCCGCGGCCGGGAATGGATAGGGCGGTCACCGGCGGCGTGATGGTCGGAGGCGACACTGACAATTTACCTCTGGATTGTCGGAGTATCAGGGTCAGTGTGACCGGCGAGACTCCGGGATGAGTCGGCGATTAAGCTCCATCGAAGGCGATTTCTCCGAATCGCTAGCCAACAGAGACTGACACTACTGCCGGATTTCGTCAGTGGCTGCAGGTCCTCTCGTGTGTTCCCGCTCAGGACTGGTTCGCGCCAGTCGATAGGGGCACTAACAGTCGTCGGCCGCTCAGGCCCCGCCTCTGAGGACAGCATCGATGACCGCTCCGCCGCTGAACCCACGCGCCAGCCGCTCCGGCCTCCTGGGCAACCTCTCGGTGGGAGCGAAGGTGCTCTCCGCCGTCCTCGTGGTGGCGCTGATCGCGATGGTCACCGGCGCGGTCGCGTGGTACCGGCTCGGGACGCTCGACGACCAGGTGCAGGGCCTGAAGAGCAGCAACATCTCCCGGCTGAACAACCTGGTGAAGATCGAAGGAACGCTCAAAGCGTTGAACTCCAACATCCTTCTCTACAGCATCGCGGCACCGACCGCTGAAGCGAAGACCACCTATGAGACCGCGATCAAGGCGAACCAGGCGACCGTCGACACGGCGGGCCAGGCCTATGCCGCTACCCCGGACTCCTCTTCTACCTGGAAGACCCAGGTGCAGACATTCAGCGCGGCGTGGACGAAATACAAGGCCATGCTCAACTACCGGCTGTTCGGCGACGCGCTGCCGTCCGGAATCACGATGGGGACGAGCTCGGCAGAAGTCTCCGCCGCGTTCAGCGAGGTCCAGACCGCGATGAACGACGCGGTCGCGGCACTCGTCGCGCTGGAGAAAAAGCAGACCGACGCCGCCGCCGACAAGGCGCACGACGACGCCAACGGCGCGAAGACGACGATGCTGATCGTGCTCGTCATCGGCCTGATCATCGCCGTGTCGCTCGCCGTGTGGATCGGCCGCAGTATCGCCCGGCGCGTCGCCCGCGTCCGGGACGTGTTGGACGGCGTCGCCGACGGTGACCTGACCCGGCACGCGCCGGTGGACTCCCGCGACGAGGTCGGCGTGATGGCCGCCGCCGTCAACCGGGCGACCGAGTCGATCCGCCAGACGGTCGCGGCGCTGGCCAGTTCGGCCCGGACGCTGGCCGACTCCTCCCAGCAGCTGTCGGTCTCGGCCGAGGCGATCGCCGGAAACGCGCGGGAGACTTCGAGCCAGACCGGTCTTCTCGCGCAGGCGTCCGAGGAGGTCTCGCGGAGCGTGTCGACGGTCGCGGCGGGTACCGAGGAGATGGGTTCGGCGATCCGGGAGATCTCCCAGTCGGCCAACGACGCCGCCGGAGTGGCATCCAAGGCCGTGGACGCGGCTGCGCAGACGAACGCGACCGTGGCCAAGCTGGGTGAGTCGTCGGTGGAGATCGGCAACGTCGTCAAGGTCATCACGTCGATCGCGGAACAGACGAACCTGCTGGCGCTCAACGCGACGATCGAGGCCGCCCGTGCCGGCGAGGCGGGCAAGGGCTTCGCGGTCGTCGCGAACGAGGTCAAGGACCTGGCTCAGGAGACCGCGAAGGCGACCGAGGACATCTCCAAGCGGGTCGAGGCGATCCAGGCCGACACGGATTCCGCGGTGGCGGCGATCGAGCAGATCTCCGGCATCATCGCCCAGATCAACGACTACCAGATGACGATCGCCTCGGCCGTCGAGGAGCAGACCGCCACCACGAACGAGATGAGCCGGTCGATCGCCGAAGCCTCGACCGGTTCCTCCAGCATCGCCGACAACATCTCCGGTGTGGCGGCCGCCGCGCAGACCACGACGGCGACCGTCTCCACGACTCAGCAGTCGGCCGAGGAGCTCGCGCGGATGTCGGCCGACCTGCAGGCCCTGGTCAGCCGCTTCCGGGTGTAGAACCGACGGACATCCACCACCGCTGACCCCCGGCTCAGGCTCCGTCCTTGCGCAGCAGCGGCAGGATTTGTTCGCCGTAGAGCTTCAGGAAGCGGGCCTGGTCCGGGCCCGGGGCGTGAAAGACCAGGTGGGTGAACCCCAGGTCGATGTAGCGCTTGATCGCCGCGACGTGCTCCTCCGGCTCGTCCGAGACGATGAACCGGGACGCGGTGCGCTCGGTGGGCAGCGCGTCGGCCAGCCGCTGCATCTCGATCGGGTCCTCGACGTCGCTCTTCTCCTCCGGCTTCAGAGCCAGCGCGCCCCAGAACCGCGTGTCCTCCAGTGCCTTGGCCCTGTCCGGGTCGAAGGACACCTTGACCTCAATCATCAGGTCCAGATCCTGGACGCTCCGGCCGGCCTTCTCCGCACCCTCGCGCAGCGCCGGAATCAGCGTGTCGGTGTAGAGCTCCGGAACCTTACCGGACGTCGTGATGTACCCGTCGCCGATCCGTCCGGCCATCCGGGTGGCCGCCGGACCCGACCCCGCCACGTACAGCGGCACCGGCTGCTCGGGCTTGTCGTAGATCGTGGCCTTCTCCAGATTCCAGAACCGGCCCTGATAATCGACGCGGTCCTCGGCCCAGAGCAGCTTGATGATCTCGATGGCTTCCTTCAGCCGGGCGAAGCGCTCCTTGTTGTCCGGCCACTCCACACCCAGCGGAACCTCGTTCATCGACTCCCCCGAGCCGACCCCGAGAATCACCCGACCCGGATAGAGCAGCCCGAGCGTCGCGAAGACCTGCGCGACCAGACCCGGGTGATACCGGAACGTCGGGGTCAGCACGCTGGTGCCCATCTGCACCCGCTCGGTACTCGCGCCCAGCGCCCCCAGCCACGCCAACGCGTTCGGCGCGTGACCACCGTCGTGCCGCCACGGCTGCAGATGATCACTCACCCACACCGAGTCGAACCCCACCTGCTCGGCCAGCACGCCGTAGTCGAGCAACTCACGCGGACCGAACTGCTCCGCGGACGCCTTGTACCCGAACTTCAACACACGAGTCCCCTTTCACAGAGGCCCAGAGATGGACGCCCGGTCTACTGGCGGGCGAGAAGGTCCCGCAGCCCGTCCAGGACGACGTCCATAGCGAAATCGTGCAGATCCGACCGGTGGAGGTCGGCCCACACGTCCTCAACGACCCGCAACGCGGGCCACTGCGCACGTTCCTCCGAGCGGTCGCTGCCGCGATCCGCGTCCTGCAGACGACGTTCGAACGCCACGCGGCTCATCCCGTAGGCGTGCAGGATGCTGAACGCCTGGGCCGCGTTCCGCGGTGTGAACCCACCGTCCAGCAGGATCCGCAGGTAGCCGTCCATGAGCCGCAACCCGTGCGTGGTCGGCGGCCGCTCGAAGACGAGCAGGTCGAGGCCGGCCCAGGGCTCCAGCGCCGCGGCCGAGCGGCCCTGCAACTCGCGGACGCGTGCGTCCCACGGCCCGAACTCGGGCGGCGGGATCTCCACCGCCTCCAACCGGCTGTCGATGACGAGATCGAGCAGCGCGTTCTTGTTCGGCACGTGGTAGTACGCCGCCATCGGCGAAGTGCCCAACTCGTCCGCCAGCGACCGCATCGTCAGCGCCGAGAAGCCCTTGCTGACGCCGACGCGGAGGGCGGCGGCGACGATCTGCTCGATGCCGAGCGCGTGCGGCTCCGCCGGTGCCGAAGGACGGGACGGACGTGCCACCCATGCCCTCCTCGCTCCGTGCCGTGCGGCTGCCTCTTCCACCTTAGGATGCGTCGCGCTCACGGCGACGCGGCGCGGGCTGCGGCCAGGAATTCCGGCCAGACGTCCGCGTCGACTTTGTACGGCGCGTACGCAGTGGCCCGGTCGACGAAACCGCCGAACTTCTCGGCGAAGGCCCGGCCGGCGTCGGCAGGCGACCCGACGACGGCGAAGGCCGCCAGCATCGTGTCGTCGATGAGACCGGTCATGTCGTCCCACCTGCCCTGCTTGGACAGGGTGGTCAGCTCCGGCTGGACGTCGCCCCAGCCGTGCAGATCCAGCACCGGGCGGTAGGCGGGGGTCGAGGCGTAGAACGCGATCTGCTTCTTCGTGCCCGCGATCGCGGTCGCCAGTTCGGCCTCGTCGCGACCGATCGCGACGAACGACGGCCCGGAAACGCTGAACCCGTCCAGGCCATCGCGGCCGGCCGCGGCCCGGCCACGAAGCAGCGCGGGCCGGGTGACCTCGTCCACGTAGCGGCTGGTCGTGAACGCGTGCAGGAAGAACCCGTCGCCCACTTCACCCGCGACCGCAGTCATCAGCTCTCCGACCCCCGCCAGGTAGACCGGCGGCGGTCCCCACTGGTGCGGGGCCGGGGAGAACATCGGTGTCATCAGCGTGTGGGAGTAGAACTCGCCTTGGTAGTCGAGCCGGGTCCCCTCATGCCAAGTGGCCCAGATCGCTCGCAGTGCCAGCACGAACTCCCGCATGCGGGCCGCCGGGTGCGACCACGGCATCGAGAACCGCCGCTCGATGTGCGCCTTGATCTGTGAGCCGAGGCCGAGGACGAACCGGCCCCGGCTGTAGCGGGCCAGATCGTAGGCCGAGTTGGCCAGCGTCGTCGGTGTCCGGGCGAACGCGATCGCCACTGAGGTTCCGATCGCGACCCGCTCGGTCGCGTCGATCGCGCGCAGCGCCATCAGGAACGGGTCGTGGGCGAGCTCCCCCATCCACAGACCGTCGCAGCCCTCGGCCTCCAACGCGCGCGCGACCGACGGCGTCAGGTCGGGCTCGGGCGGCAGAGTCGCGTCGAATCGCATGGTTCTCCTTCGAGCCGAAGCCGCTCGTTGCATCTCGGCCTGCGTCACACGGCGGGCTGCGGCACCGCCGCGGCGAAGCGGACGGTTTCGAGAAGCCTCCGACGCTCTTCGGGCAACGCCGTCGGACCGGCGTGATCCATGTTGACCTGCACCGTGTCGCACAGCCCCAGGCACTCGTCGCCCTGGAACAGGCCGCTGTTGAGGACGATCGACGAGCGGCCGATCCGGCCGACCCCGACGCCGATCCGGTACGCGCCCGGGTAGGCGACCTCGGCCAGATACGTGACCCGGACCTCGGCGACGAGAAAGTGGTACTCCCCGCTGCGCAGAGCGATCTCGACGCCGAACAGCGAGCGGAGGAACGCGACCCGGGCGTCCTCGTGGAAGCGGGCGATCGCCACGTTGTTGACGTGCTGGAAGCTGTCCATGTCGCCGTACCTGGCGTGGATCTCGTGCTGGAACGGGTAGCGCCAAACCTCCCGACGCTCGGACGCGTGCCGTTGTTCGCTCATCAGCCCTCTTCCCCGGTTGACGCCCTCGCCCGTGAAGATAGTGCACTAAGGTAGCTTTCTCTCCTCGATGCTGGTGTGACCTGCGGCATGCGAGCCGGTCACGCCCCCTCCCGCACGAGGACCGCCTTTCCGAGGATCTCGCCGGCGCCCAGCTTCCGCAGCGCGTCCGCGCCCGCCGCCATCGGAACGATGATCGGAGGCGGCGGACGAAGGCCGGCCCGGACCAGATCCGCGACCGCACCGGCTACGGCCCGGAGCGCATCGGGATCAGCCCGGACCAGTTCACCCCATCCGGCCCCCACCACGCTGACGTTGCGGAACAAGAGACGGTTGACCTTGACCGTGGGGATCGCACCGCCGGCGAATCCCAGCACCACCAAGCGCCCTTCGGGCGCCAGCACGCGAACCGCCTCGTCGAACGCCGCGCCGCCGACCGGATCGACGACGAGGTCGACGCCCCGTCCGCCGGTGAGTTCCTTGACCTTCGCCGCCCACCCGGTCCGGAGCCGGACGACGTCGTCCGCCCCGATCCCGCGGAGGAAATCGTCGGCACCGTCGCGGTGCACGACGGCGATCACACGATGGCCGAGAGCACGGGCGACCTGGATCGCCGCGGTGCCCACCCCACCCGCCGCGCCGAGCACGAGCACCGTCTCCCCGACTTCGATCCGGCCGCGCCGGACGAGCGCGAAGTGGGCCGTGTAGTAGTTCGTCGGAAGCGCGGCGCCCTCGACGAAGCTCAGCTCCGGTGGCAGTGGCCAGACCCACGCCGGGTCGGCGACGGCCGACTCGGCGTAACCCCCGAACGGCGTGGCCGCGCACACCCGGTCACCGGGTCGCCATGGCGATCCGGCTGGCGCGCTCACCACGACGCCGGCCACTTCCGAGCCGGGAACGAAGGGGGCCTCGGCCTTCAGCTGATACCGGCCCTGGGTGAGTAGAAGATCCGGATAGCTGATCCCCGCGGCTCGGACATCGATCACTACCCGTGTCGACGAAACGGGGGCCGCCACCTCGCTCCAGCGCAGTGCGTCCGGGCCGTCGAGCGCGGTGAGCACCAGCGCCCTCATCGGAGCATCCGCTTCTTGCCGCCCAGCAACCCAACTAGGTAAAGATAGTTCACTCAGATAGTTTACTTCGCAGACACAGTCCACGCGGCGAAAGGGCCCGACCATGAGCGACGAAGTCCAGGTGGAGTATGCCGACGGCGTGGTGGTCATCACGATCAACCGGCCGCAAGCCCGGAACGCGATCAACCACGCGGTCTCTGCCGGGGTGGCGGCCGCGCTCGACGAGTTGGACGCTCGTGCCGACCTGACGTTGGGCATCATCACCGGCGCCGGCGGCAGCTTCTGCTCCGGCATGGACCTCAAGGCGTTCCTGGCCGGGGAGGACGTCACGGTCGACGGCCGGGGGCTGGGCGGATTGACCCAGGCGCCACCACGGAAGCCGCTGATCGCCGCGGTCGAGGGCTGGGCACTGGCCGGCGGCTGCGAAATCGCGCTGGCTTGCGATCTGATCGTCGCCGCCGAGGATGCCAAGTTCGGCATCCCTGAGGTCAAGCGTGGGCTCGTGGCCGGTGCCGGCGGGCTCATCCGGCTCCCCCGCCGCATTCCCTCGGCGATCGCGATGGAGCTGGCCCTGACCGGTGACCCGCTCGCCGCACCGGACGCCCACCGCCTCGGTTTGGTCAACGCGCTCACCCCGTCGGGCGGCGCGCTGGACGGAGCGAAGGCCCTCGCCGCCCGGATCACTTCCAATGGTCCGCTGGCGGTCGCGACCACCAAACAGATCATCGTGCGCTCCGCGGACTGGACGACCGAGAGTCAGTGGGACCAGCAGTGGTCGCTGGTGGAGCCGGTTCTCCACTCGGCGGACGCCAAGGAAGGCGCGCTCGCCTTCGCGGAGAAGCGCGCGCCGGTCTGGACCGGCCGCTGACGTCGGCGTGCGGGAGCGGGCCGGGACCCGCTTCCGCACGGCCGTCAGCCGGTCAGCGGAATCGTGCGGTCCGCTCACGGAAGTCCGGGCCGGTGAGCAGCGTGCCCTGCACGGCGCCCAGCGTGGCGAGTTCCTCCGTGAGGCCGGCCTGCGCAGCCCGGCGGAGACTCGCCTTGCTGCGAGCCACCGCGGTCGCTGGAAGGGACACCACTCGATCGGTCACCTCCGCGACCGCGCCGGGCAGCGCGTCTGGTTCGACCACCCGGTTCACCAGGCCCCAGTCGGACGCGGTCACGGCGTCGATGGTGTGTCCCAGCAGCACCAACTCGTGTGCCCGGCTCGACCCGATGCTCCGCGTCAGCAGATGCGCGCCGCCCATCCCCGGAACGAGACCGACGCCGATCCAGGAGCTGGCGAACGTCGAGCGGCCGGTGGCCACCCGCAGATCACAGCAGAGCGCGAGATCCAGGCCGGCGCCGAGTGCCGCGCCGTCGATCGCCGCGATCACCGGGTACGGCACGGTGCTCAGCGCGCTCACCAGACGGTGGAACTGCGTGTACACGACCTCGTTGACCGCGATCGGTCCCTCGTCGGCGACGGCCCCGAGATCGACGAGATCCCCGCCCGCACAGAACACCGGCGGGCCACCGGCGATCACGGCCGCGCGGACACCCTGCGCGCCCGCCGCCAACAGTCGATCGGCGAGCGCGGACACGAGCGCGACGGTCAGCGCGTTGCGTCGCGCCGGCCGGTCGATCGTGAACTCGACCACGTGTCCGCGCCGCTGTTCCCGTAACCCGCTCTCGGTTGCCGCATCGCTCACCGATCGCTCCCTTCGGTTCTCGTGCGCTCACTCCAGCACTCTCGATGCTAGATGTCTTAGTTTACTATGTTGGTCATTCGTGATGTTTAGGTGACGTCGACCCTCGTCGAGCAGGGATGGCTTCGGAGCTGCGGCGACGCTTCGTCCGCGACCAAAACGAAGCTAAAGAATCTAGACTCTTGACCGCTTGCTGCGAGCCACATCACACTACGGGGACCCGCGGAACGACGACGTTTCATCCACGTGGAGGTGGACGATGACAGGCCCGAACTCCGGCCCTGCCCACGACGGCCCTGGAGGGGTTCGAATAGATCCCTTGGCCGGCCTTACCGTCGTCGACCTTTCGACGTCCACGCAGGGCCTGAGCGTCACCCAGTTCCTCGCTGACGCCGGAGCCGAAGTCATCGGGGTCGAGCCGCCCGGCGGCAACCCGATCCGCCGCCAGCCGGGCTGGCCCGCCCTGGCCCGTGGCCGCCGCAGCGTCGTGCTCGACCTCTCGGAGCCCGACGATCGGGGGCGGCTCGACGTCCTGCTGGCGGACGCCGATGTCCTGGTCACCACCCATCCGCGCGCGGTTTCCGAGGCACTCGGGCTGACCGCCGAGGCGCTCGGTGCGCGCTTCCCGCGTCTGATCAGCGCGGAGCTCACCGCCTGGGGAGCGACCGGCCCATGGGCGAACCTGAAGCCCTACGAGGGCCTGGTGATGGCCAAGATGGGGCTGTTCCAAAGCAAGAACCGCTCGATCACCCGCCGCGGCCCGGCGTTCATTTCCGTGCCTTACGCCTCCTGGGGGGCCGCGCAAGCCGCGTTGCACGGCATCCTCGCCGCGCTCATCGAGCGGGAGTCCAGTGGTCGCGGCCAGCACGTCGAGTCCGACATGGTCCGCGGCGTCACGCTGCTGGACACCTGGACCTGGTACACGGAAATGGTCGGTATCCGCTGGCCCGAGGCGTACCACGTGGTCGACGCCTACGACGACAACGGCGAACCGCTCGCCGCCCTGGTCTATCCGCTGCTGGCGGCCCCCACCAAGGACGGCACCTGGTTACAGTTCGCCCAGGTCGAGCCGCGCCTGTTCGCCGGCATGATGCAGGAACTCGGCCTCGCCCACGTGTTCGCCGACCCGAAGTGGGCCGGGCTGCCCAACCTGCCCACGCAGGAGCTGCGCACCGAACTCTGGGAGCTGATGATCAGCCGGGTCCGGGAGCGGACCATCGCGGAGTGGGAGGAGGTGTTCCGCACCAACAAGAACATCAGCGCGGAGCCCTACCGCGCCGGTGTTGACGTCTTCGCGCATCCGCAACTCGTCCACGACGGGCGGGTCGTCACGGTCGACGATCCTGACCTCGGTCCGGTGACCCAGCCGTCGACCCTCGTCCACGTCGACGAGAAGCCGCTCTCCCCGCCCCGCCCCGCTCCTCGTCTCGACGCCGACGGCGCGGCGCTGCGCTCGCGGCCCGCCCCGGCACCCCAGGAGGAAACCGCCCCCGACGCCGGGCGCGGGCTTCCGCTCGAGGGGCTCACGATCCTCGACTTCGGCCTCATGTTCGCCGGGCCGTTCGGCGCCACCGTGCTGACCGACCTGGGCGCCCGGGTGATCAAGGTGGAGACGCTGGAGGGCGACACGATCCGCCGCGTCTTCCCGTTCCCCGAGGCCGGCGGCATGAAGGTCATGCAGGGCAAGGAGAGCATCTCCGTCGACGTGCGCACGGACGAGGGCCGGGCGATCGTCCACGAACTGGCGCGGCGCAGCGATGTGGTGCTGCAGAGCTTCCGCGCCGGAGCGGCCGCGCGGGCCGGCATCGACGCCGAGACGCTGAAGGCGATCAACCCGGACCTGGTGTACGTCAACGCCCCCGGTTACGGCACCGACGGGCCCTACGGCTCGCGCCCGGCCTACGCCCCGTCGATCGGCGCGGCGATGGGTTTCGCGTTGACCGACGCGCCGGACGCCGCCTCGGCGACCGAGACGATGGACCAGATCAAAGCCGCCGCCGTCCGCCTCAACGCGGCCTCGGCGATCCCGTCGATCCAGGCCGACGGGGTGGCCGCGCTGGCCGTGGCGTCGGCGATGCTGCTCGGCGTTCTCGCCCGGCGGCGCGGGCGGGCGCTGGGGAACCTGACCGCGACGATGATCGGCAGCGCCACCCACGCCCTCGTGCACCAGTTGGTCGACTACCCCGGTCGGCCGCCCGCACCGACCGTGGATCTCGGCGGCCACGGCTTCGCCGCTCTGTACCGGATGTACCCGGCGGCCGAGGGGTGGGTGTACCTGGCCGCGCTCGCCCCGGAGGAGTGGGACGAGCTGGTCGCCGCGCTACCCGCCGACGCCGGGCTCGACGACCCCCGTTTTGCCACCCCGGAGTCCCGGACCGAGAACGACGCGGCTCTGGCGGAGGTGCTCGGCACACTGTTCACCGGCCGGGCGGCGTCCGACTGGGAACGCGAGCTGGTCGCGGCGGGCGTCGGGCTCGTGCAGGTGCACGAGGGCTTGCCCGAGGTGCACCTGCAGACCGACAAGGCGCTGGCTGACGAATACTGCACGACCGCGGTCAGCCCGATCTTCGAGGAGCACCTCCGGCCGCAGCCGGCCGTGCGGTTCTCCCGCTCATCCACCCGGGCGCTGGGCGGTGTGCTGGCCGGCCACCACACCGACGCCATCCTCACCGAACTGGGTTACGACGCCGACCGCATCGCCGACCTGCGGGAGCGGAACATCGTCGCCGGCTGATCAGCGGCTCAGCGGGCGTGGGGCAGCCGCCCCACGCCCGCTACTACACTGGCGCCGATCAGACGCCGTGGGGGTGACGTGCCAGCACTGGGGCAGGGCGCACGGGACGCGGTCCGGCCCAAGAAGACCGCCGATCTCCTGGCCGACCGGATCCGCAGGCAGATCGTCGACGGCGAGCTGCGTGAGGGCGACTGGCTACCGACCGAGGCGGAACTAATCGAGCGGTACGGCGTGTCCCGTCCCACGCTGCGTGAGGCCTTCCGGCTCCTCGAAGCCGACTCACTGGTCCGGGTCCGGCGTGGGCCACCCGGCGGCGCCCAGGTGAGTATCCCCGGCCCGGCCGCCGCGGCACCGCTGTTCGGCCTGGTCCTGACGATGGCCGGCACCACGCTCGGCGACGTCTACGACGCGCGCCTGACCATCGAGCCCGCCGCCGCCCGCCGCCTGGCCGAGCAGGGCAGCGACGCCGACCACGACGCGTTCGCCGCCGAGATCGACCGAGCGGCCACCTCCACCGACACGCGGCTCCCGTTCGGCGCCGCCACCGTGGACCTGCACCGGCGGCTGGTCGAGCTCGCGGGCAACCGGACGCTGGCCACCGTGATCACCATGCTGGGCACGATCACGTCCCGGCACGTCGAGGCCGCCTATCGGGAGAGCCCGCGCAGCCCGGAGGAGATCGCTGCCGACAACCGGCGGGCCGTCCGTTCCTACCGACGGTTGCTCGCGTTCCTCCGGCAGCGCGACGGTGAGGGCGCCGAGCGGCACTGGATCGCTCATATGCGGGCCGCCCGCGAGCGGCTGACTCGGGACACCGGCGTGACCGATCGTCACGTCATCGACCTGCTGCCCTGACCTGGGTTCTTCCCTCGACCTGTTCCCCAAGATGGTTATCTAAGGTACCTTTATCCGAACGACGGCCCCCCATCCCGCTCGCTGTCCCCGGACGTCTCACCGGACGAAGTACCGCGCTGCAGCGGGCGACGGATTCCGTGACTTTCGGAGGACGACCTTGACCAAACCGCGCGTTGGCCAGTCACTGGCGAGCCTCGTCGACGGGACCACCGTCGTCGTCGTACGGGCGCCGAACGAAGACCTGACGATCACCTGCGGCGGCGTCGAGATGCTCGACCCGAAGTCGGTCAAGGCGGAGGACCGCCTTCCGATCGCGCCCGACCAGCAGGAACCCACGCTCATCGGAAAGCGCTACGCCGATGCCGCCGACACCCTGGAGGTGCTCTGCACCAAGCCCGGACAGGGTCGGCTGGCCGTCAACGGCAACCCGCTCTCGGTGAAGGCCGCCAAGCCGCTGCCGGCCTCGGACTGAACCGGTGAACCTCACCCTGCTCCTGGACATGGCCGCCGACGGGTTCGGCGACCGCAGAATCGTCGGCCGCGGAGA
Source organism: Cryptosporangium aurantiacum (assembly GCF_900143005.1). Taxonomy (NCBI): domain Bacteria; kingdom Bacillati; phylum Actinomycetota; class Actinomycetes; order Cryptosporangiales; family Cryptosporangiaceae; genus Cryptosporangium; species Cryptosporangium aurantiacum. The sequence goes on from NZ_FRCS01000003.1 coordinate 392,314, forward strand.
CACCGCGTTCACGGCGGGGACGCTGCGCGACCTCAGCAGCGGCGGGGCGGACCTCTTCCGTGAGGTCGGCGCTCGTGCGGTGATCTACCTCGGCGTCAACGGTCCGGCGTTCCCGCTCGCGCTGTTCGCCGCCGCTCGGGCCGGAATACCACTGGTTCCGCTGAACTACCGCCTGTCCGCCGAGGCGCTGACGGCGCTCGTGGCCAACCACCCCGACGCGTACGGCATCGCCGGAGCGAAAGAGGCGGAGCTCCTGCGCGACGCCGGCGTGGCGAACGTCGTCACCACCGAGGAGTGGTTGGAGAAGGCCGCGGCCCGCGCCGCGGAGGTCGGTGAGGGAGCCGAGCCCGTCGAGTCCGACGCACCGGCGGTGCTGATCTACACGTCCGGCACCACCTCGGCACCGAAGGGTGTCGTGCTGCGCCACCACAACCTCGTCTCCTACGTCCTCGGGACCGTTGAGTTCGCCTCGGCGGACGCCGAGGAGGCCTGCCTGATCAGCGTCCCGCCGTACCACATCGCCGCGGTCGCGAATGCGATCAGCAACCTCTACGCGGGTCGGCGGACGATCGTGCTGGAGCAGTTCACCCCGGTCGAGTGGCTGGAGGTGGCGCGGCAGGAGAACGTCACGCACGCGATGGTCGTCCCGACGATGCTGTCCCGGATCATGGAGGCCGACGACGCGCACCTCGCGGTGCCGACGCTGCGCAGCCTGGCCTACGGCGGCGCCAGCATGCCCGCCGTCGTCATCGAACGGGCTCTGACCCGCTGGCCGGACGTCGCGTTCGTCAACGCCTACGGGCTCACCGAGACCAGCTCGACGATCGCGGTGCTCGGCCCGGACGACCACCGTGCCGCGATCGGCAGCGACGACCCGGCCGTCCGGGCCCGGCTGTCCTCGGCGGGCCGGATCGTGCCGAGCATCGAGTTGCAGGTCCGGGACTTCGATGGGCGGCCGGCCCCGCCCGGCGTGCCGGGGCGAATCTGGGTGCGCGGCGATCAGGTCTCCGGGGAGTACGCCGGGAGCGGCACTGCGCTCGACGACGACGGCTGGTTCGACACCCGCGACCAGGGCTACCTCGACGCCGACGGCTACCTGTTCATCGGCGGGCGCGCGGACGACACGATCATCCGGGGCGCGGAGAACATCGCTCCGGCCGAGATCGAGGAGGTTCTCCTCCGCCACGGCCAGGTCGCGGACGCGGTCGTCGTCGGGATACCGGACGACGAGTGGGGGCAGCGGATCGAGGCCGCGGTCGTCCGACGCACCGGCTCCGACGTCGACGCTGACGAGCTCCGCGCCTACGTCCGCTCGCACCTACGCGGGTCGAAAACGCCGGAGCGTATCGTTTTCTGGTCCGAGCTTCCACGCACGGAGACGGGGAAGCTCGTTCGCCGCCGAGCCGTCGAACGAATCGTGCGGGAATCCTGACCGCCCGGCTCACTTCGGAGAGGACCCACGATCGCCACCGAGGACATCAATCCGGCCGCAGGCAGCATTCCGCGCTGGAATGACAGCCGTCCGCCGGACCCCGAGTCCGCGGCGGCGTTCGTGGGCCTCGTCGAGGAACTCCGGGCTCTGCAGAACGCCGTGGCCGGGGCACGCCCGTCGACCGCTGAGGCGAAGACCGCAGCCGATCTGCTCGCCCGCGCGACGGCCCTGCTCGACACCGTACGGACCGACGAGGGCGGACAGTTGTCCGGCCGGCTCGTCGACGTTCCCGGCCGTGCGCAGGCGCTGATCCCGGCGCTGCACTACGACCGCCACGAGCCCGATCACGTCTCGGGGACCGTGACCTTCGGACGCTTCTACCTCGGTGGCGGCGGCGCAGTGCACGGCGGCGGGCTGCCCTTGCTCTTCGACGAGATCCTCGGCCGGCTGGCCGGCAACGGTGGCCGTGCGCGCTCGCGTACGGCCTACCTGCACGTCAACTTCCGCAAGATCACGCCGCTGGACCGGGAACTCCGGTTCACCGGCTCGGTCGACCGGACCGAGGGGCGGAAGCTGTTCCTGAGCGGCACCCTCACCGACGGCGCCGACGTGCTCGCCGACGCCGACGGCCTGTTCGTCTACCTGCGTCCCGGCCAGCCCTGATCGCACAACTCGTGAGAGCCGGGCCCGGAAGTTCCGGGCCCGGCTCTCACGTCTGCGCCTACGGCAGCGGATCGACCCCGGGGATCTCCTCGCCGCAGATCGGACTGGCCCCCTCGATCGGGACGAACTTCTTGCCGGTCAGCTTCAGGATGTTGACGCACCCGTCCGGACCGAGACCCGGCGTCGAGTGCGTGATGTTCGAGAAGTCGGTCGGCTTCGCCATGCCGGCGCCGTCCCACGTGCTCTTGCGGGTGTTCTCGATGAACGACTTCTGCGAGATCTCGTCACCGGCCTGCTTGAGCCCATGGATGAACAAGTCCGCGGTGACCCATCCGACATACGCACCGAAGTCCGGCGGGGCGGTGTCGCCCGCGTACTTCACCAGCGCCTCCTGGAACGCCTTGGTCTGCGGGGTGTTCGCCTCGATCGGGGTGAACGCGGAGCCGAAGTTGATGCCCTGGCCCACCGCCACCGCGGCTTCGCTCTGGAGCAGCGCGCCGCCGTAGCCGGTCGCCAGCACCGAGGATTTGAGCGTGACGCCCGCCTGACGCAACCCGGCGATCACCGCGAACGCCGTCGCCGGCGGAACGGCCATGTAGACCGCGTCGGACTTGGAGTTCTTGATCGCCAGGACGATCGGGCCGACGTCCGTCGTGCCCGGCTGGAGCTTGGTGTTGAGGTAGCCCCGCTGCAGGCCGGCCTTCTCGGCGGAGATGACGACACCCGCGGCCGAGGCCGCCGAGGACGGCGAGACGTTCCCGAGCGCGGCGACCTTCGTCGCTCCCTGGCTCTTGAAGAACTTCCCGTACGTGGTGAAGGCCTTGTCCGGGTCGCCGTAGCCGTAGGCGTCGAACAGGTTGGTGTAGCTGTCGTCGAGCCAGGCCGGCGAGCCGTCGAAACTGGCACCGGACACCGGTATGCCGGCCTGCTTGGTCAGCGGGGCCGCTCCGTAGAACACCGGGCTGGCGTCGATGATGCCGAACACCTTGTCCTGCTGGGTCAGCTTGCGGACCGCCTTCGCGGCCCCGTCCGGCGTGGAGGTGTCGTCGGCCGTCGTGAAGGTGAGCTTGTGCCCGTTGACGCCGCCCTTCGCGTTCTCCAGTTCCAGACGAGCCTTGACGCCTTTCTCGGCCCGGACGAATCCCGACGAGTAACCACCGGACAGCGACGTCAGCAGGCCGAGGTTGATCGGGGCGCCCTCGGCGAGGGCATCGCCGTCCTCGTTGCCGCTACTGCCGGACCCCGAGCCGCAGGCGGCGAGCCCGACGACGAGTAACGCCGCGGTGGCCGTTCGCAGCAGGTTCCGGACACGATTCGCTCGTGTTCTCACTCACAGCTCCTTCATCGCAACAGCGAGTAATGTAGGAAAACTTGGATGTGGCAGCTAGGCAGCACTCGTCCCGAGGAAGCGGGCGAGTACGTCGTCGGTGGCCTCGGCCACCGGGCCGCTCCAGGCCGCCGCGCCGCGGTGCAGCACCACGCAGTGGTCGGCGAAGGCCAGGGCTCGATGTACGTACTGTTCGATCAGGACGATCGTGACGCCGGCCCCCCGCGCCTCAGAGAGCCCCTCGAAGACGACGTCGACCATCTTCGGGGCGAGTCCCAGTGACATCTCGTCCGCCACCAGCACGCGCGGCGAGACGATCAGCCCACGCGCGAGCGAGATCATCTGCTGCTCGCCACCGGACAGCGAACCCGCGAGCTGCCGCCGCCGCTCGGCCAGCACCGGGAACAGCGTGTAGGCCCGGCCGACGGCGTCCGCGCGTTCGCTACGCGGCACGATCGCGGCGGCCATCCGCAGGTTCTCGGCGACGGTGAGGCCGGTGAAGACGCCCCGCCCCTCGGGGAGGTGGACGAGACCGGCCTGGCGCGCCCGGTGGGCGCCCCAACCGGTGACGTCCCGACCCGCGAACCGGATCGTGCCGGCCGTCGGCCGGACCAGACCGCCCAGCACGCGCGCGAGGCTGCTCTTGCCCGCGCCGTTCGGCCCGACGACGGCCAGGACCGAACCCTCGGCCACGGTCAGGGACAGTCCCGCCAGGGCGAGCGCTGCGCCGTACCGGACCTCGACGGCGTCAACGGTGAGCAGCGGGTCGGTCATCGCGCCTCCTCGAGGTTCTCGCCCAGGTAGGCCGCGCGGACGATCGGGTCCGCGCGGATCTCCGCCGGCGTGCCGTGCGCGATCCGCGCCCCGAAGTCCAGGACGCAGACCTGGTCGGACAACCGGAGCACGAGGTCGACGTCGTGCTCGACCATCAGCACCGAGATGCCGCGCTCGGCGACCACCCGGCGGAGCACCTCGGCGAGTTCTTCGGTCTCCGCGACGTCGAGCCCGGAGGACGCCTCGTCGAGCAGGAGCACGCTGGGCTCCCGGGCCAGCGCGCGGGCGATCTCCACCACCCGGGCCGACCCCAGCGGCAGCCCGCGGACCGTCCGATCGGCGAGCGGCTGCAGCCGCAGACCGGACAACAACTGGTCGACACGGTCCCGCTCCTCGGCCCGCGGGCGGCGGAAGCCGCCCGCGGTCAGCGGATCGGTCCACACCCGCAGCGGCGTGTGCTTGAGCCGATAGGCGAGGGTGACGTGCTCGCGAACGGTCAGCCCGCTGAACAGCTCGGGGTGCTGGAACGTGCGCGCCAGCCCGGCGCGGGCACGCGACTGCGGGGTCGACGCCGTCACGTCGAGTCCATCCAGGAACACCCGGCCGGCGTTCGGGCGCCGCAGCCCGGACAGGACGCTGAACAGCGTGCTCTTTCCGGCCCCGTTCGGTCCGACCAGGCCGACGGTGCTTGCCGCCGGCACATCCAGGTCGACGCCGTCCAGCGCGGTGATGCCTCCGAATCGGACCGTGATCCCACGAGCAGAGAGACGAGGCTCGGTCATCGGACGCCCCCCACGGGAGCCGGGGTCGCTGGTGCGGACGGTTGCGGATCAGGTTCGTCGGGGCGCCGTCGGGAGAACAGGCCCACCAGCTGGCGCCCCTGTGCCACGACTACCCCTTCCGGGTGGATGGCGACGCCGAGCGCGCCCAGCCCGAACAGCAGCGGCGGCAGCGAGCCCCAATGCGTCGGCAGATAGGTCGCGACGACACCGGGGAGCACGGCGAACAGCAGCGCGGCGCCCGCCGCCGCGAGTACGGAGCGGGCTCCGACCGTCACCAGTACAGCGACCCAGACCAGCCCGGTGAACGTCTCGAAGTTGTCCGGGACCGCGGCCTGGTTGTACAGCGCGAGCAGGCCGCCGCCCAGCCCGGCGACGAAGGCCGCGAAGCCGGCCAGCACGGACTTGGTCCGGAGGACATCCAGGCCCAGGGTCCGCGCGGCCGGCTCGCTCCAGCGCACCGCGCTGATCGCCAGACCGGTGGTGGAGCGCCGCAGGTTGATCGTGAGGAACGCGACCACGGCGAACACCGCGATCGCCAGGTACGCGAACGTCCGGTCCTGGGCGAGGAAGGCCGGCCGCTCCAGCGTGACGCCCGCGCCGTACTGGTAGAAGCGGTCGCGGGTGAAGACCTGTGTCTGGGCGAGTAGCCCGAGACTCAGCGTCACCAGCGCGACGTACAACTCGCCGAGCCGAATCGTCAGTGCTCCGACCAGGACACCCACGGGCGCCATCACCGCTGCGGCCACCAGCACGGCCAGTAGTGGATCCATGCCCGCGGCCGTCGCCAGTTGCGCGGCGAGGATGGCCGCGGCGCCGGCGAATCCGATCTGACAGAGCCAGATCATGCCGCCCTCACCGGTGACCAGCGTGATCGACAGGAACGCGACCGCGAGCGCGCAGGACTGCGCCACCAGGCCGAGCCAGTAGCCGGTGGTCAGCGCCGGAAGCAGAACGAGCAGCACCACGATCGCCGACACCAGCAGGGACTGCGCCATCGGCCGGTGCCCGGTGCCGGCCGTCGAGGGTGGACCGTCCGTCGCGTCGACCCGAATCGCCCGGTCGAGCGCTCCTCCCGCCGCCACCTCCTGCCCGACGGCACCACCGCGGGCCAGGAAGTAGAGCAGGAACGCCGTCATGAAGGCGAACGGGACGCCGGCGACAATGGCCGCGGTGACCGTCGAGTCGGCGGGCAGCCACATCTGGATGACGTCGGTGACCACGCCGAGTGTGAGCGCGGCGAGGACGGCGATCGGCAGGCTGCGCAGGCGTGCCGCGACGACGGCGGCGAACGCGATGGCCATCAGCAGCGTCATCGAGCCGAGCGTCAGACCGGCCGTCGGTGCGATCAGGACGCCGGCCAGCCCTGCGAGTACGCCGCTGACCGCCCACACGCCGACCGCGAGCCGTCCGGTGTCGACACCCATCGAGCGGGTCAGCGCCTCACTGTCGACCATCGCGCGGATCTTCAGGCCGACGTCGGTGCGGCGCAGGACCACGGTGCCGACGACGACCACCGCCAGCAGGATCGCGTAGGTGATCAGCTGATCCAGCGAGAGCGCCGTACCGAGGACGGTGTACACCGGCACCGGCTGCGGGGAGAGCCCTGGTGCCGCGGCGATCGCTTCGTCGCCGAAGAGCAGGTTCGCCAGCGGCGGCAGAGCGACCGACAGGCCGATCGTCGCCACCAGCTTGATGAGCGTCGACCGGTCGCGGAGATGCCGGAAGACCAGGACGTAGAGCCCCACGCTCAGGATCGGTGCTGCGAGGCCGAGAGTGACCAGCGCGGCCGGGAGCGTGTCCCAGCCCTGCTGGGTGTCCAGCCAGTAGAAGAGGCGGGCGAGGAAGAACGCCATCGAGCCGAAAGCGAAGTTCAGCACACCCGTCGAGATGTAGGTGACGACGAGCCCGGCGGCCGCGAGCGCGTAGATCGCGCCAAGAGCCAGGCCCGCTAGGAGGTAAGGAACCATCGACACCGCTCTTTCTCCGTCGGCGCGTCGCTGCGCCGGAGGGCGGGCTGTGATCGACCGCAGGTGCCGGATGTGACCCCGGCCACCAGGCGGTTCGCGTCAGCGTGCCACGCGTCACCATCCCGACAGAAGGGGTTCAGTTAAGAAAGATCACTTATTCGATTCACTAGGAGTACCTAGATGACGTAGATGACTATCTTTGGGGCGTGCGGATATCGTCGTCGTGAATGCCGGTGGTCGTCCCGGCCGTCGAGACGGAGTGAGCCATGACCGGTCCGCTCGCAGGTGTCCGCGTCGTGGAACTCGGTGTCGTGATCGCCGGACCGGCCGCGGGTGGCCTGCTCGCGGACTGGGGTGCCGATGTCGTGAAGGTGACCACCGACCGGTGATGTTGGTGACCAATCTGCGTCTGGGTGCCCTGGCCCGGCTCGGGCTCGACTACGAGAGTCTTGCCCCGCAGTTCCCCCGCTTGATCTACGCGTCGATCAGCGGCTACGGCCCGGACGGAGAGGGTGGCGCCAAGGCGGGATACGACGTCGGCGCATTCTGGTCACGGTCGGGCCTGGCCTTGTCGCTCACCCCTGAGGGCGCCGAGCCGCCGGTCCCGCGGCCGGGCCTGGGTGATCATCCGACCGGTCTGGCGCTGGCCGCCGGTGTCTGCGCGGCGCTGGTCGAGCGTCAGCGCACCGGACGGGGCCAGTTCGTCTCCACCTCGCTGTTGCGGACCGGCGCGTACGTCGCAGGTTCGATCTGGCCAGTCGCGCGAACGGTGGACTTCTGAAGCAGGGCCTGCGGCGGATGATGTTCAACCCGCTGCTCGCCGTCTACCGCTCGGCCGACGGACGCTGGTTCTGGCTCCCGGGGTTGCAAGCCACCCGGCACTGGCCACGCGTCACCCGCGCGATCGGCCGTCCGGAGCTGGCCGACGACCCGCGTTTCGCCAGTATGCCCGCGATCCTGCAGCATCGCGACGACGTCCTCGCCCTGCTCGACGACGCGTTCAGCGGAGAGCCGATGTCGTACTGGGAGGACGTCTTCGCCCGCGAGGACGTCTGGGACGACATCGCAGCGGCGAAGGGGGCGGGCAGCATTCCCTGACCGCCCCCTCCGGCCTCATGCGCTGAGCAACCGGGCGAGCCTCTCGCGGTGCCAGCGCGGCGTCCCGAGCACCAGCTCGTCGGTCTTCACCCGACGAACCAACACGTGGACGTCGTGCTCCCAGGTGAATCCCATGCCCCCGTGGAGTTGGATGGCCGTGCCCGCGATCCGGCTACAGGCGGGCTTGGCGTAGGCGGCGGCGACGGAGACGGCGTGGGCCCGCGCGGCGGCGTCTCCGTCGTCCAGCGCCAGTACGGCGGCCCTGGTGATGGAGTACGCGGCCTCCCACTCGGTCGCCATCGTCGCGGCATGGTGCTTGACCGCCTGGAACCTGCCGACGACCTGGCCGAACTGCTCGCGTTCCTTGACGTACCCAACGGACTTCTCCAGCAGCGCTCCGGCCGCGCCTACGGCGTCCATCACCGCGTACGCGGCCAGGGTGTCGAAGAGCAGACCGGTGTCCGGCGTCCAGGCGGACGCCACGACGCCGTCCAGATCCACGGAGGAGAACTCCCGCGTGATGTCCAGCGTCACACGCGGGGTCACGGTCACCCCGGAGGCGGACGCCGGGACGAGTGCCAGCGCCGGGCCCGCCTCACCGTCGGCCGCCACTAGGAGCCAGTGGGCCGCTCCGGCGCCGGTGACCGACGCGAGGTGCCCGGTGAGCACCAGGCCACCACTGCCGTCCGGTTTGGCCTCGATACCGCGCTGCTCCGGGTTGCCGACCGCCGGCACCAGCAGCGTGGCACCCGACTCGAGCCCCCCGGCGTCGAGATCGCCGGAGAAGGCCGCCACCGCGGCGGCGGCCTCCCCGACCGGGGAGTTCGCTCCGGCGCGGCCCAGTTCGGCGACGACGACCGCGAGGTCAGCCGGGCTTCCGCCACCGTCGGGTAGCAAGATGCCCAGCAGGCCCAGCTCCGCTGCGGACGCGGCCGATTCGCGCACGGAGACCGGCGCACCGGGATGCTCCCGCGCGGCGGCGAGGAAATCGTGCGCCGAGGCCCAGCCCTGGACCGCCTCGGCGAGGCTGACCTGCTCGTCGGTGAGTGACAGCACAGCCGCTCCTAACGGGGTAGTCCGAGACCGCGCTCGGCGATGAGATTGCGCATGATCTCGGAGCTGCCGCCGGCGATCGTGTAGGCGCGGGCATAGAGGTACTCGTCCTGCCACCGGCCGTCGACGGCCGCCCCCCTGTCACCCTCGACGAAGATCCCGTCGGGGCCGAGCAGCTCGACCGCCGTCTCGGCGATCGCCAGGTTGACCTCGCTGAACATCAGCTTCGCCATCGGCGCATCGGCGGCCTTCGGCGTTCCGGCGCGCCACCGCTCGGTGCCCATCTGCACGAGCGCGGCCAGCGCCTCGACGTCGGCGTGCAGGGCGAGCAGCCGCTGCCGGACGTCCGCGTCGGGGTTGGTGCCGGACACCTGGTCCCACAGCGCGCGCCAGAGCTCCCGCAGCGTGACCACGTTGGCCGCGACTCCGCTGCGCTCGTGCGCGAGGCTGGTGTTGGCGATCGTCCAGCCTTCGCCCGCGCGGCCGATCATCCGGGACGCCGGGACGCGGACCTCGTCGAAGAAGACCTCGTTGAAATCCGCCGTGCCGGTCATCTCCCGCAGCGGCCGGACGGTGAGTCCGGGCGAGCGCATGTCCATCGCGAACGCGGTGATGCCTTTGTGCTTCGGCGCGTCCGGTTCGGTACGGGCCAGGAGGTAGCCGAAGTCGGCCCACTGCCCGTTGGTCGTCCAGACCTTCTGCCCGGTGACCAGATAGTCGCCGGACCCGTCCGGCGCCGGCACCGCCCGGGTGCGGAGACCAGCCAGGTCGCTGCCCGCGTCGGGCTCGCTGAACAGCTGGCACCACACCTCGGCGCCGCTGCGGATGGCCGGCAGGTGCGTCGCCTTCTGTGCGGCCGAGCCGAACCCGAGGATCGCAGCCGCGGCCAGCGTGCTCCCGCCCGGCGGGAGCGGCGCGAACGCGCGCGCCAGCTCCTCGGCGACGATCTGATCGCGATCGGCGGAGTCTTCGCCGCTGCCGCCGTACTCCACCGGCCAGTCCGCGCCGAGGTACCCGGCGTCGAACAGCTCGCGGGTCCAGCGGCGCAGCTCCTCCTGGTCTTCCTCGGTCTCCGGGCTGCGCACTCCGGCCCTGACCGGGAACCGCGGGGCGCGAGCGTCGATGAACGCTCGCACCTCCGCACGGAACTCGTCGAGGTCGCTCACCCCGATCAGAGCAACTCGAAGATGGTGGCGTTGGCCTGGCCGCCGCCCTCGCACATCGTCTGCAGGCCGTAGCGAATGCCGTTGGCGCGCATGTGGTTGAGGAGCGTCGCGGTGATCCGGGTACCGGAGCCGCCCAGCGGGTGGCCGAGCGCGATCGCGCCTCCGTTGGGGTTGAGCCGCGCCGGGTCCGCACCGGTCTCGACCAGCCACGCCAGCGGCACCGGGGCGAAGGCCTCGTTGACCTCGAAGGCGCCGATCTCGTCGATCGAGAGACCACTCTTCTTCAGGGCCTTGGCGGTGGCCGGGATCGGACCGGTGAGCATGATGACGGGGTCGTCGCCGGTGACCACCGCGGTGTGCACCCGCGCGATCGGGGTCAGGCCCAGCTCGGCGGCCTTCTCGCTGGTGGTGATCGCGACCGCCGAGGCGCCGTCGCTGATCTGCGAGCTATTGCCGGCGGTGATCACGCCATCGGGCTTGAACGCGGTTCGGATGGTGCCCATCGACTCCAGCGTCCCGCCGCGGCGGATGCCCTCGTCGGCTTCGATCTTGTCACCGGCCGGATTGGTCACGGCGGAGATCTCGTTCACGAACCGGCCGTCGTCCTGGGCGGCCGCGGCCTTCGCGTGGGACGCGAGGCTGAACTCGTCGACCTGGGTCCGGCTGAAGCCCCACCGCTCGGCGATCATCTCCGCGCCGACGCCCTGGTTGGGGGCGGTGTCGCCGTAGCGGCCCCGGAATCCCTCACCGAACGGCCACGCGCCCGCCGTCGAGGAGCCCATCGGCACTCGGCTCATCGACTCCACGCCACCGGCGACCACGAAGTCGTAGTGCCCGGCGATCACGCTCGCCGCCGCGAAGCTGACCGCCTGCTGCGAGGAACCACATTGCCGGTCGACCGTGACCCCAGGGATCTGCTCCGGCCAGCCCGCGCCGAGCACGGCGTTGCGGGCGATGTCGATCGACTGCTCCCCCACCTGCCCCACACAGCCCCAGATGACGTCATCCACGATCGCCGGGTCCACCCCCGTGCGCTCCGCCAGTGCCCGCAGGACGTGCGCGGACAGGTCCGTCGGGTGGATGCCGGACAGCCCTCCGTTGCGCTTGCCGACCGGTGTGCGAACCGCCTCGACGATGACTGCGTCACGCATGGACTTCTCCTCGGTACCTCGGGGGCGCACGGCCCGGCGCACGGCCGGTCGAGCACGGGAATCAAGGGTCTAGATAGCAAACTAGTTTAACCATCTTTTGCGACGGGCGCCTAGCAGATACGGGTGAACCGCGCGCCCCTCAGCGCCCGCGGAAGACGGCCTTGCGCGGGCCGTTCGTCAGGAGCGACTCGATCCCGGCCGGCAGGTCTTCGGTAGCGAAGACGCGGCCGGTCACCTCCGGCGTTCGCGCGTCGGCGACCGCGGTGCCATGATCCCGCGCGGCCTTGAGCAGTGCCTTTCCGGCCGCCGCGGCCTTCGTGGGCCCGGCGGCGAGCCGGTCGGCGAACGCTCGGACATCCTCCAGGAGTGTCGCAGCGGGCCGGAGCCGGTTGACCACGCCCCACTCGTACATCTCGCGGGCCGGATAGATGTCGCCGGTCAGCACGAACTCGGCGGCGCGGGCGACGCCTGCCCTGGCAACCAGCCGCTGCGTCCCGCCGGCACCGGGCGTCAGACCGACGGTCGGTTCGACCAGCCCGAATGACGCCTCCTCGGCGGCCCAGAGGAGGTCGGTGGCGAGCGCGATCTCCATGCCGATCGTCAGGTTCAACGCGTGCACGGCGGTGACCGTCGGGACGGGCAGGGACTCGAGCAGCGCCCCGAGGCCGAGGAAGCGGGCCATCAGCTGCGCACCGGCCGCCTGGCCGAGTCCCCGGAACTCGTGGACGTCGACGCCGCCGCAGAACACGCTGCCCTCGGCCCGTACCAGCACCGCGCGCGTCTCCCCGGCCTCCGCCCGCGCCCGCACGTCCTCCAGCACCTGCTCCAAGTCGGCGACGAGGGCCAGATCGAAAAGGTTGAGCTTCGGGGCGTCGAGAACGATCTCGCTGACAGCATCTCGCTGTTCCAGACGGACTTTCGACATCCGGCCTCCTCGCCATCGAGTACACGTGCGATAGTAAAGCTAGTAAACTACGTTGCCCATCTCGCCACCACCCAGGGAGCCCCGATGACCGGTCCGAAGTTCGGTCTGCCGTGGAACGGCGCCGCCGTGGCCGCCGAGGCCGAGGCCGCCGGTGTCACCGCGTTCTGCAGCGGCGAGTTCGCCGACCACGATGCGTACGTGACCACCGCGCAGATGGCCGCGGCGACGACGAACGCCCAGGTCGGGCCGGGGATCGCGTACGCGTTCAGCCGGACGCCGTTCGCGCACGCGGCGGCGATGCGCAACCTGTCGAAGTCGGCACCCGACCGGCTCTTCCTCGGCCTCGGCTCCGGCGCCCACCGGATCAACCGCGACTGGTTCGGGGTGCCGGCCGACCGGCCGGTGGCCCGCATCGCCGAACTCGTCTCCGTGATCCGCGCGTTCCTCAACGCCGAGAACGGTGAGCCGATCACCTTCTCCGGCGAGTTCTACTCCATCGACGCCGACGTCCGGGCCCCCGTCCTCGGCAAGCTGGACGTGCCGGTACTGCTGGGCTCGTTCAACCAGGTGATGTGCTCGGCCGCGGGCCGGGTCGCCGACGGCATCATCGGCCACGGGCTCTTCACCACCCGATGGTGGAACGAGGTCGTCCGCCCGGCCGTGGCGCGCGGCGCCGCCAAGGCCGACCGCGACCCCGCCGACCTGCTGGAGCACGGCTGGATCATCACTGCGATCAACGACGAGGACCCCGAGCGCGCGGTCCAGGACGCGCGCCGGATGATCGCCTTCTACCTGACCGTCCGCACCTACGACCCGATGGTGGAGCTGTTCGGCTGGACCTCGGCCGTCGAGGACATCCGGAACGCGTTCCGCAAGGGTGACATGAAGGCGATGACGGCGGCGGTCACCGACGAGATGCTGCGGGAGATCGCGGTGTGCGGGAGCACCTCGGACGCGCAGACCGCGCTGAAGGCCCGCGGCACGGACGGGCTCCCGAAGGACGTCGCGTTCTTGGCCCCGCCCTCGTTCCTGGTCAGCGAGCGCCGCCGCGAGGCCTACGCTCGCGCGAGCCTGGCTCTCGTCCGGTCCTAGGTTCCCGCGGCCCGGCCGCGCGGCGGCGGCCCGGCGGCTCAGGCGAACAGGTCGAGCACCGTCGTCGAGTCCATGCCATCGCGCAGGAGGCTGCGCCCCGCGGCCTCCATGTGCGCGCGCCAGTGTTGTTCGGCTCCCTCCGCGTCGCGAGCCTCGAGCAACTCGATCAGCCGGCGGTAGGAGCGGACCAGCGCGCGGAACTCGCGGACGGTCGTCGTCCGGTTCGCCGGTCGGTGCAGCGCGACGGCCAGGTGCGTCGAGACCACCTCGTCCAGGACGCTGGACTGGATCGCCAGCGTGTTGTTACCGGCCCGCCGGAGCACCAACGTGTGGAATTCGGTCGTCACCCGCGACCAGCCGGCGAGGTCGGAGGCCGGGCTGCCCGCCTCGATAGCGGCTTCCAGGTCGTCGACCACACGGTTCAGGACGGCCAGGTCCTGCTCGGTCCGGCGGGTGGCCAGCCGGCCGGCGGCGGCGGGCTCGATCACCGATCGGGCCGCGTAGACGTCACCCATCGTGGTGTTGGTGACCTGGAGTAACAGACCGACGTATCGGGCGGCTACCGCGGGATCCGGCGCGAGGATGCGGGCCCCGCGGGCTCCGCGCCGGATCACGATCAGCGACTCGGCCTCGAGGATGCGAAACGCCTCACGCAGCGTCGGCCGGGAGACGTCGAACTGCTCCAGGAGGGCCTGCTCCGACGGAAGGCTCTCACCCTCGACCAGTTCGCCACGGACGATCTTGCCGCGAAGATGGGCGGCGATCAGCTCGCTCGTCTTCGCCGCGCGCAGACTGCGGCCGACCAGCGACTCGCCGTCCAGTGGTATGACCATGAGCGCCTCCGCCAACCAACCATGATCTGTAAGAATAAGTGATCTCAGTAAACTACGTTTGGGTGCACTGCGCCTGGACTGTGCGAGGTCCGACAGGAGCGACGATGCGAATCGGACAGAACGTCGACCCGGGTAAGACGGCTCTGATCATGGGCGGCGGCAGCAGGCTGGACTTCGCTGACCTGGAGGAGCGGTCGCTCGCGTGGGCCCGCCTCTTCCGCGCCCATCAGATCACCGAGGGTGATCACATCGCGCTGTTGCTGGTCAATAGCGTGGCCATGTTCGACGTGGCCTGGGCGGCGCAACGAACCGGTCTCTACTACACCCCGGTCAACTACCACCTCTCCGCCGACGAAGCAGCGCACATCGTCGCGGATTGCGGGGCGACGGCCCTGATCGCGAGCGCGGAGCTGGCCGAACTCGCCACCGACGTCGTCGCACGCACTCCCGGGCTGGCCCTCACCGTGCTGGTCGACGGTGCCGCGCCGGGGTTCCGCACGGCGGCGGACGCACTCGCCGAGATCGGGGACGCGCCGGTCGAGGACCAGCGCGACGGGACGTTCATGTTCTACTCGTCCGGCACCAGCGGATACCCGAAGGGGATCGTCCGGCAACTGTCCGGCGAGGCGTTCACCGGCCTGACCCCGATGGCTCCGATCCTGAGCGGTCTGTTCGGCATGACCGCCGACACCGTCTACCTCTCCCCCGGGCCGCTGTACCACGCGGCCCCGCTCGGATGGTCGATGGGCGTTCAAGGGCTGGGCGGCACCGCGGTGGTCATGGAACGGTTCGACGCCGAACGCGCGCTGGCGTTGATCGAGGAGCACCGAGTCACCCACGCCCAGTTCGTGCCGACCATGCTCCGGCGGATGCTCGCCCTGCCGGACGCGGTCCGCGGCAAGTACGACCTGTCCAGCTTGAAGGTCGTCGTCCACGCGGCGGCACCGTGTCCGGTGGAGCTCAAACGCGCGGTGATCGACTGGCTCGGTCCGATCGTCCACGAGTTCTACGCCGGTAGCGAGGGCACTGGCTTCTTCGTCATCGACACCCCGAACTGGCTGGCGCATCCGGGTTCGGTCGGCCGCCCCGCGATCGGCACCGTCCACATCTGCGATGACGACGGCACCGAGTTGGCGCCCGGCGAGACCGGCACGATCTGGTTCGAAGGCACGCCGGATTTTGCGTACCACAACGACCCGGAGAAGACCGCCGGCGCCTTCAACGACCGCGGGTGGAGCACCCTGGGAGACCTGGGCACGGTGGACGAGGAGGGCTACCTCTACCTCACCGACCGGCGTGGCGACCTCATCCTCTCCGGGGGCGTGAACATCTACCCGCAAGAGGTGGAGAACGCGATGTCGCTCCACCCGGCGATCGCCGACGTCGCCGTGATCGGCGCTCCGGATCCCGACTTCGGCGAGCGGGTCGTCGCGGTGGTCCAGTTGGAGCCCGGAGCGACGGCCGACGCCGACGAACTCATCACCTGGACGCGCGACCGGCTGGCCCACTTCAAGTGCCCCCGAGTCATCGCGTTCACCGACGAGTTGCCACGACTGCCGACGGGCAAGCTGCTCCGGCGTCGCGTCCGCGAGCAGTTCGTCTGAAAGGCAGAAACGGACGCCCGGCCTTCCCGGCCGGGCGTCCGTATGCTGTCGCGGGCTCAGCCCGACGCCGCGATCCGGGCCATCTCCACCTGGACGATGCCGTCGAGCGAGTCGGCAGGCGGCGTCGGCAGCGTCACCGGGGCGCTCCTTGTCGGCAGCAGCACGATCGCGGTGGCCGGCGAGGTCACCACGCCTCGCTGGTTCGTGCACCGCAGCGCGATCTCTACCTCGTGACGCCCGTCGACCTGCCGCTTGTCGACGACTTCACCGGTGAGGAACGTCGTGTCGCCGACGAAGTTGAAGCGGCGGTGCTGGACGGAGAGCTTCCACAGCCACCCGTCGTCCCCGATCCAGTCGGTGAGCAGGTGCGTCAGCCAGGTCTCGCGCATCGCGCCGTAGTCGTAGGAGGTGGGCAGGCCCAGCTCCTGCGCCCTGGCCGGCTCCCAGTGCAGGCGTTGAACCGTGTCAGGGACGTTGAGACCGTTCGCCGGGTACAGGCCGGGTGCCTTGGCCCGGACCCGCGCGGCGATCTTGAACGCGCCGGGCGGTGTGAGCTGCATTCCCCAGCCCGCGTGCCAGACCACGACGTCGGTCGTGGTCAGCGGCCCCTTGGCCTTCTTCTGCAGCTCCTCGCCGACGACGACGTCCTCCCAGTACCGGACCTCGGCACCGCGGCGGGTCTCGGCGGCGTACAGCGCGTCGATCTCGGCCAGCTGCTCGGGCGTGTAGGGCTCGGCAACCTCCTGCTCCTTCTTGCGTTCCCGGGTGGTGTGCCGCTCCGCGTTGATCCAGGTGCCGCGCTGGAGGCAGACCGGCTCGCCGTGCTGGTTGGCGAAGATGAAGTCGTGCGTCACGTGCGCGGTCCGCTTGCCGAACTGGCTGTCCTTCGGCACGACGCCGACCTGCGTGCGGAGACACTTCGCGCGATCGCCGAGTACGAACGGCCGCCAGAACTCGAACTCCATGACGGCCTGGTACGAGCCCAGGCCGGCGAACGGATCACCCTTGAGCAGTGCCTTCGTCTCCGGGTCCGGTTTGGGGGCGGCGTCCTCCCCCATCGTGTAGAGGAACGTGGGGGGCGCGATCAGCGATCCCCATCGAGTGCTCCGCGCGTACTCCGGATCGCAGTACAGGGGATTGTCGTCCCCGTACCCGAAAGCGAAGTGCCGGGTCGCGTCCCAGGTGACCTCGTAGTTGTGCGGGGGGTTCGGCAGCGGCTGCGGGATCCCGATCCGACGGCGGGAGCGATCGATCGCCTCGTCGGTCAGGACGCCGAAACGCTCAGCAGTCTCGGTCATGAACCAGGTATAACAGATATCTAACTTGGCTTACTAGGTTTGCGTAGACCACTTCGCCTGCACCGCTGCTCTCGGAGGCATCCATGCCCATCGCTCTCACCGACGACCATCGTCAGCTGGCCGATGTCGTCCGCTCGTTCGCGGCCGCCCAGGACCTGCGTCACGCCACACGCGATGCGTTGGCCGACGCCCCGGCCGGTCCGGGCGCGTCGTGGAAGCAGGTCGCCGATCTCGGGTGGGTCGGACTGCACCTGCCGGAGGAGTACGGCGGTTCGGACGCCGGCCTGCCAGAGTTGGCGGTGGTCGCCGAACAGCTCGGCACCGCGGTCGCTCCTGGCCCCTTTCTCACCGCCGTGGCGGGCGCCGCCGTGGTGAACGCCGTCGCGTCCGACGCGGTGAGGTCAGCGCTCCTGCCCGCGCTCGCCGACGGGTCGGAGATCGCGGCCCTCGGCCTGGTCGGATCCCTGGACCTCACCGACGGCACGCTGTCCGGAACGGTCGGGCCGGTGCCGGGGGCGGTGTGGGCGGATCACGTCGTCCTGCGAGTGGGGACGGACGACCTCGTGGTGCTGTCCACCGCGAACATCGCGGTCGAGCCCACCCCTGGGCTGGACCCGGCACTGGGCGCAGCCCGGATCTCCGTCTCCGGGGTGGCCGCGCCGGTTCTGCCCGGTGCGGCCCGGGTCGCGATCCGGATCGGACGGGCGCTGGCCGCCGCCGAGGCCGCCGGAGGTGCCCAGGCCACCCTGGCGATGGCTCTCGAGTACGCCAAGGTTCGGCAGCAGTTCGGACGGACCATCGGGAGCTTCCAGGCGGTCAAACACCACCTGGCGAACATGCTGGTGGACGCTGAAGCCGCCACCGCCTCGGCCTGGGACGCGGCTCGCGCCTCCGGAGGGGACGCGGCGCAAGCCGACCTGGCGTCCGCAGTGGCCGCCGCGGTCGCACTGCGCGCGTACCAGACGAACGCGCAGAAGGCGATCCAGGTTCTCGGCGGTATCGGGTTCACCTGGGAGCACGACGCCCACCTCTACCTGCGACGCGCGATCGCGCTGGCCGCTCTCTGGGGCCCGGTCGCCGAGGCCGAGGACGACGTCTCGGCACTGGCCCGGGCCGGCGTGCACCGGGAGTACGCGGTCGACCTGCCCCCCGAGGCCGAGACGTTTCGGGTCGAGGCGCGGGCCTTCGTCGAGTCGTTCCGCGCCGCCCCTGCCGCCGACCGGCGACAGCTGCTCGTCGACTCCGGCTACCTAGTGCCGCACTGGCAGAAGCCGTGGGGCCGGGCTGCCGGAGCGGTCGAGCAGCTGGTGATCGAGGAGGAGCTCGCCGACATCGAGATTCCGGCGCTCGGCATCGGCGGGTGGGTCACGCTGACGATCGCACAGCACGCCACCCCCGAGCAGATCGAGCGCTGGATCCCGGCCAGCCTTCGCGGCGACCTGGTCTGGTGCCAGCTGTTCAGCGAGCCGAACGCCGGTTCCGACGCCGCGGCCGTACAGAGCCGGGCGACGAAGGTCGACGGCGGGTGGCGGGTCACCGGCCAGAAGGTCTGGACCAGCAACGCGCACCTGTGCAACCGCGGTCTGGCGACCGTGCGCACCGATCCGCAGGCGGCCAAGCACAAGGGCATCACGACCGTGGTGGTCGACCTGACCGCGCCGGGCGTCGAGGTACGGCCGCTGCGCGAGATCACCGGGGAGGCGATCTTCAACGAGGTGTTCTTCGACGACGTCTTCGTCCCCGACGAGGACGTCGTCGGTGCGGTCAACGCGGGCTGGACCGTGGCCAGGGCCACGCTGGGCAACGAGCGGGTGTCGATCGGCGGTGACGCGAACCTGCGGACCGGCGCGGCCTCGCTGGCCGACCCGATCGCCAAGTACCGCGTCACCGATGCCGGCCTGCTGCGTGCCTACGGCCGGCTGATCGCCGACGAGCAGGCCGGACGCCTGCTCAACCTGCGCATGGTGGTGCGTGCGGTCGCCGGGAGCACCGAGCCGAGCATCGAGGGCGCGATCACCAAGCTCATCGTCGCCGAGTTGTCACAGTCGATCAGCGAGCTCAGCCTGCTCCTGGCCGGACCGGCGGCGATCGACGGGTCGGAGCCGGCGCTCGCCGCCAACTACCTGATGTCCCGGGCGATGACGATCGCCGGCGGAACGTCGGAGATCAGCCGTAACGTCATCTCCGAGCGGATCCTCGGTCTCCCCCGCGACCCGCTCAACCGCTGAACCACTGAACCGCGGTGGCCCGCTCCCGGAGTTCGTGGAGCGGGCCACTGTTCTATCGCGACGGTCGCCACGTGGCGGCCAGCAGCAGCGCGGCGCCGCCGACGCCGCCGACGACTGCGATCGCCAGCCCCAACGGCCCGCGAGCCACGATGTCCAGCGCGTCGTCGAGCGACGCCGCGCCCGGGCCGATCAGCGCGATCGCCGCTGCGACGACCGCGATCATCAGCACGTACTCCCAGCCGTCCTTGAAGACGAAGAACCCGTTCTTCCGATGCGCGGTGATTCCGGCGACGAGCATCGGCCCGATCGCGGCCGCGCATGCGAGCGGCGTGAGCAAGCCGAGGATCAGGCCGAGCCCGGCGGCGATCTCGGTGGCGACGCTCGCCCAGGCCTGCATGCGGCCGGGGCGTAACCCCAGGCTCTCGAACCAGCCGGCGGTCCCGGCGATCTTCCCGCCGCCGAACCAGTGGTTCCACGCGTGCATCAGCAGCGTGGCACCGACGATCAGCCGAATCAGCAGGACACCGGCATCGACCGAGTTCACTTCAGGCCGAAGCGCTGCGCGCCGTCGAGCCGGATGACCTCGCCGTTGAGATAGTCGTTGCGAGCGATATGCTCGACCAGGGCACCGAACTCGGCCGGACGGCCCATTCGGCGGGGGTTCGGAACCGCCTTGCCCCAACGCTCCTGAGCCTCTTCCTCGGGCAGCCGGAAGGCCGGCGTGAAAAACGTACCGGGAGCGATCGTCATCACCCGGACGCCCAGCGGCGCGAGGTCACGGGCGGCGACCAGGCCGAGCCCGACGACACCGCCCTTGGCCGCCGAGTAGTCGGTCTGCCCGACCTGTCCCTCGAACGCGGCGATGCTCGCGGTGTTGACGACGACGCCGCGCTGGCCGGACTCCAGCGGCTCGGTGGCGGCGATCGCGGCCGCAGCGAGCCGGAGGACGTTGAACGTACCGGTCAGGTAGATCTCGACCGTGCGCCGGAAGGTATCCAGGGGGTACGGCGTGCCGTCCCGGCCGATCAGGCGCGACGCCGCCACCGGGCCACCGTGCGCGCTCACCGCGATCCGCAGCGGGCCGAGCTCGGACGCGGCCGCGATCGCCTCCTGTACCGACGCTTCGTCGGTTACATCGGTACGGACGAACCGCACCCGGTCGCCCACCTCGTCGGCGAGCACCATTCCCTTGTCCTCGGCGAGGTCGGCGACGACCACACCCACACCGGCGTTCGCCAGCGCCCGGACCGTGGCCTCGCCCAGGCCACCGGCTCCACCGGTGACGATCGCCGATACACCCTCGAGTTCCATGCCGTCTCCTTCAGGACACCACATCGTGATCCCTGAAGGTTAACCTAGCTATCTATCTAAACGAAGTGATCTCACTCAGAACCGCTGCAGCGTCGCCCTCCGGAGCTCCGCCAACACCTCCGCCAACACCGGGTCACGCAGGGCGCGTTCGGCCGGCCAGGCTACGCCTACCTCGAACAGCGGACCGGGGTCCCGGAGCGGGACCACCGCGTACTCCGGCCCGTCGAACACCCGCGCACCCGGCTGCCGCGGGTCGCCGAGCACCAACGACAGGCTCCGGTAGCGGGTGATGTGCGCGGCGACCTGCACGGCGTCGTCGTGCGGGAGATCAACGATCCGGGTGATGCCCGCGTCGATCAGGAACCGGCGGAGGTTACCCACGGCCGCCGGGTGGACCTTGCCGGAGATCATCAACACCTGACGCCGCGTCAGCTCGCCGATGTCCACCGAGTCCCGGCCCGCGAACTCGTCATCCGCGCGCATCGCGACCGCGAACCGGTACCGGCCGATCGGCAACGAGTCGAGCCCCGGCACGTCCACCGGCAGATGCACGACGGCCAGGTCGAGTCTGCCCGCCGCGAGCCGCCCGAAGAGCTGCTGGGACGGCTCGAGCGTCAGATCGGCATCGACCGCGGGACGCACCGCCGCCAGCGTGTCCAGCACGAGGTCGAGAGCGCCCGGCGGTGCGAGCGGCGTCGCGCCGATCCGACGCGTCGGGACGGCGTCGGCGGCCAGGGAGCCGAACGCGCGAAGCGCGTCGAAACGCTCCAGGACATCCCGGGCGGCCGGGAGGAACTCCGTGGCGACGGCGGTCAGCTCGACCGTGTGGTAGCCGCGGACGAACAGATCGGCGCCGAGCTCGCGTTCGAGTTCGCGGATCCGGCGGGAGAGCGGCGATGCCGTCAGGTGCAGCCGCTCGGCGGCTCGCCCGAAGTGGCGTTCCTCGGCGACCGCGACGAAGTAGCGAAGCTGCTGGATATCCATGCCGTACCCAGTTTAGGGAGCACCCGGGCCGCCTCAGCGGCTAGCCTCGACGACACAAACAAAGGAAGCTAGGTACACCATGCGCTACCGCAAGCTCGGCCGCACCGGGGTCGAGGTCAGCGTGCAGTGCCTCGGCGCCATGATGTTCGGCGCCATCGGCAACCGCGACCACGACGAGTCGGAGCGGATCATTCACCGCGCGCTGGACGCCGGGATCAACTTCGTCGACACCGCCGACGTGTACTCCCGCGGCGAGAGCGAACAGATCGTCGGCAAGGCCCTCCGCGGCCGGCGCGACGACGTCGTGCTCGCCACCAAGTGCTTCAACCCCATGGGTGACGACCGCAACCAACGCGGCGGCTCCCGGCGCTGGATCACCCGGGCCATCGAGGACAGCCTGCGGCGGCTCGGCACCGACTACATCGACCTCTACCAGGTGCACCGCCACGACTGGGACACCGACCTGGAGGAGACACTCGGCGCGCTGACCGACCTCGTCCGCGCCGGGAAGGTCCGCTACCTCGGCTCCTCGACGTTTCCCGCGGACTGGATCGTCGAGGCGCAGTGGGCGGCGCACCGTCGACGCAGCGAGCGGTTCGTCTGTGAGCAGCCGCAGTACTCGATCTTCGCCCGCTCGGTGGAGAAGGCCGTGCTGCCGGCCACCCTGCGGCACGGGATGGGCGTCATTCCGTGGAGCCCGCTCGCGGGCGGATGGCTCACCGGAAAGTACCGGCGCGGAGCGGACGCACCGGCCGGTTCCCGGTATGCCGAGGGTGGCGCGATGGCCCGGATGCGTCGCCACAGCCTCGAAGACGATCCGGCCACACCGATCCGCTACGAAGCCGTCGAGGCGCTGCAGAAGATCGCCGACGACGCCGGGCTCTCCCTCACCCACCTGTCGCTGGCCTTCGTCGACGCCCACCCGGCGGTGACGTCGACGATCATCGGCCCGAAGACGAAGGAGCAACTCGACGACGTCCTCGGTGCCGCCGAGGTGACGCTGGACGCCGGCGTCCTGGACGCGATCGACGAGGTCGTGCGGCCCGGCACGGACATCGCCGGCACCGCCCACATGACCGGCGACCCCTCTCTCAAGCCCGGGAACCGACGACGCTAAGTCTTCGACGGCCGGGAGGGGGCCGCGCTGCGAAAGACCGGAACGGCTTCGGCGTCGGGCTCGGGGCGTTCGAAGGCGACGGTGACCCGCTGTCCGCCGGTGATCGCATCCGGGTCGACGTCGACGAGCTGGGTGTGTAGCCACGGTCCCTCGTCCAGCTCGACGATCGCCACGACCGTGCACTCCCCGTCGCGGCCGTGCACGACCGACCAGCTCACCACCGATCCGGTTCCGTTCGCCGGCGTCCAGGCCAGCCGGTCGGATCCGCAGGCGTCACACGTCCGGGACTGCGGAGCCAACAGGTCCCCGGAGTCCTCGCAACGCCGGATCAGCAGGTGGCCGGCGGCCGTTCCGTCGAAGAACTCCGCAGTCGCCGCGTCGCGGTGCACGCTTCCGACAGCCATGTCACGCTCCCAGAATCAGCGTCGAGTGATGGTCGAGGACGCCGCCGTTGCCGCTCACCAGCACGAGGTCGTGCCGGTCGGCCTGTCGGTCGCCGCCCTGGCCGCGGGCCTGGATGATCGCCTCCGAGAGCGGCGTCATGCCCCACATGTAGTACGAGGACAGCTGGCCCCCGCCGGTGTTCACCTTCAGCGGCCCGTTCGGGCCCAGCGCGCCGCCGGCCACGAACTCACCGCCCTCGCCCTTCGCGCAGAACCCGTAGTCCTCCAGCGAGATCAGCACCGTGAACGTGTAGCAGTCGTACAGCTCGACCACGTCGATGTCCGCGAGCGTCACCCCGGCCATCTTCAGCGCTGCCGGCCCCGACTGGGCGGCGCCGCTGACCAGGCCGAACTCGCTGCCGCGAGCCATCGGGTATCCGGGGTGCGACTGCCCCCAGCCGAGCACGCTCACGGCCGGCTGCCGCAGATCCGCGGCCCGCTCGGCCGAGGTCACGATCACCGCGACGCCGCCGTTGCTGACCAGGCAGCAGTCGAAGAGGTGGAACGGGTCGGCGATCATCCGGGAGGCCTGGTGGTCTTCCAGCGTGATCGGCGTCCGCATCTGAGCCAGCGGGTTGCGCACGGCCCACTCCCGCTGCGCGACCGCGATCGCGCCGAGCTGCTCGCTGGTCGTCCCGTAGGTCAGCATGTGACGCCGGGCGGCGAGCGCGTACATCGGGTTGGCGCCGAGGATCCCGCTGGCCGCCGTCAGCCCGCGCCAGCCCTTCAGCCGCGTTCCGCGGCCGGCGTACGCGGCCCCTCCGCCGACCTTCTCCTTGAGGGGGGCGTCCGCGAAGACGCAGGCGACGACGTCGGCCATGCCTGCGGCGACGGCCATCGACGCGTACTGCACCATGGCGCCTGCCGAGGACCCGTACGCCTGGATCTCCGACAGCAGCCGCAGGTTGAGGAGGCCCAGATCGCGCTGAAGCCCCAGGCTGACGTCGCTGGCCAGCCCGGCATTGGTCAGCAGACCGTCGACGTCGGACAGTGCCAGACCGGCGTCGGCGACGGCGAGACGAATCGCCTCGGCGCCGAAGTCCGCGGCCGTGCGCCCGTAGATCTTGCCCATCGGGGTGATGCCGAGACCGGCGATCGCGGCGCCCGCGCTCATCGTGCCCTCCAGATCGGGGCCCGCTTCTCGGCGAACGCCCGTGGCCCCTCGGCGGCGTCCTCGGACCGCAGGATCGCCGCCGTTTCCGCGTCGTTCTGGGCCCAGGCCGCCTCCTCCGCCGCGACCTGTCCGTCCCGGATGCCCCGGGCGATCCGCTTGCTGGCCTGAACCGCCAGTGGCGCGTTGGCCGCGATCCGGTCGGCCAGCGCCAGCGCCTCGTCCACGACTTTGTCGGCGGCGACCACCCGGTTGACCAGACCGAGACGCTGCGCGGTCGGCGCGTCGATCGGCTCGCCGGTGAGCATGAGTTCCATGGCGATTTTGGGCGGAACCTGCGCGGGCATCCGGAACACACCGCCGGCCGCGGCGATCAGGCCGCGCTTGACCTCGGGCAGCCCGAACCGGGCGGTCTCGGCCGCGACGACCAGGTCGCTGGCCAGCGCCAGCTCGGTGCCGCCGCCGAGCGCGAAGCCGTTCACCGCGGCGATCGTCGGGACGCTCACCGGATGGGCGACGTAGCCGGCGAAGCCCCAAGCGGCGCGGCCCTCGGGGATCAGCCGCTCGCCCCGAGCCAGGGCCTTGAGGTCGGCCCCGGCGCAGAACGCCTTGTCCCCGGCACCGGTGAGCACGAACGCGCGGATCTCCGGGTCGCGGTCGGCTTCGTCCAACGCGTCGCCGAGCAGTTCGGCGACCTCGAGGTTGATGGCGTTCCGGGCGTCCGGCCGGTTGAGCGTAGCGAGGAGGACGTGTCCCCTCCGCTCCACCAGTACAGCGGTCATGAAGGCTCTCCTTCGGAAATCTCGCTCTCCTCGAGGACCCCGGCCGCGAGCAACGCCTCGATGCGGGCGTCGTCGAGGCCGAGGAGCTCGCGGGCGATCTCGCGGGTGTGCTGACCGGCCAGCGGGGCGGGCCGGAGTTCGGGCTCGGCGACGTGCTCGAACCGCGCCGGACCGGCCTCGGTGAGGAATTCGTGGCCGATGAACGGATGGGTCACCGGCCGGAGGAAACCGCGTGCGGCGAGCTGGGGATCCGCCGGATATTCGGTCAGCCGCTGCATCGCGCCCGCCGGCACTCCGGCGTCCTGAAGTAACGCCATGACCTCGCGCGGAGCGAGGGTGGCGGTCCACTCGGCCAGCTGCGCGTCGAGCTTCTCCCTGGCGGCGATCCGGCCGGCCGCGGTGGCCAGCGCCGGGTCCGCGGCCCAGTCGAGCCGGCCGAGGACACCGCACAGCCGCTGCCAGTCGTCGTCGGTCCGGACCGTGATCGCGCACCACTCGTCCTCACCGAGGCACGGGTAGACACCGTAGGGAGCGTTCCACTCGCCGGCGTTGCCGAGCGCCCGGAAGGTTGCCGGTTCCAGCGACTCGCGGAGGAACTCGGGTGCGAACTGAGTGAACGTCGTCTCGGCCTGGGCGATGCTCACCGTGCCGCCGGTACCGGTCCGCACGCGCTCGATCAGCAGGGCCAGCACCGCGGTGGCGCCGACCCGGGCGGCGATGTGGTCGGGGTAGATGGTGCTGGCGTCGCTGAAGCTGCCTTCGACGTCGGGATAGCGCCAGAGTTCGGTCAGCCCGACGGATGCGCGGACGAGCGGGCCGTAGCCCATCCGCTTCGCCCACGGTCCGGTGGATCCGAGCGCGCTGCTGTCGGCCATGATCAGCCGCGGGTTGAGCGCCTTCAGGTCCGTGTACCCTAGACCGAGCGACTCGAGCGTCCCCGGCTTGAAGTTCGACAGGATGACGTCCGCGTCGGTGGCCAGCCGGCGGAACAGGTTCGCACCCTCCGGGCTGCGCAGGTCGAGGCCGAGGCTGCGCTTGTTGCGGTGTCCCCAGGCGAACGTCACCGAGAGGCGTTCGCCGCGGGCCGACTGGCGGCTGCCGTCAGGGAACGCGCGGTTCTCCACCTTGATCACGTCCGCACCCTGATCGGCGAGCAACCGGCCGAGTTCGGCGCCGACGACGATGACACCCAGGTCCAGAACCCGCAGCCCGGCCAGTGGCCGGCGACGGCCCGGAACCGGGGCAGGCTCGGGAGTCGGGCGTGGCTGCCACTCGGCCAGGACGGCCGCGGTGTGCTCACCGGGCGCCGGAGCGCGGTGACGGAAACCGGCGTGGACGCCGTCCAGCTCGGCCGGGCCGGTCGGCATCCGAGCCGACAGACCAGCGGCGATCTCCGCGTCGACGAACCCGCCGCGGACGGCGAAATGGTCGCCGTGCAGGACCTCTCCGGGGCTCAGCAGCGCCGCGATCGGCACCCCGTGGCGCTGCCCCTCGGCCACCAGTTCGTCCCGCGAGCGGTCACGGAAGAGGTCGCCGATCAGCGCGTACAGCTGCTTCGCCGCGCGGAAGCGGACGTGCGTCGCGTCGTACTTCGGGTCGGCGAACTCGGCCGGCTCTCCCAGCCAGGTGAACATCCCCCGCCACTGCCGCTTGGCCAGCAGGCAGATCCGGACGTATCCGTCCGCGCACGGGAAGATCGGGTAGAGATGGCGCGCGTCCGGCCGCCCCCGGGGCATTTCCGGCGCCGGCACCCCGCCGGTGGCCGATCCGGCGATGCCGTAACCCGGGTCGACGACCTGCGCGGTCATCTCGTAGACCGCCGCGTCGACGTGGTCGCCGACGCCGGTGTCGAGACGGTTCCGATACGCGACCAGCGCCGCCCACGCCGCCTGCAGCGCGGCCGACTCCCCCGCCAGGTGCCCTGGCGGCATCAGCGGCGGCAGACCGGGCAGCCCGTTGCGTGCCAGGACACCGCCCATCGCCAGCTGGGTCCAGTCGGTGGCCACCCAGTCGCGGTACGGGCCGTCCTGGCCGAAGTCGGTGATCGAGACGACGATCACCCGGGGGTTACGGGCTCGCAGCTCGTCGGGGCCCAGCCCGACCGCAGCTAACTCGCCCGGCCGACCGGACTCGATCAGCAGGTCCGCCGCGTCGACCAACCGGAGGAAGGCGTCCCGGTCGTCACGGAGGTCGAGCGTGATCCCGCGCTTGTTGGCGTTGTAGGCCGCGAAGTAGAGGCTCACGCCCTGGTGGAGCGGCACCTTCCGGCGAGCGCCGGCACCGCCCGGCGGTTCGAGAAGGACGACATCCGCGCCGAGGTCCGCGAGATAGCGTCCGCAGAGCTCACCGGAGCCGTCGGTCAGGTCGAGAACCCGTACACCCGCTAGGGGCTGACGGATGGGTACGCCGGCGAACTCGCTCATCGCGGTGCCGCCTCTCTGCGTCGCTGGAAGGAACCGACGTCAGACCGGCCGCGAGAAAGCGGGCCGGGACGTCGGTGTCCCGGGGGGAGATGGTGGTGGACGGTGGCGATCTCGTCCGATGTCCTCACTGTCGCACTCGTTCCCGGAGGTGCCCAGGTCCGATTCGGCGACGTACACGTGACGCGAACGGCAATGCGCACCCCTCGACTGAGACACCGCGAGGGCCGCCACCGTCCAACGGTGGCGGCCCCGTCGCGGCCGGTCAGAAACCGATCGATTCCTTGGTGTGCTTCTGGGCCATCAGCAGGCCGTCCGCCTGCGAGATCGCTGTGACGTCCCACTCGCCGCAGGTGCAGTGGCAGGCGTAGCTGCCATCGTCCTGCGGCAGCACCGACTGGGCGTCGCACCCGCCGCCGACGTTGGCCAGCGCGGAGATGAACTCCTTCGGCGAATCGTGGAGAGTGCTCTCCTCTTCCTCCATGCGGTCCATCCTCCTTCGGACTCTGCGCGTTTCAGGCTGGGACACTGCGGAACAACGGCAACTTCCAGCCGTCGGAGATCGGCCCGAACGTCACGTGCAACGGCATTCCGATGTAGACGTCGTCCGGCGCGACGTCGATGACGTTGCTGACAAGCCGGGCACCGGGCGCGTCCGGCAGGTCGACGACGACCGGCACCAGCGTGATGTCCGGCAGGCCGGGGAACCCGTGCACGACCGCGAAACTGAACACGGTCGCCTGGCCGGACAGCTCCACCCACTCGACGTCGGTCGACCGGCACTCCGGGCAGAACGGGGTCGGCGGCAACCGGAAATGGCCGCAGCGGGCGCACTTCGGGGCCACCAGCCGCTCGTCCTTGGCCGCGTTCCAGAACGGTTCGGTCGCCGGGTCGGTCGCGATCCGGACGTACTCCGGCGGCAGCGCCGTCGCGGTGGTCACGAGTCCCTCCCCAGGATCAGGCCGCTGACCGGCAGCGCCGCCGGCCCACCGGTGACCAGCGCCAGCTCCGCTCCAGCGACCTGGTTGACCGCCTCGCCGCGCATCTGCTCGACGGCTTCCTTGATGTGCGTCATGCCGATGATGTACGCCTCGGACAGCTGACCACCGTGGGTGTTGACCGGGAGCGAGCCACCGTCGTAACGGATCGCGCCGCTCTCCACGAAGTCGCCGCCCTCACCCTTCTTGCAGAACCCGTAGTCCTCCAGCTGCATGAGAACCATCGGCGTGAAGTGGTCGTAGAGCAAGGCGACGTCGATGTCGGCCGGGGTCACCCCCGCCCGCTGGTAGAGCCGGTCGGCGATCGCGGCGTGCCCGGAGGAGGCGAACGTGTCGTCCGGCATTCCCATCCACGCGAACGCCCGGCCCCAGTCCTTGTGGCCGCCGTGAGCAGCCGCGATCACCGGCACCGGCTTCTGCCGCAGATCGCGGGCACGCTCCAGGCTGGTGGTGACCACCGCGACCGCGCCGTCGGTCTCCAGGCAGAAGTCGAACAGGCAGAGCGGCTCGGCGATCATCCGCGCGTTGAAGTAGTCGTCCAGCGTGATCGGATCGCGCTTGAGCGCCGTCGGCCGGTTGGCAGCGTTGAGACGCTGCGAGATCGCGATTTCGGCGAACGCCTCCCGCCGGGTGCCGTAGTTGTGCATGTGCCTGCGGGCCAGCACCGACATCAGATGACCGGGGCCGGACAGTCCGGACGGCTGGAGGAACGAGCCCAGCGGCGTCGGCGGAACCGCGGCGAAGACGCTGCCCAGCCGCTGGCGGGCCTGCTGCAGCGTCATCACGGTGACGACCACGGTGGCGTCGCCGGCGACGATCGCCGCGCGGGCCAGACCGATCGAACCGGCGGAACCACCGCCGCCCGAGGTCAGCGCGGCGCTGAATGTCACCTCGGGAATGCCGAGGGTCTCCATGAACGTCGCGGTGTCCATCGTCTCGCCGTAGCCGGCGCCCGCGCCGGAGTAGTAGGCGAAGCCGTCGATGTCGGCGACCGAGAGGCCGGCGTCCTCGCACGCGGCGAGGATCGCCTTGCCTGCCATCTCGGTGCTCGTCTGCGGCCAGGAGGTCCCACGCTTGTAGTACGGCGTGGCACCGACCCCGACGATCGCGACGTCCGGAACCGTCCGGGTCATGCCTGGCTCTGCGGAGCCGGTGCGCCGACGGCCGGCGGTTCGCCGATGACGCCGGGGAACAGCTCGTTGAACGTGCCGATCGTGATGCGGTGCCGCACGTCGTCCGGTACACCGTCGAAGAGCTCGTGCAGCGTCTCCTGGGTGTGGCCGAAAGTGCCTTCCATGTGCGGGTAGTCGCTGCCCCACATGACGTTGCGGTACCCGTGGTGCATCACCGTCGGGATCGCCGACTTGTCGTGCTGGAACGAGGCGTAGACCTGCTCGTAGAGGATCTCTGCCGGCGCCCGGGACAGCTTCGGCCGCACCGCCATCGAGTGCTGCCGGTAACCCTCGGTCATCCGGTCGGCCAGGAACGGGACCCAGGAGGCGCCACCCTCGGCGATCAGCACCTTCAGGTTGGGGTGCTGGTCGAGCGCGCCGCTGGTGACCAGCTTCATCGCGGCCCGCTGGCCGGAGAACGTGGTCTCGGTGTAGTTGAGCACCGCGCCGCCGGGGCCGCGATAGGTGACGCCGACGGCCTGACCGGACGCGAGGTCGACCGGGTCGGTGCCGACATGGAAGGCCAGCACCATGTTGGCTTCCTGCGCCGCGGCCCAGAACGGCATCCAGTACTTGTTGTTCCAATCCGGCTGCGCCGGGTGCGGCGTCGTCGGCAGGAAGACGGCCCGGTAGCCCAGGCCCGCCGCACGCTGCAGCTCGGCGATCGCGTCCTCGACCAGCAGCGTCGAGACCTGCGCGGTCGGCACCAGGCGCGGCGAGACCTTCATGATCGCGTCGATCGCCCAGTCGTTGCTGACCTTCAGCGCCTCGCGCAACACCTCCGGCGTGCGGAACGACGAGCTCCACATGCCCAGCGACGGGAAGACGACCTCGGCCCAGACGCCTTCCTGGTCCAGGTCGGCGAGGCGGAGCTTCGCGTCCTTCGCACCCGGCGCCCGGTTGGACAGGTCGTAGAACTCCTGCTGCGCGACGTTCGGCAGCCGACGGCGGAACGACTGTCCATCGATGTGCACGGTCTCCCAGAGCCCGTCGGGGTCCTTCTCGGCCCGCGGCACCAGGTCGGCGAGGCGCTTGGGCAGGTTGGACGACCAGAGGTCATCGGGCTCCAGGAAATGCGAGTCCCCGGAGTTGGCCCAGATCTTCGCCGGTGCTTCGGTGGCTGTCGCCGTCATGGCTTCCTCCAGATCGGTGTCGCAACGTGCGCGTTACGTACGAGGCTGCCCGCGCCGGACGGCAATGTCAATAACTTAGTGCACTAGCTTTACAGCGTAAAAATGGTCGGCAAATCCGCGAGTGCCCGCATCTGGTCGTTGAGGTGCGTGCAGGTCGAGATGCCGATGAACTCCGCCCGCACCAGAGGCCGGACGGTGCGCACGTCCTGACCGACGAGTCGGCTCGCGCTCGCCGCCGCAGCCGGGCACTCGACCCACGGCAGCACCCGCGGCGTGGCCACCATCGCGCGGATCGTGAAGTCGACCGGATCGACCTGACCCCGAAGCGTGTATTCGTGGATGACGGTCTCCCCACCTTCCGGATCGACGTGCGAGTCGCGGTACAGGCTGTCCACCTCGATCACGCCGCCCGCCGACCAGACGTCCAGACGCCGGGCCCGCCGCACGGCGTGGGCCGTCAGCGGGGGCCGCGAATGCCAGGCGTCCGGGTCGGCGTCCAGCGACGGCGCCTCCGGCCCGGTCACCACCGGGATCAGACGATCCCGCTCGATGCCGACCATGATCGTGCCGCCGCTGCGCCAGCCGGAACAGAGGTCCGCGGTCGTGCGGCGCTCGAGCGCCTCCTCGGTGGGGTGGATCCCGCCCGCGCCGAGCGCGTAACCACTGACCAGCGTCGCGACCGGGAAGTCGTCCAGGAGGAGGTGCAACCTCGTGGCCTGCTCGTACTGGTCGGGCAGGGCGGCCTGGACGCGTCGCCGGAATCCGCTGCCGACGGTGTCGCCGACCAGGCTTTCCAACCGTGGTTCGGCCGGGTCGCTCGCGATGCGCCGGAGCGTCCAGCCACCGGTGAAGTCGATCTCCGCGTCGAGACTCGTCATGGCCCGCACCTCGACGTCGCCGTCGGCGCCCGTCCGGACGTCCCGCGCGCGTGCGTCGACCACGACACGGCCGAGCAGACCGTCCGGCCGGAGCATGTCCACGGTGCTGGTCCGCCGGACGGACCCCGGCCGTCGCGGAGGCGTGCCGGTGGTGGGCTCGTGGATCCCGTGGCGCGGGTGCAACGGACGCACGGCGCTACCGGATCTGAGGCTTGGGCTTGGTGAACCCGGTGCGCTGCGCCTGCGAGTCGACGATCATCGAGCCGAGCCGGGTGTAGACCATGCCTTGTTTCTGCCCGTCCAGCGGCGCCGAGCCGAGCGTCTCCCAAATGGCCCGCACGGTCCCCTGGATCGCCGCCGGTGGCTTGTCCGCGATGATCGCGGCCAGCTCCGCCGCCCGCTTCCACAAGTCCTCGCGGGGTAGCACCTCGCTGACCAGCCCGACCTCGAGGGCACGGCGTGCCGAGATCCGCTCGTCGAGACCGAGCAGAGCCATCCGCAACACCTCACCCAGCGGGATCCGGTGCGCGAGACCAATCGGTTCGCAGGCCGCGACCATGCCGTAGCTGGTGTGCGGGTCGAAGAACGTCGCATCCTCGGAGCAGATCGCGATGTCGCACTCGTTGACCCAGTACAGCGCGCCGCCGGCGACCATTCCGTGGAGGGCGACGATCACCGGCTTCCAGACCGAGTTCTGCCGTGGGCCGAGCGAAACCCCCGGGTCGATCTGGCTCCAGATGTTGTCCGGCAGGAAGATGCCCTCCGATACGTCCACCCCAGTGGAGAACGCCCGCTCTCCCGCGGCCCGCAGGACGACCACCCGCACGTCGTCATCGACGCGAACCTGCTCCCAGACCCGGACGAACTCGTCCAGCATCGCCTGGTTGAACGAGTTCAGCTTGTCCGGGCGGTTCAGCGTCACCGTCGCGACGTGTTCGGCCACCTCGTAGGTGATCGTCTCGAAATCCATCGGGCGCTCCTTTGTGCCGCAGCTAGGCTGACTGTAGCTTACTTAGCTACCTACTTTGGGAGCCTCGATGACCGCCGAACCGGCTAGTCTCGCCGCTAGGGAAGCCGTTCGGGACACGCTCGCCGCGTACACCCACGCCGGTGATCGGTATCGCCTCGACGACCTGGCGGCCCTGTTCACCGAGGACGGCGTCCTGGAAATCCGGGGGCGGGAACCCGCCCGGGGCCGGGCTGCGATCGTCGCCGCGTTGACCGCGCCGGGTGGCGAGTCGAGGACCACTCGCTTCTTCGTTCGCCACTTCGTGACGAACGTCTGGTTCGAAGAGCTCACGGTGGACGTCGCCCGAGTCGCGTCGTACTTCGCGGTGCTCACGCCGTCCGGGCTCGACCACTGGGGCCGGTACCGCGACGAGTTGGTCCCGGTCGGCGATCGCTGGCTGTTCCGGCACCGCCGGGTCACCGTCGACGCGGCGGCACCGGATTCCTCGGTTCCGGCGGAACTGCTGCGATGACCGCGTTCTCGTTTCCGGACGTGCCGGGGCTGCGCCTGGACGAGCCCCGCCCCGGCGTCCTGCTCGTCACGCTCGACCGGCCGGAACAGCGCAACGCGCTGAACTACGACCTGCGCAGGGGGCTGGTGCGGCTGTGCCGTGGGCTCGCCGACGACAGGTCCGTGCGGGCGCTGGTGCTCACCGGCGCCGACCCGGCGTTCTGCGGTGGCGTCGACCTGCGCGAGCAGCTGGCCCCGGACGCGCGGCCTCGGCCCGAACGAACCAACCCGGCGCAGACACTGCGCACGCTGGACCTGCCGGTGATCGGCGCGATCAACGGTCCGTGCGTGACCGGCGGCCTGGAGGTCGCGCTCTCGTGCGCGTTTCTGATCGCCTCCGAACGCGCGACGTTCGCCGACACCCATGCCCGGCTCGGCTTGGTCCCGGGCTGGGGCATGAGCGCTCTCCTGCCCCGCGCGGTCGGTGTCCGGACGGCCCGCAGGATGACGCTGACCGGCGAACCGATCGACGCGTCGACGGCCC
Source organism: Cryptosporangium aurantiacum (assembly GCF_900143005.1). Taxonomy (NCBI): domain Bacteria; kingdom Bacillati; phylum Actinomycetota; class Actinomycetes; order Cryptosporangiales; family Cryptosporangiaceae; genus Cryptosporangium; species Cryptosporangium aurantiacum. The sequence continues at coordinate 426,059 of NZ_FRCS01000003.1, forward strand.
TGGCCCTGGGGCTGGTGACCGAGGTGGTTCCGCATGCGGAGCTGCTCGGACGCGCGCTCGCGGTGGCCGAACAGGTCGCTTCCTGCGACGAACGCGCGGCACGGGCGTCGATGCGGCTCTACGCGAGCACCGACGGGACGACGCTCGCGCATGCGCTGGGTGTCGAGGCAGACACCGCGGCGTCCTGGTCCCGGTCGGCCGACGGCACCCGCGACCGGTTCGCCGGGATGCTGCGCCGGGACGGCTGAGCGGACCGTCCCGGCGACCGCTCAGCGCGGTGGCATCGCCGGGTCGCGCGGGAGTCCGAGGACCTGCTCCGCGATCGTGTTCCGCTGGATCTCCGCGGTTCCCGCGCCGATCGTCGAGGCCCGGGTGCGGAGCATGCCACCCACCCAGCGGCCTCGCTGGACCGCGTCCTCGTCGTCGGTGGCCAACGCGCCGTACCCGCCGAGGAGGTCCGTCGCGAAGACGTGCAGCTCCTTCTCGAACTCGCTGTTGTACAGGCGCGAGATCGACGACGACGGTCCGGGCTCACCGCTGACCATGGTTTGCGCGATCGAGCGCAGTGCGTTGACCTCCATCAGACGCGCGCGGATGTCGAAGTCGACCAGCCTGCGACGGAGCCCGGCGTCGGCCGTGACCCCACGCTCCTTGGCCAGCGCGATCAGCTCGTCCATGATCCGGCGGTAGAACGCACCCTGATTCAGCGCGCCCGCGGAGCGCTCGTGGCCGAGCGTCGTGCGGGTGATGCGCCACCCGTCGTTCTCCTCACCGACCCGGTTCGCCACCGGGACCCGCACGTCGTCGAGGAAGATCTCGCAGAAGTGCGCCGCACCGGTCAGGTCACGCAGCGGCCGGACCTCGACGCCGGGTGCGTGCGCGTCGATCAGTAAATAGGTGATGCCGTGCTGCCGGGAGTCCGGCGCACCGGTCCGGACCAGCGCGAAGAACATGTCCGCGATCTCGGCGTTGCTGTTCCAGATCTTCTGCCCGGTCACCACGTAGTGGTCTCCGTCGGGGACGGCGGACGTCCGCAGCGAGGGCAGGTCGGAGCCGGCGCCCGGCTCGGAGAACGCCTGCGCCCAGAGCTCGTCGGCCCGGAGCATCGGCTTGATGAACCGCTCACGTTGCTCCGGCGTCCCGTGCTTGATGATCGTCGGACCGACCATCTCCATGCCCGTTCCCGGATGGCCGGGGACCCGGGCTCGGGCCATCTCCTGCTGGTAGATGACCTGCTGGGTGAACGGAAGATCCATCCCGCCGACCGCTAGTGGCCAGCTCGGACCGGCGAAGCCGTGGTCGAACTTGGTCGCCGCCCAGTCCCGGGCCCATCGCAGCCGGGCGTCCTTGCCCTTCGGTGGCTTGCCCGGCGCGTGTTCCGCCAGAAACGCCCGCAGCGTCGTGCGGAACTTCTCGTCCTCGTCGCTCCAGGTGAGCTGCATGTCCGCGTCCTCCTTCAGATGCCGACGAGTGCGGCGAGCCGGTCACGGTGAGTTTCGGGGGTACCGAAGAGCAGCTGACTCGACTTCGCCCGCCGGAAGTAGAGGTGCGCGTCGTGCTCCCAGGTGTAGCCGATCCCGCCGTGGATCTGGATGTTCTCCGCCGCCACGTCGACGTAGGCATCAGCGCAGTAGGCCGCGGCCAACGCCGAGGCCAACGACGCCTCCGACGAGGAGTCCGCAGCGGCCCAGGCGGCGTAGTAGGCCGCCGATTTGGCCGTCTCGACCCGGACCATCATGTCGGCTGCCTTGTGCTTGATCGCCTGGAAGCTACCGATCGGCCGGCCGAACTGCTCGCGCACCTTCGCGTACTCCACCGCCATGTCGAGGCAGCGGGCGGCGCCGCCGGCCTGCTCGGCCGCGAGCGCAGCCACTGCCCGGTCCAACGCCACGCGCAGCCCGGGCTCGGCAGCGCCCTCGGCCCCGACCAAGCGGGCCGGCGTGCCCTCGAACCGGATCCGGGCCAGCGGGCGGGTCAGATCGAGCGGTGCCATGTTCTCCCGGGCCAGGTTCTCGGCGTCCCCCGCGACGGCGAACAGCCCGAGCCCGGCCTCACTCCGGGCGACGACCAGGACGAGGTCGGCGCTGACGCCGTCGGTGACGAACGCCTTCTCGCCGGTCAGCCGCCAGGTCCCGTCCCCGCCCGCCGCGGTCGTGGTCACCGCGGCCAGGTCGATGCCACCGTCGCCGCCCCGCTCGGAGATCGCGAGGGTGGCCAGGGTCGATCCGTCCGCGATTCCGGGCAGCAGGTCTTTGCGTGCCGCCTCGTCGTCCGCGGCCAGTAGCGCGTTCACGGCCAGCCCGATCGTGCTGAAGTAGGGAACGGCGGCCAACGCGCGGCCGAGTTCCTCGAACACGACCGTGGTCTCGACCGGCCCGAAGCCGGCGCCACCGTACTCCTCCGGGATCCCGAGGCCGAGCAACCCGAGTTGCCCGGCCAGCAGGCTCCAGAGTGTTCGGTCGACGCGGTCGTCGGTCTCCAGAATCTCGCGGAGTCGCTCGCTCGACGCGCGCTCGGAGAGGAGACGACGCAGCGTCGAGCGCAACTGCTCCTGTTCGTCGGAGAAGCTAAAGTTCATCGTTGGACTCCCTGAGCAGCGTGCGGAGAGCGAACTTCTGGACTTTCCCGGCGGGGGTTCGCGGGAGGTCGTCGACCACACGGATCACCTCCGGCGTCTTCTGCCGGGCCAGGCCGGCCGCGCGAACGTGCGCGTCGGCGTCGGCCACCGTGAACGCGGCTCCCGGCCGCAGCACGACGAACGCGCCGACCCGTTCGCCGTACCGCGGGTCGGGCACCCCGACGACGGCAGCGGCGAGTACGTCCGGGTGGGTGCCGAGGACGTCCTCGACCTCTTTGGATGAGATGTTCTCGCCGCCCCGGACGATGATGTCCTTCTTGCGATCGGTGACGGTGAGGTAGCCCTCGTCATCGAACCGGCCGACGTCGCCGGTCCGGAGCCAGCCGCCCGGGAGGTACGCCGATTCGTTCAAGGACGCGTCGAGGTAGCCGAGGAACTGCTCCGGGCCGCGGACGACGATCTCGCCGTCCTGTCCGGTGGGGACGTCGGCTCCGTCGTCGTCGACCAGGCGCACCTCGTTGCCCGGCGTCACCCGGCCATCGGTGGTCAGCCGCTTCTCCTCCGGATCGGTCGCGCGACCGGAGCTGATCGTGGGGTGCTCGCTCGACCCGTAGCCGCGGTAGGCGACGATGCCGAGTTCGTTGGCCCGCGCGACGACGTGCGGCGGAACCTGAGCGGCCCCGAGCATGTAGTCGCGCAGTGACGAGAGGTCGTGACCGTGCTCGCGGGCGGCGTCCAGAATCGCCAGAAGGTGCACCGGCGCTCCCACCGAAACCGACACGCGGTACCGGCCGATCAACGCCGCGGCGGCCGCGGCGTCCCACTTCTCCAGCGACACGGTCGGGGTGGCACCGGCCAGCGCCCGGAGCAGTCCCAGGACGCCCGCGACGTGCCCGGCCGGAAAGACCGCCAGGTGTACGACGTCCGGACCTCCGGGGAAGAAGTCCGTCATTGCGGCGAGTTCGGCGAGAAGCGTCTCGGACGAGTGCTGGACGCCCTTCGGGTCGGCGGTGGTACCGGACGTGTACACGAGCAACGCCCGATCCGCGGGGTCGGCCGCGAGGCCTTCAGTCGCGTCGTGCCCGCCGAGGCGCTCCCAGGCGACGGCACCGGGCGGAACGTCCGCGTCGATCACGACGGTCGTCCGCAGCGCCGGGAGCGGACCGATCCGTGCGAGCAGGTCGGCCGCCGGGGTCGTGCCCGGCGCCACCACGAACACGGACGCCCCCGACTGGCCGAGGATGAATCCCAACTCCTTCGGGCCGTAGATCGGGACGATCGGCAGGACGACCGCGCCAAGGAGCCATCCGGCTTGCTGCGCCAGGGCGCCCTCGATCCGGTGGGGAACCTGGATCGCCACGACGTCGCCGCGGCGCACGCCCAGCGTGTGCAGCCCTGCCGCCACCGCCTCCGCGCGACGGAGATGCTCGGCCAGGGTGATCTCCACGGTTCCCCGCGGCCCGTGGTAAACGACTCGGACGTCGGGGTGCTCGGCCGCCGCCCGACGGATCTGGTCGGCGATCGTGGCGCCCATGTCAGCCGGCCACCGGCTGTGGCGGGGCTCCGAGGACCTCCAGCAGGCGCACCCGGTCGACCTTCATCGCCGCGGTGCGCGGGAACTCGTCGAGGATCGTGATCCGGGTCGGCACCTCGTACGGCGTCAGGGTTTCGCGGCAGGCCGTGATCAGGACGTCGGACGTCGGACGGTCGACGTCGGCCCGCGGGATGACCGCGGCGATCGGGACGCTACCCAACCGCTCGTGCGGAACGCCGACGACCGCCGCCTCCCGCACGGCCGGGTGCCTCTCGAGCGCCGCCTTGACGACCGCCGGATGCACCTTGAAGCCACCACGGATGATCGCGTCGTCGGCGCGGCCCTCGATCCAGAGGAAGCCGTCGTGGTCGATACGGGCGAGATCGCTGGTGCGCACCCACTCGCGCCCGCCGTTGGCCGCCTGCGCGGTGCGGATCTCCAGGATGCCGGAGGAACCGACCGGCAGTTCGGCGCCCTGATCGGTGACCACGCGCAGCGAGACACCGGGGAACGCCCGCCCTGCGGCGCCCTGCTTGGCCGGCCACCACTGGACGTGGTCGGCCTTGGTCCAACCGGCGACCGCACCGGAGAACTCGGTGGCGCCGTAGGTCATCAGGACGCGGATGCCGTACCGCTCGAGCATCGTGTCGGCCAGCGCCGGTGGGCAGGGGGCGGTGCCGGACGTCACCACCTGGAGGCTGGCCAGACGGTGCGGCGGAACGTCGGCGTCGATCAGCATCTGCATCGCCGCGGGCACCAGCCCGGCGGCCCGCGGTTTGTGCGTGTCGACCGCGTCGACCCACTCGGGGACCGTGAACCGGTCCAGCAGAACGGTCCGCCGTCCGGCGTAGATGGACGTGATGACGCCCCAGAGACCTCCGATGTGCACCATCGGGGTGGACACGATGGTCGCACCCGTCCCGAGCACGATCTTGCCGTTGCCATCGACCTTGCCGGGCATCCTCGCCGACCCGATCGACGTGGCGAGCTGGCCGTACGTCAACTGAACGCGCTTGGGCTTACCGGTCGTTCCGGACGTGAGCATCTCGATCGCGACGCCCGGGGCCGTGGGGCGATCGGTGGCGAGGATCGGCTCGACCGGCTCCATCGCGCACGTGCCGTCCCACCCCAGGACGATGATCCGGCCGTGCCGAACGATCGCGTCCCGGACGCCCGGGAGCGCCAGTGTGGTGGCTGACGCCACGACGACGGGTAGCGCGCTGGCGTCGATGTCGGCGCAGAGGCGCTCCGGCGGCTGCAACGGGCTCAACGTCGTGAGGCAGCGGTCCGTGCTGAGCAGCGACGTCGCGACGGCCGCGAACTGCGGCCGGTTCTCCAGCACCACGCCGACGCGGGCGCCGGCCCCGAGCGCCACCGCGTTCAGGATGCCGTTCAGCTTCTGCGACAGCGTCGAGAGCTGTCCCCACGTCCACGCCGTGTCACTGTGCACGACCGCGACGGTCGCGGGGGCCGCCTGCGCGAGCAGCCCCGCGAGACGCTCCTGGATCGCCATGGTCTTCCTCCCACCTCAAGCCAACGGGTAGTTCAAAAGGTTAGCTTACTTTCCTTTCTTCGGTGAGCCGATCCCCCGCACTCCGGCCCTGACATCGGAAGACCGCAAACGCCGGTGGCCCTACCCGTCGGACGGGTAGGGCCACCGGCGTGGCAGTGCGCTGTCTAGTTGAAGAGGTCCAGGACCGTGGCGGACCGCAGATCGTCACGGAGCAGCGACCGGGCGGCGGCCTCCATGTGGGCACGCCAATGCTTCTCCGCGCCCTCCGCGTCCTTGGCCTCGACCAGATCGACCAGCTTCCGGCTCGACCGCACCGACTTACGGAATTCCCGTAGATTGCGCGCGGGATCGGTGGACCGGCGGGCGACGATCGCCAGGTGCATCGCGATGATCTCGCGCAGCACGGCCGACTGGAGAGCGAGCGTTTGGTTGCGGGAGCGCTCGAGCACGAGTTCGTGGAAAGTCGTGGTCGCCGTGCTCCAGACCGGAGCGTCGACCGACGGGTCCCCGGACTCCACCAGGTTCTCCAGGCCGGCCACGCACTCGCGGAGATCTGCCACGTCTTGCGCGGTCCGGCGCTCGGCCAGCATCGCGGCGGCGGCCGTCTCGATCACTGACCGCGCCTCGTACACATCGGCCAGCGTGGTCTTGGAGTGCTGGAGCAGGAGACCCACGTACCGCGCCGCCACGTCGACGCTCGGCGCGACGATGCGCGCACCGCGCGAGCCGCGCCGGATCGCGATCAGCGATTCGGCCTCCAGAATGCGGAATGCCTCCCGGAGCGTCGGCCGGGAGACCTCGAACTGGTCCATCAAGTCGGCTTCGGAGGGCAGGCTGTCGCCTTCGACCAGCTCGCCGCGGACGATCCGGCCCCGCAGGTACGACGCGATGAGCTCGCCGGTTTTCGCGGCGCGCATTCCGCGCCCCACCGGCTCGCTGGTGGTGACCACGTACCCTCCTGTGCCCCACGGGCGCGACGACCCTCGCCCGCACTGACGGGGCATAGTTCGCTGAGTTGACTAGGAGCGGTGAGTTTACCGCACCACCCACCAGTGGAGTGCTCGCGCGGCCACGCGTTGACTTTCGTCCCACCGGCGGATAGAAGGTAGTTAACTCAGCATCCTTCTTTATCTTACTTCCTGCGTGTTTCTCGGGAGGACCGATGTCCCCGTTCGATCTGACCGGCCGCGTCGCCGTCGTGACCGGCGGAAACGGTGGAATCGGCCTCGGCATGGCCGAAGCGCTCGCCGCCGCCGGTTCCGACGTCGCGATCTGGGGCACCAACCCGGCCAAGAACGAGGCCGCAGCCGAGGTTCTCGGCCAGTACCCCGGCAAGATCCTCACGCGGCGCTGCGACGTCGGCGACCCCGACCAGGTCACCGAGGCGTTCGCCGAGACCGTCGGCACGCTCGGCCGAGTCGACGCCTTCTTCGCCAACGCCGGGATCGGCGGTGCCGACCGGAAGTTCGTCGACCTGAGCCTGGACGAGTGGCGACAGGTCACCCGGATCAACCTCGACGGGGTCTTCCTCACCTTCCAGGCCGCGGCCCGTCACATGGCCGAGAACGGCGGCGGGAGCCTGGTCGCGGTCTCCAGCATCATGGGCACGAACGTCGGCTTCCCCCGGGCCCAGGCCTATGCCGCCGCCAAGGCCGGCGTGGGCGGGCTGGTGCGTTCGTGCGCGGTGGAGCTGGCCCGGTACCAGATCCGCGTCAACGCGATCCTGCCCGGTTACGTCCGGACGGCGCTGGCCGACGGGCTAACCACCAACGAGGCGTTCACCGCCCGGACCATGCCGCACTTGCCCGCCCGCCGCTGGGGCGTGCCCGCCGACCTCGGTGCCCTCGCGGTCTACCTGGCCTGCGACGCCTCGAAGTACCAGACCGGCACCGAGACGATCGTCGACGGCGGCTTCACCCTTACCTGATCCCGTGAGTGTCGTGCCCGCACGCACGAGAAGGAGCGACCGGCATGCGCCGCAACCTGTTCGAGGCCGAGCACGACGACTTCCGGGAGAGCGTCCGGCGATTCCTGGAGAAGGAGGTCGTACCGCAGCAGGCCGCGTGGGACGCCGCCGGCATCGTGCCCCGTGACCTGTTCGCGCAGGCCGGCTCCCACGGATTCCTCGGTTTCGCGGTGCCGGAGGAGTTCGGCGGCGGCGGAATCCGCGACTTCCGCTTCAACGTCGTCCTCAACGAGGAGATCCAGCGCGCGGGTGTCGCCTCCGCCTGTCTGGGCCTGACCCTGCAGACCGACGTGACACTGCCCTACTACCTCGACCTGGCGAACGCCGAGCAGCAGGCGCGATGGCTGCCGGGCATCGCCTCGGGCACGCTCATCACCGCGGTCGCCATGACCGAGCCCGGGATCGGATCCGACCTGGCCGGGATGAGCACCACCGCGGTACGGGACGGCGACCACTACGTGGTCAACGGCGCGAAGACGTTCATCACCAACGGCATCAACTCCGATCTGGTGATCACCGCCGTCAAGACGGACCCGTCCAAGCGGCACGACGGCATCAGTCTGCTGGTGATCGAACGGGGTATGCCCGGCTTCGAACGCGGCCGCAACCTCGACAAGCTCGGCCTGCACGGCCAGGACACCGCCGAACTCTCGTTCATCGACGTCCGGGTCCCGGTGGCGAACCTCCTCGGCGAGGAGGGCACGGGCTTCAGCCAGCTGGTGACCAACCTGCCGCAGGAGCGCCTGGGTATCGCTACCGCGGCCCTCGCGGGCGCGACCGCGGCGTTTGATCTCACGCTCGAGTACGTCAAGGAACGCAAGGCCTTCGGCAAGCCGATCGGCTCGTTCCAGAACAGCAAGTTCGTGCTCGCCGAGCTGGCGACCGAGATCGCGATCGGCCAGCAGTACCTCGACAACTGCGTCACCGCGCACAACGCGGGCGAGCTGTCGGCCGCCGAAGCGTCGATGGCCAAGTGGTGGTGCACCGAGTTGCAGGGACGCGCGGTCGACAAGGGCGTCCAGCTGCACGGCGGCTACGGCTACATGTCCGAGTACCCGATCACGCGGGCCTACGCCGACGCCCGGATCACCCGGATCTACGGCGGCACCACCGAAATCATGAAAGAGGTCGTCGGCCGTTCGCTCGGTCTCTGACCCCCGACCGGGAGATCGCTGTCATGCGCAACGACGCACTCACGCAACTCGGAAGACCACCGGCGCCGCCGCTCGTCGAGCGTCGCAGTCCCGGGCTGACCACGCGAGGGCTGGTGGTCCTGCTGGTCATGACCCACGCACCGCTGATCCTGGTCTGGGGCGCGATCCCGAGCGCCTACCAGTTCGGGGGCGTCGTGGCGACGCCGCTCGTGCTCGGGTTCGGCGGCCTGGTGCTGGTCGCCTACGCGATCGGCTTCGGCGGGATGGCCCGCCGGATAGTGCATCGCGGTGGCCACTACGCGTTCGTCACGCACGGCCTGGGCGCCACCGCCGGTCTGGGCACCGCGGTCCTCGCCGCACTGTCCTACCTCGCCCTGCTCGCCTCCTTGCTGGTGCTGCTCGCCGGGAGCATCAAAGGGCTGACGGTCGGGGTGCTCGGCGTCGATGTTCCGGTCGGTCTTTGCGTGGTGCTCGCGGTCGCTGGGCTGGTCGTCTTGGAGCGGCTGCGCCTGGCGACGATGATCCGGGTCCTCGTCGCGATCTCCGTCACCCAGGCGGTCGTGCTGCTCTGGTTCGACGGGGCCGCGCTGACGAAGCCGGCCGGCGGTGACCTCACCTTTTCCGCGCTGGATCCGGCCTGGCTGCTGACCGGCTCGTTCGGGTTGGCCCTCTGCCTGGCCATCACCTCGTTCGTCGGGTCGGAGATGGGCGCGATGTACGCGGACGAGGTCGCCGATCCCCGCCGCACGATTCCCCGGTCCACTCTCGTCTCCTACCTGATCACCACCGTCGTCCTGGTGATCACCGGCTTCGCGGTGTCGGTCGCCGTCGGGCCGGAGGACGTCGTCGCCGCGGCCCAGGGCCAGCTGGAGTCGCAGACCGCCGGCGCCGGCCAGCCCTTCGTGGTCACGGTGGTGGCCCGGCTGATCGGCGCAGCGCACGTGGAGGTCGTCGTCGAGCTGATCACCGCGGCCCTGATCCTGGGTGCGCTGGCCAGCTGCGCGATGAGTTGCCACAGCCTCGCCCGGCAGGTCTCGGGGCTGGCGCGCGACGGCGTGCTTCCGCGCGTCCTGGCCCCGCGCAGAGATGCCAGGGCGCCGCTGGCGGCCGGGGTGCTCGCTCCGATCGCCGCCGGACTGATCGCGCTCGTCGCGGTCGCGGCGGACGCCTCGACCGTGACCCTGTACCTGGCGACGGGTGGCGGTCTGGGCATCGCGGGGGTCATCACGCTGGTCTCACTGGCCACGATCGTCTGGTTCCTGCGCCGCGACGAGGACGAGGCCGGGTTCTTCGGCTGGGAAGGCCAGGTCGTCGCAGCCGGCTTCGCGATGGTGACGACCGGATTCGTGTTCGTGTACGCGCTCATCCGGATGCCGGACGTGCTGCCGGATGGCGCGACCTACGGTTGGTCACTCACCGCTGCCATCCTCGGGGCGTTCCTCGGTGGCATGGTGTGGGCTTTCGCTGTCCGGGCCGCCCGCCCCGAAGCGCTGGCCCGCCTCGGTCGCTCACGCCCCGGCGACTAGTACTGCAGCCAGATCCACGAATTGGGTTAGTCGCCTCCGCCTGCGCGGAGGATCCAGCCGACCAGCCGCTCCTCGTCCGCGGTGGACGGCGGCTGTTCCCGCCAGAGATGGTGCTCCATCAGACTGATCGCCGCGCATGCGGCCAGGAGGGAGTCCCGCTCGACGTCCGTGCTTCCCAACGCGGCGAGCGGTCCGGCCAGAACGTCCGCGAGGCCCTCCTGGACGTCGTATCCTCCGGCCGCGCGAAACTGGGGACTGCGGAAGGCCAGGCGCAGGACCGCCCGCGCGGTCGTCGCCGCCTCCTGGTCACGGGCTTGGTGGAGCACGGCCCGAACCGCCAGCCGCACCTGCTCACCCGGATCGGCCGACTTGTCCCTCTGGTGGCGGACGTAACTCACCATCCGACGCGCTCCGTCGTCGGCGACCGCCGCCATCAGTTCGTCCTTGCCGCCGAACGACCGGTAGAACGCCTTATTCGAGACGCCTGCCGCCCGGACGATCGTCGCGACCCGGAGGTCGCCGGTCGGATGCTCGCGCATCATCGACAGCCCGACGTCGAGCAGGCGGCGAACCTCGTCCTCGGCGTCGGCCCGTCGGACCGATAGCCGCCGTTCGACCGCCGAAGCGCGCAGTGACGTCTCGACCTCTGGACCTGTCATGTGCCGGAGTGTACTGTCCGTTCACGGCACAGAGAACGCTGTTCTCCGTAGTGCACTTCACGTTCTCTAGATCGCGACGGACGAAGGGTTCCTGATGGCCGACCAGATACCAATCCCCGCTCGTCCGCGCGTCGGGGTCGCCGACCCGGAGGACATCCGGCGGCGCGCATCCGCCGCGTTCGGCCGGCCGCTGCGCGAGCTGAGCCGGCTACCCGGCGGGCTGTCCAGCCTCACGTACCGAGCCACGGACGAGCGCGGCGCCGCGGTGGTGATCAAGGTGGCGCCCCCCGGGCTGGCTCCCGTTCGCAACCGGGACGTGTTGCGGCAGGCGAGGGTGTTAGCGGCACTGGAGAAGGTGCCGGGGGTCGCGGTTCCGGCCGTCCTGGGGACGGATGCCGGTACCCCTCCGGAGATCCCGCCGCTCTTCGTCATGGAGTTCGTCCCCGGCGAGAGCTACGAACCGCGTCACGTCGCGACCGGTTCCCGGCCATCGGCCGAGCACGTCCGAGGACGTGGCCGAGCCGGTGTCCGGATGCTGGCGGCCCTGCACGCCGTGGCCCCGGCCGACCTCGGCCTGGACGAGGCCCCGCTCACCGGGGAGACCGAGGTCGAGCGCTGGCGGGCGGCGTTCACCAGCGTCGACCTGGCTCCCGAGCTGAGCGAGAGGGCCGGCGAGGTCCACCGCGGGCTCGTCGCCGCTCTTCCCGCGCCGACTGGTCCGGCCGTCCTGCACGGCGACTGGCGCCTCGGCAACATGCAGGCCGACGAGGACACCATCCGCGCGGTGATCGACTGGGAGATCTGGTCGGTCGGCGACCCCCGTGCCGATCTCGCCTGGATGCGACTGATGCACGATCCGGCTCATCCCAGCGCGGCCGCGCCGGAGGCGCCGAGTCTCGAACCGGACGAGGTGCTCGCCGAGTACGAGGAAGCGGCGGGCATCCCGGTCGCCGCGCTCCCCTGGTTCGACGCGTTCGTCCGCTACAAGCAGGCCGCTGCTTCCGCGCTGCTGGTCAAGAACGCCGAGCGGCGAGGTGACGTCGACGAGGCCACCGAGCGGATGCGCGTCGGCATCGGCCTGCTACTCGACGACGCCTTCCGCCGTCTGTCCTGAAAGGAACGCCATGCTGGACTTCACCGTCGAATCGGAGTTCCAGGCCAAGCTCGACTGGATGGCCGACTTCGTCCGGACCGAGGTCGAGCCACTCGATCTCCTCTTTCCCCACGGCGGCGACCCGTACGACACCACGAACACGAAGGCTCGGCGGATCCTGCGTCCGCTGCAGGAGCAGGTGCGCGCGCAGGGTCTCTGGGCTTGCCATCTGGGGCCCGACCTCGGCGGTCAGGGCTACGGCCAGATCAAGCTCGCCTACATGAACGAGATCCTCGGCCGCTCGTACTGGGCGCCCACCGTCTTCGGCACTGCGGCGCCGGATACCGGGAACGCCGAGATCCTGGCGATGTTCGGGACCGCCGAGCAGAAGAAGCGGTATCTGCAGCCCTTACTCGACGGCGAGATCGTCTCCGCGTTCTCGATGACCGAGCCGCAGGCGGGTGCCGACCCGACGGAGTTCGTCTGCCGGGCCTGGCGGGACGGTGACGAGTGGGTGATCGACGGCGAGAAGTGGTTCACGTCCAACGCCCGGCACGCCGCCTTCTTCATCGTCATGGCCGTGACCGACCCGGAGGCGGCGCCCCACCGGCGGATGTCGATGTTCGTCGTCCCCGCGGGCACGCCCGGCGTCGAGATCCAGCGGAACGTGTCCACGATGGGCGAGCGCGACGATCTGGACGAGGGTATCCACGGCTACCTGCGCTACCGCGAGGTGCGCGTGCCGGGCGACGCCATCCTCGGTGGCCCCGGCGAGGGGTTCGCGGTCGCGCAGGCCCGCCTCGGCGGCGGCCGCGTGCACCACGCGATGCGGACGGTCGGACTGTGCTCGCGGGCCTTCGACATGATGTGCGAGCGTGCGCTGAGCCGTCGCACCAAGGGCGCCCTGCTGGCCGAGAAACAGGCCGTCCAGGCGTTCATCGCCGACTCCTGGATCCAGCTCCAGCAATTCCGGCTGCTGGTGCTGCACACGGCCTGGGTGATCGACACCCAGCCGCACGGCGCCGCCCGGACCCTGATCGCCGCCTGCAAGGTTGCGATGGCGCAGGTGATGCACGACATCGTCCAGCGGGCCGTGCACCTCCACGGGTCGCTGGGCACGACGCTGGAGCTACCACTCGCCCAGTGGTGGATGTCGGTGCCTTCGCTCGCGCTCGCCGACGGGCCGACCGAGGTGCACAAGGTCAGCATCGCCAAGCAGGTCCTGCGCGGCTACCAACCGGTCGACACGTTGTTCCCCAGCGAGCACCTCCCGCCGAAGCGCGCGGCCGCCGCGGAGCGCTATGCCGACGCGCTGAGCGCGCATGAGTGACCTCTTCGATCTCACCGGGAAGGTCGCACTGGTCACCGGTGGCTCCCGTGGACTGGGCCGGGAGATGGTGCTGGCCTTCGCTGCGGCCGGTGCGGACGTCGTGATCGCCAGCCGGAAGCTCGACGCCTGCGAGAAGACCGCGGCCGAGGTCGAGGCCATGGGACGCCGAGCGCTGCCGGTCGCCGCCCACGTCGGCCGCTGGGACGACGTCGACCGGCTGGTCGACGTGGCCTACGCGGAGTTCGGGAGGGTCGACATCCTCGTCAACAACGCGGGCATGTCGCCACTCGCTCCCTCGTCGGACGAGACCTCGGAAGAGCTCTTCGACAAGGTCGTCGGGGTCAACTTCAAGGGCCCGTTCCGGCTCGGGTCCCTGGTCGGCCGCCGGATGGCCGACGCCGGAGGTGGCTCCATCATCAACGTCTCGTCCTCCGGTGCGCTGATGCCGCAGCCGTCGTTCGGGCCGTACTCCGGGGCGAAGGCGGCGCTCAACGCGCTGACCACGGTGTTCGCGCTCGAATAAGGGCCGGCCGTGCGGGTCAACACGATCTCGGCCGGGCCGTTCCTCACCGACATCTCCCTGGCCTGGCCCGAGGAGAACCGGCACCGGACGCGGAGCGCGGTCGGTCGGCCCGGCCGTCCGGAGGAGATCGTCACCACCGCGCTCTACCTGGCCAGCGACGCCTCCAGTTACACCACAGGCGCGCTGATCCGCGTCGACGGCGGCTTGTTCTGATCAGAACGTGATCGCGCCGCGGAGGTTCTTGCCGGCTCGCATGTCGGCGAATGCGTCGTTGATGTCGTCGAGCCGGTAAGTGGTGGTGATCAGGTCGTCGAGGCGAAGCTTTCCGCTCCGATACATCGCGAGCAATGCCGGCATCGAGGCCCGCGGGTTGAGGTTCCCGTACAGGGTTCCCCGGATCTCCTTCACCGAGCCGACCAGGTCGGCCATCGAGATCGGCACCGACGTCTCCGCCAGTGGCGTGATGGCCACCGGGACACAGATCCCGCCCTTGCGGATCATCGCCATCGCCGTGGTCATGAGTTCGACGTGGAGGACACCGGGAGCGAGGATCACCGAGTCGGCCATGACGCCGTGGGTCAGGTCACGAACCAGCCGCAGTGCTTTCTGAGCCGACTCAGCCGTGTGCGTGGCGCCGAATCGCTCGGCGCTCTCCCGCTTGAAGGCGGCTGGATCGACGGCCACGACGTGCTGCGCACCGGCAAGAGCGGCGCCTTGCACAGCGTTGATGCCCACCCCGCCGACGCCGATGACGACGACTGTGTCACCGGGACCCACCGAGGCTCGGTTCACCGCTGCCCCGTACCCCGTGGTGACACCGCACGACACCAGGGACGCGGCGGTCAACGGCAGATCGGCGTCGATCTTGATGACCGAATCCGCTGCCACGACGACGTGCTCGCTGAAGGTGCCGACCTGCATCATCGCGATCACGGGTTCACGGTCCAGGTACCGGCGCGGTGTGCCGTCGGTGACCATATTCGTGCTGAACAGCTGGGCGCCGCGATCGCAGATGTAGGACTGTCCGGTGGCGCACCAGCGGCAGCGCCCGCACGAGGGGATGAAGGAAACCGCGACGTGGTCGCCGACCGTTAGGTCACGGACGCCAGGCCCGATTTCCTCGACGATGCCGGCCCCCTCGTGACCGCCGATCATCGGGAAGTACCGGGGCTCGGGCAGGCCTGCCCGCACCATCTGCGCCGCTATCTCGGCCGACGGGATCTGGTCGCCCGAGGCGTAGTGATCGTCGGAGTGGCAGATCCCGGCGATCGACATCTTCACCCGCACCTCACCGGCTCTCGGTGGATCGAGCTCGACGTCGGTCACCTCCCAGTCCTTGCCGACCCCGGTGATGACAGCCGCACGTGTTCTCACAGCGAACTCCTCACGCCTGCAGGACGCCGGCGGTCAGTAAGGTGTCGATCTCGGCGTCGGTGAGGCCGAGACGTTCGGCCGCGATCTGCCTGGTGTGCTCGCCCAGCAGCGGCGCGGGCCGTTCGTCCGGGTCGGGAAGACGCTCCGACCGTACGGGCGCGTTCTCGAGGTGGAACGGCTGGCGGACGGCCGGGTGGCCGGTCGTCCGGAAGAAGTTCCGTTCGATGTAGTACGGGAACGAAGGCAGCTCGGAGACCCGCAACATCGCGGCGGCCGGAACGCCGGCGTTCTGCAGCGTCTCCATCGCGTCGGCGGCAGTGCGGGCGGCGAGCCACTCGGTGAGAGCGGCGACGAGGCCCTGGTCCGCCGCGGAATCGTCGTGCCCGATCACACGGCACAGGGCGCGCCGGTCGCCGTCGCTGCGGACAGTGACCACGCACCATTCGTCGTCGCCCGCGGCCGGGAAGACTCCCCACGGCGCGTCCGGCGTCTCCGGACCGTCGAGGACATGGCCGGCGCGCGTGAGGCTGTCCTCGGCGATCTTCGACGCCATGTGGCCGAGCATCACTTCGGTCTGGCTGATGCTGATCGTGCCTCCGGCGCCGGTGCGGCGGCGCCGGACGAGCAGTGCGAGCACGCCCGCGACGCCGATCCGGGCGGCGACGTGGTCGGGGTAGACGGTGATCGCGTCGGAGTAGCCCGCCTCGTCGTCGGGGTACCGCCATTGGCGGGTCAGGCCGGCCGAGGCGCGGACCAGCGGTCCGTATCCGAGGCGACGGCTCGCCGGGCCGGTCGAACCGAAGGCCGAGCTGTCGACGACGATGACGCCGGGATTCGCGGCCTTCAGCACGTCGTAACCGAGACCCAGGGATTCCAGTGTGCCCGGCCGGAAGTTCGTCAGGACCACGTCGGTCTCGGCCGCCAGGCGCAGGAACAACTCCCGGCCCGCCTCCGACCGCAGATCGAGGCCGAGGCTCCTCTTGTTGCGGTGCCCGGCGGCGAACGTCACGGACATCACGCTGCCGTCCCGCGTCTGCCTGCTCCCGTCGCGGAACGCGTCGTTCTCGACCTTGATGACGTCGGCGCCCTGGTCGGCCAGGAGCCTGCTCTGCTCCGCGCCGACGACGATGACGCCGAGGTCGAGAACCCGCAGGCCGGCCAAGGGCCGGCCGGACGGATCACCCGACGGATCGTCGGCCGGAACCGGCGGCCTGGATCCGGGCAGCCGGTGATCGGGTAAGGGCGCCGGACCCCGGATTCCGGCCCGGTATCCGTCGAACTCGAGGACACCGTCCGGGAACGGGGCCGCGATTCCCGGCGCGAGGTCCACGGTCGTGAAGGCACGGCGAGCCTGGATCTGCTCGGATTCGAGGGCTTCGCGCAAGTCGAGCACGGCGGTGGTGGGGACGCCGTGCCGCTGCCCGGCCTCTTCCAGGTCGGCGCGCTTCTGATCGGCGAAGAAGCGGGTGATCGCCGGAATCAGCGTCGGGGACTTGAACCGGATGTCGAGCCGATCGAAGGAAGGGTCGGCGAACTCCTCCGGGCTGCCCATCCAAGCGAACATCCCGCGCCACTGCCGAGGAGACAGGATGCACAGCCGCACGAAGCCGTCTGCGCACGGGATGATCGGGTACTGGTGCCGGGCATCGGGGCGGCCGCGTGGCAGCTTGCTCGCCGGCACGCCCGCAGTGGCGCTGCCTGCGATGCCGTAGCCGGGATCCAACGCGTGGACCGCGCCGTCGAGTACGGCGAAGTCGAGATGATCGCCGACGCCGGTGCGCAGCCGCTCCAGGTACGCGAGCAGCGTCACGTACACCGCTTGGGGCACCGCGCAGTCGTACGGCAGATTGCCGGGGGGCAGCAGCGGAGGCCGACCGGGGATCCCCGAGCGGGACAGCTCACCGGAGAGCGCGTGGAACACCGGGCCGGTCGCCTGCCAGTTCGAATAGGAGCCACTACGCCCGAACGGGCTGACGGAGAGGATGACCAGACCGGGATGGCGCCGGTGGAGCGCGTCGACGTCGAGCGGGGCGGAGCTTTCCAGCAGGATGTCCGTGCCGGCTAGCAGCTCCTCGAACGCATCCCAGTCGCCGGCGTCGCCGCCGAGATCGAGTTCGATCGCCTTTTTGCCGAGGTTCGCCGCGACGAAGTCCAGCGAGACACCCTCGATCGATCGTCCGGAGCGGCGGTCGTCCGCGCCTCCGGGCTTCTCGACGCGAATCACCTCGGCACCCCACTCGACCAGGTGCCGCCCGATCGCCGCGAGCGGCCCGATGGTGAGGTCGACGACCCGCACACCGTCCAGGGGCAGATCCAGGTCGCCGCTCAACTGAAGCTCCGGGTGCCCTGCGCCTTCCGGACCTCGCGGAACGGCACGTTCTTGTCGACCTCGGGTTCCTTGGGGAGCCCGAGCACCCGCTCCCCGATGATGTTGCGCTGGATCTGGTCGGTACCGCCGCCGATGGAGGTGACGAACGCGGCGAACGACGACCGGTTGATCTCACCGGCCACCGGAGAGGTGTCCCCGTCGAGAACGGACTCGCTCTCGATCAGGTTCGTCGTGACCCGGACGCCGGTGTGCTGGATCCGCGACATCGCCAGCTTGCCGATCGACGCCAGCGGCGAGCTTCCGCCTGCGTTCGCGCGCGCCCGCAGCGAATTCCAGGCGTTGACCTTCTCCAAGGTGTATAGACGGGCGATTTCCTGCCGGGTCACCGGGTCGTCGGCCTTGCCGACCTTCTTGGCCAGCTCGACGTAGTCCGCGCCGCCGGTCTGCCGGGTCCACGGTGACTGCCGGGCCGCAAGCACCGGGTCGACGCCGTCCTTCGGCTTGAATCCCTTGGGAGCCTCGCCGGACGCGCCGCCCATGATCAGGCGCTCGAAGCCGAGTGCGGTCTGCAGCACGCGCCATCCGTTGTTGACGTCCCCGAGCCGGTTGGCGTCGGACACGACCGCGTCGGTGAGGAAGACCTCGTTGAACTCCGATCCCCCGGTGACCTGGTGGATGGGGCGGATGTCGATGCCGGGCTGATCCATCGGGATCAGGAAGAACGTCAGGCCGCGGTGCTTGGGCACGTCCCAGTCGGTGCGGGCGATCAGCAGGCCGTGGGTGGCGTTCCTGGCCCCGGAGGTCCAGACTTTCTGGCCGTTGACGATCCACCGGCCGCCGTCCGCTACGGCTCGGGTCTGTAAGGCGGCCAGGTCGGAGCCCGCGCCCGGCTCGCTGTAAAGCAGGCATCCCTGGAACTCGCCGAGCGCCAGTGGGCGCACGAATGCCCGCTTCTGCTCGTCGGTGCCGTGTACCAAGACGGTGTTCGCGAACAACTGGGTGATGTCCAGCGCCGGTGCTTTGACCCCGGCGCGAGCGAACTCCTCCCGGACGACCGCCCGCATCTCCCGCGGCAGGCCGCGTCCGTACCACTCGACCGGCCAGGTGGGTGCGGCCCACCCGGAGTCGATCAGCGCGGCCCGCCACTCGTCGCTCCCGCCTTCCGGCCGCGGGTGTTCGGCCAGCCACGCACGGATCTGCGTACGGACCTCGTCCTCGGGCTGAATGCTGCTCATCGGTCCTCCTCGACGCGATTGGGGGGTGACGGTCACAGACCTATGCGGGACGCGAGCAGGTCGCGCTGGGTGCGCGGGCTGCCCCAGAGCTGCGCACCGGACTTCGCCCGCCGGAAGTAGAGGTGGGCCGGGTACTCGTCGGTGAACGAGATGCCGCCGGCCACCTGCATGTTGGTGGCCGCGGTCTCGAAGAAGGTGTCGGAGCAAAAGGCCTTGGCCAGCGGCGCGACGGTGGCGGCCTCGGGATTGCCGTCCGCGATCGCCCAGGCGGCGTAGTAGGCAGCCGACCGGGCCGATTCAACGTCGACGTAGGCGTCGGCACACATGTGCTTGATCGCCTGGAAGCTCCCGATCGCGCGGCCGAACTGCACTCGCTCCTTGGCGTAGCCCACGGCCATGTCGAGAGCGAAACTCGCGCCGCCGACCTGTTCCGCGGCGACCGCCGCACGAGCGGAGTCCAGGAACCGCTCGAAGGCCTCCCCCGCATCGCTCCGGGTGGTCAGGGGAATCGCGGATACGGCCCCCAACTCGATGCGCGCCAGCCGGCGAGTGCGATCGAAGACCTCGAGGTCCGCGCGGGTCAGGCCCGCGGCGTCGCCGTCGACCAGGAACAGCCCGACGCCTGCCGGGCCGCGTGCGGCCACCACGAACAGATCGGCGATGGCGCCGTCGGCGACATAGGACTTGGCGCCGGTGAGGCGCCACTCGCCGGCCGTCTGCTCGGCCACGCACCGGACCCCGGTGGCGTCCCAGCGGCCGTCATCCTCGGCCAGTCCGACGGCCGCGACCGCCTGTCCGTCAGCGATGCGCGAGAGATACTCTCCCGTGACCGACGGGTCGCCGTCGAGCAGAGCGAGGGTCGCCAGCGCGGTGGAGAGGAACGGCGCGGGCACCAGCCGGCGGCCGAACTCCTCGAGCACGATCGCCAGTTCGACCGCGCCCGCTCCGGCACCGCCGTGCTCCTCCGGGACGATCAGGCCCTGGAGCCCGAGCTGCCTGGCCATACGTTCCCAGACGGGCCGTTCCAGCGGAGAGTCGGCGGCGAGCAACCGCCGTACTTCCGACTCGGAAAACACCTCGGCGGCGAATCCGCGCACCACGTCGCGGAGGGCGTCGTGATCGTCGGTGAACTCGAACGTACCCATTTCTTGCCTCCTGGCGACACCGTTCGAGCGTTACTGACTTTTGGTCAGTAACGCATACGCGAGGACACTACTGACCGAAGGTCAGTATGTCTAGAGAGGCGTCGGCTCCAGCCAGGCGCGCAGGCCTTGGACGATGATCGCCAGCCCGTTGGTGTAGTCGGCGTCGGTGGCGAAGGTGTACGACCAGCTGTGGGCCACGACCTTGCTCAGATTCGGGTACTGCCCGAGGTCGCCGGGAAGGGTCTTCGCGGACGCCTCGAGCGGCTCGCCCGGCGCGGTCGCCCCGAGCGACCCGGCGAATTGGTACTCGCTGACCAGGCAGCCGCGGGTGTAGGTCGACAGCAAGTGGTAGGCGTATCCGGCCTGTTCCGGGGAGAAGCCGGCCCGGAGCAGGACCCCGAGTTGCGCGTCGATCCGCAAGTAGCTGGAGTCCAGCGCCTGCTGGGATCGCCCCATCCGCGCCCACTGGCCGACGACCAGCTCGAACAGGGCCGGGTCCGCGCGGAGGACCGCCCGGAAGCCTTCCCAGTAGTGGCGCAGGTGGTCTTCCCAGTCGTCGGATTCGACGACCGGCAACGCCTCGTTGAACCGCTCCACGGCCCGCGCCAGCAACGCGTCGACCAGATCGTCGCGCCGGGCGAAGTGGTAGTGCACCGCCGGGTGCTGTACGCCGAGCGCCGCGGCTACCCGCCGGATGGTCACCTCGCCCAGCCCTGCCTCCGCCGCCAACCGCTCCGCCGCGGCGAGAATCAGGTCGCGGTCCAAGGACCCCCGGGGCAGCCTGCCCGTCACGTGTGCGTTCTCCTCCGCGATCGGCCGACCCACCGCCACGAAGTATCACCCACCGGCCGGAGAGCGGCCGGTGGGTGGGTGCCTGCCGTCAGCGGACGGTGAAGCCCGCGTCGACCGGCAACGAGACGCCGGTGATGTACTTCGCCTGGTCGGAGACCAGGAAGGCGATCGCGTCGGAGATGTCCTCTGGCTGAAGGATGTCGACGGGCAGCGCGTTCTGCATGGCGCTGATGGTGTTTTCTCCACCGGCGGCTGCTTCGGCCATCATGGTGGCCATCGCTTCGTTCATCGTCATTCCGGAAGCGACGCCGGTGGGGTGGACGATGTTGACTCGGATGGAGTGCTGGGCGAGGGAAGCGGCGAGTTGTTTGGTGATTCCCAGCAGCCCGAACTTGGACGCGGTGTAGGCCAGCGCGCCGCTGGTGTCGGCCGGGGACGGGCGGGTGGCGGCGGTGGATCCGGTGAAGACGATGACGCCGCCGCGTCCGCCGGCGATCAGGTGTGGGATCGCGGCGTGGACGACGTGGAAGCCGCCGGTGAGGTTGACCTCCAGGGTGTCTTTCCAGATCTGGGCCGGGTCGGCGCCCTCGTCGCCGAAGAGCCGGACGATGCCGGCGTTGGACAGCACGATGTCCAGGCGGCCGAACTGGGCGACGCCGGCGTCGATCGCGGTGGTCACCGCGGCGGCGTCGCGGATGTCGGTTTCGGTGGCGATGATGCGGCGGTCGAGTGCCTCGACCAGTTTCACGGTCTCCTGCAGGTCGGCGGGCGACGCGTTCGGGTAGACCATCGTGTCGATGTCGCGGCAGATGTCGACCGCGATGATGTCGGCGCCTTCACGGGCCAGCCGCAGTGCGTGCGACCGGCCTTGGCCGCGCGCAGCGCCGGAGATGAAGGCGACCTTGCCCTCGAGTGAACCCATGGAACTCTCCTTCGTGATCAAGCGATTCCGACGGCCTTGGTACGGAGGAACTCCTCGATGCCGGCACGGCCGCCTTCCTTACCGACGCCGCTGATGCCGACGCCGCCGAACGGGCGGTGAACCGCGAGGTTGGCGGCGCCGTTGACGAGAACCTCGCCGGCCTCCAGCTCCTCCGCGAGCCGGTGCGCGCGCTTGAGGTCGTTGGTCTGCACGTAGGCGGACAGCCCGTACGGCGTCGCGTTGGCGATCGCGACCGCCTCCTCCTCGGTGTCGAACGGGGTGATCGCCAGCACCGGGCCGAAGACCTCGGTCTGCGCCAGTTCCGACTGCGGGTCGACGTCGGCGAACACGGTCGGCTCGAGGTAGTAGCCGTCCGCCAGCGGGCCCTCCAACCGGGCACCACCGGTGACCAGCCGGGCGCCGTCGAGCTTCGCGCGCTCGATCATCCCGAGAATCCGCTCCAGCGCGGCCTCGTTCACCACCGGACCGGAGATGATCGTGGGGTCGAACGGGTCCCCGATCGGAATGTTCTTGGCGACCTCCGCGACCGTGGCCACGACCTGGTCGTAAACCGCCCGGGCGACGAGCATCCGGGTCGGCAGTGCGCAGCCCTGGCCGGAGAGCGTTCCCAGCGACATGAACGTCGCGTGCTGGCAGGCCGCGGTGAGATCGGCGTCCTCGAAGACCAGGTTCGCCGATTTGCCGCCCAGTTCGAGCACCACCGGCTTCATCTGCTCCGCGCACGCGTGCAGGATCTTGCGGGCGGTCGCCGGACCACCGGTGAACGTCACTTTCTGCACGAGCGGGTGCTCGACGAGCGCGGCACCGGCCTCGGGCGCCCCGGGTAGGAGGTTGACCACCCCGGCCGGGAAGCCCGCCTGCTCGACCAGATCAGCGAACAACTCTCCGCTGAACGGCGTGAGCTCCGAAGGCTTGACGACGACGGTGTTCCCGGCGGCGAGCGCCGCCGGAACCTTCATCGCCAGCGAGATCAGCGGACCGTTCCAGGTGATGATGATGCCGATGACGCCGTAGGGCTGCGGCAACGTGTAACCGAGTTCGCCGCCGTTGCCGAAGGACGCGGTGAGGTCACCGGAGGTCTTGTCGGCCCAGCCGGCGTAGTACCGCGTCCACTCCGCGGACAGCGGCACGAAGCCTCCGGACACCGAGATCGGCGTGCCGTTGTCGAGCGTGCCCCGGCGCGCGAACTCGGCCGCGTTCTCGTCCAACAGGTCGGCCAACCGCATCAGGAGACGCCGGCGCTCGGCCGGCGGCGTCTTCCGCCAGCCGTCGAACGCCGCGTGTGCGGTTTGCACCGCCTGGTCAACCTCACTCGCACCGGCCAGCGGGATGTCGGCGTCCACCTGGCCGGTTGCCGGGTTGACGTGCCCGTGCGTGCCGCCGGAACCGCTGGTGAGCTTCTCCCCTCCGATGCGGAGGGTGACGGCGGGTGGGGTGCGGTCGATGGACGTGGTCATCGGTGATCACTGGTCCTCTCGGAGGAAAAATCGGAGCCCTGTGGCGCGGCGGGGGTGAACGTGGCCGGGAGCGAAACCCATCCGTTGACGACCCCGATCGAGCTGTACGGAGTCGCCGCCTCGACGTCGATGACGTAGTCGGGCAGTCGGCGGAGGACCTCCTCCAGGACGACCCGGAACTCCAGCCGGGCGACGTTAGAGCCCAGACAGCGGTGGATGCCGAGCCCGAACGATTGGTGCCGGTTCGGGGTGCGGTCGAGCCGAACCTCGCCCGGGGCGTCGAAAGCGTCCTCGTCGTGGTTGGCCGACGACCACGAGAGGAAGAGCCGGTCGCCGGCGGCGATCGTTTGGCCGCCGATCACGCAGTCGGTCGTGGCCGTCCGGGCGAGGCCCGGTACGGGCGAGAAGAAGCGGAGGAATTCCTCGGTCGCGGCGGGGAGGAGCGACGGGTCGACGCGGAGCCGTTCTCGCTGTTCAGGATGGTGTTGTAACCAGTGCAGAGCGTTGCCGATCAACGATCCGGTGGTGTCGACCCCGCCCAGGATCACCAGTGTGATGACCTCCATCAGGCGTTCGTCGGTGAGCGGTCGCCCGTCGATCTCGCTCCGGACGAGGTGGGAGATCAGGTCGTCGGCGGGGGCGGCCCGTCGCTCGACGATGGTCTGGGTGATCTGACCGATCAACGCGAACATGCCTGCCAGGGCCGTGTCGTTCTCCGGCGTCCCCGGAACGGTGTGCACCAGATCGTGGGTGGTGTCGGAGAACACCTGCCAGTCCTCGGTCGGTAATCCCAGCACTCGCAGCGTGAGGATCGCCGGTACCGGCGAGGCGATGTCCCGGATGAGGTCGGTCGTACCGGCCGCGATGACCCGGTCGAGGCAGAACGTCGTGACGTCACGAACGAACGGTTCCCAAGCCTTGACCGACGCCGGGGAGAACGACGGGTTGAGCAGCTTGCGGTACGCGAAGAACTCCGGTGGGTCCATCTCGATCGGAACCTGGCGGAGCGGAGCGACCGGGATCGTCGCGCCGGTCCGCGAGCCGTCCGGGAGCTCCTGATAGGACGAGAAAGTCGCGTCGTCGCGAGCCACCGCGGCGACGTCGTCGTACTTGCTGATCACCCAGAAGCCGCCGTGCGCGTCAGTACGGGCGACCGGGCAGCGTCCGCGCAGGTCGGCGTTGATCTCGCGCCAGCCGTGCGCGTACTCGGGCGAATGATGGTCGAACGAGACAGTGGTCATGGGACGACCTCCGGACTGACGACGAGCGGCACAGCACACCGTATTCGGGACGAAGATTGTCCTCAAGTCTCCTCGGTTAAAAAGTTTACTTAGTTACTTCGACCCGGGCGCTCCGTCGAGCCGGACACTCGCCCGGCAGAATGCAGGGAGACCCCGAGGAGCACTCATGCCGACCGCGCACGTCCCGACCGGCCGCGGACGACCGCGCGACCCGGCACTCGACGGCCGAGTCCTCTCGGCCGCGCTGGAGGAGTACGCCCACACCGGCTGGGCCGCCTTCACGATGGACGGCGTCGCGCGCCGCGCCGGCGTGGGCAAATCCACGCTGTACCGGCGCTGGCCCACCAAGGAGCAGCTGTTGCTCGATGCGATCGAGATGCAGACCGCACCGATCATCCCGCCCGACACCGGCTCCTTTCGCGCGGACGCCGAGGCCCTGGCGACCCTGCTGCTGGAGCACTTCTTGAACCCGGACGGCTGGGCAACGCTGCGCATCACCGTCGACGCGATCATCAGCACGAGCGACCCGACCGGCTTCCATCAACAGCTCTACGAGCGGATCGTCCGGATGCATCGCGAGCCGGCCGGACGGATGGTCCAGCGAGCGATCGACCGCGGCGACCTGGTCGCCGATACCCCGATCGCGCCGGTAGTCGAATCACTGTTCGGCGGCGTGTTCATGCACGCGCTCGGCATGGCGCCGGGCGACCGGCCCCGAGCCAAGGCGAACTCGGGATCCGAGGTCGGCCCCGCTGTCGACCTGCTGCTGCGCGCCTACGGCTCCTGATCAGCGCGGCAGCCTCCACCGGTGCAGCTGCCAGGCGTCGTCCGGCGTGGGAGACGTTCCGCCTGGAGGAGCTCTATCGGGACGCCAAGATCCTGGAGATCTTCGAAGGCGCCAACGAGGTACTCCAGTGGGTCATCGAACGCCGGCTGGCCGTGACATCACCGGCTAGAGCGTCGCGACGACCGCGCGGATGAGCTGCCACACCCGCTCCGCGAACGCCGCGATCTCGGCCGAGTCGGCGACATCCGGGCTGGACAGCCAGGCCGAGAGCAGGCTCATCGTGCCGCCTGCGAGGAACCGGGCAGCGTCGCCGCGCCGCTCTTCCGACAGGTCAGGCGCCCGCGCGCTGATCAGTTCTTCGAAGCGTTCGGCGAGGTAGCCGACGAATTCCCCGCGACTGCGCCCGAAGGTGCTCGCCTGCCCGACCAGCCGGCCGTAGAGCCAACGGAGCCGGTTGACCTCGTTCAGCAGTGCCAGCATCACCGGAGGCAACCCGTCGTCCAGCCGGGCGGACGGGGGTGCGGCGCCGAGCAGCGCGTACAAGTCCTCTCGGACGGTGTCGGCGATCAGATCGTCGGGACTGCTGTAGTGCAGGTAGAACGTCGGCCGGCTGATCTTGGCCGCAGTGGTGATGTCGGTGATCGAGACGGCACCGGGCTCGCGTTCGCGCAGCAAGCGGCGCACGGCGTCGCGCAGCAACTCCCGTGTACGAGACACCCGCGGGTCGATGCGCTCCGACGAGGCGACCAGGTCGTTCCGGTTGCCGGCGATGGGATTTCCTTTCTCGTTACAGCTCCGTTAGACGACAGGTGTAGCTTAGACGACATCCGTAAATAAGGAGCCCTGACGTGTCCGTTCTTGCCTCGCCGCCGACCGCCTCCGGGTCGGCGGCCGCTCCCGAAGCCTCTTCCGGGGGCGACCGACCTGCCCGGTGGAAGGCGCTCGTCGGCGTCCTCATCCTGCCGTTGTTCTTTCTCGTCGCGCTTCCGGCGGTCTACCTCGGCGCGCTGCACCAGCCCGCCCCGCACGACATGCGGGTGGCGGTGATCGGCAGCGGAACCCAGGTCGAGACCCTCACGAGCGCCCTGACCGCGCAGGCCCGGGATTCGTTCGACGTCGAGACGGTAGCCACGGTGGCGGAAGCCCGGGCCGCGCTGCGGCACCTGGAGATCCGCGCCGCCTACGATCCGTCCACCGCCACCGTGTACGTCGCCGGAGCCGGCAGCGCGGCCGCGGCGAACACCGCCGAACAGCTCTTCACGACGGTGGCCGCACAGTCCGACCGGACCCTCACGGTCAGCGACGTCGTGCCGCTGCCGGCCAGTGACCGGCTCGGCGTCAGCCTGATCTTCCTGGGGCTGGCCGCGGTCGTCGCCGGTTTCCTTACCGCGACCGTGCTGAACGTGGCACTCCCGGGCCTCTCGATCCGCCGTGAGCTCGGGTACCTCGCCGGGGCCGCCGTCGCGGCGGCGGTCATTCCGATGTTCACGGCATACTGCGTCTACGGCGTATTCAACGGGGCGATCCTCGGCACCGGCGCGTTTCTCGCGGCCGTCGCCTTCGTCACCGGCGTCTTCCATGCCGGCGGGCTCCGCCTGATCGGGCCGGCCATGGTGATGGTGACGGTGTTCTTCACGGTCATCCTCGGCGTGCCCGCCTCGGGCGCCGCGGTCCCGCAGGACATGCTCCCGGCGTTCTTCGACTGGTTGCATCCACTGCTGTCCACACCGGCGGCTCTCGACGGCCTGCGCCGTGTCCTGTACTTCGACGGCGCCGGGATCGGCCGGGACGTCGTCACGCTGGCGATGTGGGCGCTGATCGGCTTCGGTTTGCTCGCGTTGAGCACGCTCAAGGCCCCCAAGCCCGACGGAGCGGCGAACCCGTTCGCCGGCGTCCTCGACGCCGATTCGGCACCGAGCGACCCGGCCGCGGCGAAGCTCCGGCAGCGACGAACGACTGCCGGCGTCCTGGTCATGCCGTTGTTCTTCCTGATCGTGCTACCGCTCTCGTTCCTCGGCGCGCTGCACTCCCCCACGCCGTACCACCTGAAGGTCGCCGTCATCGGGACCGGAACACCGGTGGACTCGGTGATCGAGGCCATCGAGGCACAAGCCGGCGACGCGCTGGACGTCAGCCGGGTAGACACCGCCGCGGAGGCACAGCGCAAGATCGCGGACCTGGACCTGCGCGGCGCCTACGACCCGATGACCGGTGACCTTTACGTCGCCTCGGCCGGTGGCACCCAGGCCTCCGCCACCGTCACCACGGTGTTCACGACCGTCGCCGAGGCCTCCGGAACCGCGGTGACCACGCATGACGTCGTCTCGCTGCCGGACACCGACCCGCTGGGTACGAGCCTGCTCTACGTCGGCATCGGCGCGATCCTGGCCGGCTTCATCACCGCGATCGTCGTCTCGATCGGCGTACCGGGCCTGGGCACCGGCGGAAAGATCGCCACGGTCGTGGTGATGAGTGCGGTGGCCGCCGGCGTCGAAACGCTCTACGGCTGGGCCCTGTTCGACGCCTTCGACGGGCAAGCCGGTCCCGCGGCACTGATGCTGTTCGGACTCGCGCTGGTGAGCGGTCTCCTGACCGTGGGCGGCATGCGCGTGATCGGGCCCGCGATGGTCCTGGTGTCGATTCTCGTCCTGATCCTGCTGGGCGTGCCCGCCTCCGGCCTGGTCGTCCCGCTCGATCTGACCTCGCCGTTCTACGGTGTCGTCCACAACGTTCTGCCCACCGCCTCCGGCCTGGACGGACTCCGGCGCATCGTCTACTTCGACGGCCACGGCCTCGGCGGCGACGTGCTCACGATGGCGCTCTGGGCGCTCGGTGGTCTGGCACTACTCGCTCTCGGGCACTGGCGTCACGCCCGGAAGGCCCCTGACCCGATGCACGACCCGGAACTCCTCGACGACACGGCGGCGGCCGCCGCGGCCGCAGCCGCCGTGTAGTCAGGCCCGGGCTCCACGGACGACGGGGAGCCCGGGTCACCCCGACGCACCGGTGCCCAGACCGTCGATCAGCGCCCGCACCGCCAGGTCCCATCGTCGGCGAAGGGCAGTCTCATCGCGCCCGAGACGCCCCGTCATCTCCGCGGTGGCGAGCCCGTGCACCAGCGCGACCAGCACCTGCGCCAGATCGACCTCGTCACCGCGCAGCGCACCGGCGTCAACGCACCGGCGCACCTGCCGGAGGATGAACGTCCGATCTCTCGATCGTCGCGTGGGACGACTCGATGCTCTGCCGCATCGGCCACCCGCCGCTGACCGCTCTGTCCCGGAACGTCGCAGCGTACGGCGCCAAGGCCGCCCGCCATCTGCTCGAACTGGTCACGACCGGCGCCACCGTGAGCGAGCAGGACACCGCGACCCTCCTCGTCCCCCGCGGCAGTACCGCGACGCTCCGCACCGGCCCCGCATCGAGCACCGGATCTCACCGGGAGCCGCGCCAGTAGTTCCGAGGTGGGAACCACAACGTCGAAATTGGCCGTCGACCGGTGTCGGCCAGCCACCTACGGTCCCGCTCGTGCGGATCCGGATCATCGACGCCTTCACCGACCGGCCCTTCGCCGGCAATCCGGCCGGCGTATGCCTCCTCGGATCCGGCGACTGGCCCAGCGAGCTGTGGATGCAGGAGGTCGCGGCGGAGTTGAACCTGTCGGAGACCGCGTTCGCGCGCCCACTCGGTGGCGGTGAGGAGCGCTGGGCGCTGCGCTGGTTCACCCCTGCGGTGGAGGTCAACCTGTGCGGACACGCGACGCTGGCCGCCGCGCAGCGCTCTACGCCGATCTGGGGACACCCGGCACGATCCGGTTCGATACCCGGAGTGGCGTCCTCATCGCCCGCGCCGCTGAGGACGGCCGGGTCACCCTCGACTTTCCCGCGGCACAGCCGGTGCAGGAGCCCGCACCGGACGGTTTCCTCGCGGTCCCATCGACGCACCGGAGCACCCAGCACGGGTTCAGCTGTCCAGACCGGGGTGACACTCGCGCTGATCCTGACGCTGGGACTCAGCGGGCTGCCGAGCACGGACCGCACAGCATTCAACTGGCTGTCGAACGTCGGGAGCATGGGCATTTGCTTCTCGCTCGTCCTCGGATCGGTGGCGATCGTCGTATTTTCCTCCGTACCGATTCCGAGGAGAGTGGCTTCGTCGGGTGGGAAGGCCCGATGGTCGGCGCGATCTTCGCCGCCCTGACACTCACGATCCTGGTGCTGTTGGCCCTCGTTCGGTTCGACATCCGGCTGGGCGTACCTACGATTCGCCTCTCGGCTACCTCACGCCGATACTGCTGCTTCTGGTATTCCTCGCCGGCGTCACCTGGGCAACACTGCTGCGCCATCGACGACGGAGCGTCTTCGCACGGATCGGCCGCCCGGCGGACAGAGCATTCATGTGACGGTGGTCGTCCAGCTCGAGCCAGCCGCCCTCACGCGGCGGAACCCGACGCGGGCCGCCAGGCCACGGCCAGCAGAAGCGCCGCGCCGCCGACGCCCCCGACCGTCGCGATCGCGAACCCCAGTGGTCCACGGATCACGATGTCGAGAACGTCGTCAGCAGAGGCCTGTCCAGGACCGATCAGTGCCACCGCGGCGGAAACCACCGCGAGCACCAGGACGTACTCCCAGCCGTCTCGGAACACGAAGAACCCGTTCCGGCGGTGGGCCGCGATCCCGGCGACGACCATCGGCCCGATCGCCGCCGCACACGCGAGGGAGGTCAGCAATCCGAGGATCAGTCCGAGACCCGCCGCGATCTCGGCAGCGACGCTGGCCCACGCGTGCACCCGGCCCGGACGCAGTCCGAGGCTCTCGAACCAGCCGGCGGTCCCGGCGATCCGGCCGCCGCCGAACCAGTGGTTCCACGCATGCATGAGCATGGTCGTACCGACCACCAGCCGGATCAGCAGCACGCCGGTATCCACTGCGGTCATGAGCGCTCCTCGTGCGACAGAACTCCCGCGAGAATAGAACACTCGCCGTCAGATAGGTACGCCGAGAACCCTAGTTGCAGTCGCAAGAAGGTAGACGCAGACGTCAGATTCACCTAACGTGGCGATGCTGGCGCGTCTCCTGGTCGGCGCGCTGGGCACCGGCGAAAGGTGAGATGGTGAGCGACGAAGTACAGGTGGAGCACGCCGACGGGGTAGCGGTGATCACGATCAACCGCCCGCAGGCTCGCAACGCGGTGAACCAGGCCGTCTCCCGCGCGATAGCCGATGCCCTCGACGAACTGGACGCCCGCGACGACCTCACGGTGGGCGTCATCACCGGTGCCGGGGGCACGTTCTGCTCCGGCATGGACCTCAAGGCATTCCTCGCCGGTGAGGACGTCACGGTTCCCGGCAAGGGGTTGGCGGGCCTCACCGAAGCGCCGCCGCGCAAGCCGCTGATCGCCGCGGTCGAGGGCTGGGCACTAGCCGGCGGCTGCGAGATCGCGCTGTCCTGCGACCTCATCGTCGCCTCCGACCAGGCGAAATTCGGCATCCCCGAGGTCAAGCGGGGGCTCGTGGCCGGGGCCGGCGGGCTGATCCGTCTCCCCCGCCGCGTCCCGGAGGCGATCGCGCTGGAACTGGCACTCACCGGCGACCCCCTCACCGCCGTCGACGCCCACCGGCTCGGCCTGGTCAACACACTCACCCCGGCCGGGGGCGCGCTGGACGGCGCCAAGGCACTCGCCGCCCGGATCGCGGCGAACGGCCCGCTCGCCGTGGCGGTGACGAAGCAGATCATCGTCCAGTCGCCGGACTGGACCTCCGACGACCAGTGGCGCCGCCAGGCCCTCCTCATGGAGCCGGTGTTCTCCTCCGCGGACGCGAAGGAAGGCGCGCTCGCGTTCACCGAGAAGCGTCCACCGGTCTGGACCGGACGCTAACGACCTCACCGCCCCGTCAGCCCATCGCCCCGCCGTCGACCCGGACGGCGGGGCGATGTCGTCAGGGCTCCAGCCGGAGCGCCTCGTTCGGGCAGCACACGACCGCCTGCTGGAGCTCCCCGCCGCGCTCGTCCGGCACCGCCGACAGGAGCGTGACGAGATCACCGTCCGCGCCGACCTCGAACACGTCCGGGACGACCGACGCACAGATCCCTAGCCCCGTGCAGCGGCCACGATCGACTACTACCTTCATCACCGACTCCTCTCGTCGGCAGAATTCTGACATCTGCGTCACGGTCTCTCCACCAGAACAGTGCGGCTCGTCCTACGATCATCGCCACACATCCGAGACCGGAGTCGAGCTTTTCTGACGCTGATGCATGCACCGATCGACCGGCGGAAGGGTGCGCCATGACGGGGTCTCCAGGCAAGGAGGGCGTCCGCCGCGACGGTTACGGCCCGACGAGCCCGATCGTCGGCGAACGCGGCGCCCGCACCCGCCGACGCATCGTGGCCGAAACCCTGACGCTGTTCGAGACGCAGGGTTTCCACGGGACGTCGGTGGAGGGCATCGCGAAGGCGGCCGGGACGTCGAGAGCGACGCTCTACCAGTACTTCGCCAGCAAAGAAGAGATCTTCGTCGAGCTACTCGACGAGTGCGGGTCCGCGCTGATGCGGGTCGTCCGCCGGATCGGCCCGCTGGGACCCACCCGCCTCGGTTTCGACAACCTGCACTGGTGGCTCGGCGAGTGGACGTACGTCCACGACAAGTACGCCACCATGTTCGCGCAGTGGGCCGGCATCGAATCGACCGGACAAACGATTCGGCCGCTGGTCCTTGGCTTCTCCCAGGCGTACGACGCGCGTATCGCCCGGCGGCTGGAGACGTGCGAACTCCACGGGCTGGCACCCACGGACGCCGCGATCGCGCTGACCAGCATCATGCACCGGTTCAACTACTTCCGGCACCTCGGCCTGATTTCGACGCCCGGACCGGACACCCTCCTCGACGGGCTGGCCGTGACCGTCCAACTCGTCCTCTTCCCCGAGACCCCACCGGACGTCTTCCCCGTCCGGCCGAGCGCGTTTCCCTTGGTGGAACCACACCCGGCGCCCCCGCCGGGCCGCACCACCCCGCACCCCGACACTCCGCGGATCGTCGACCGCACCAGCGACCTCCGTCCCCGCGCCGCCCGGACCGCGCGCCGACTGATCGACGCAGGCGCTGTCCTGTTCGCCGAACGGGGGTACCACGCGACCGCTGTCGACGACATCGCCGCCGCGAGTGGCCACGCCCGGGGGACCTTCTACAAGTACTTCGACGAGAAGCTCGACCTGCTGCTGCAACTGACCCTCGAGTGCGGCGCCGCGATGGGCCCGCTCGCGGCGTCGTTCGCCGCACTGGATCCAGCTGACCCCGACCGGCGGCCGTTGCGGGACTGGCTGACCGACTACCTCGCGTTCCGCGCGCGCTACGTCGGAGTGCTCCGCGCCTGGCTCGAAGGCACCTCGCGCGACCCGCGTCTGCTCGACGCCGTCGGCGAGGTGGCCGCCGAGCTGCGCGACGCGGCCCTGGCCGTGTTCGCCCGCGCCGATCGCCCGTATCCGATCGAACCCCCGATCGCCGCCGCCGTGCTGGGCGCGCTGCTGGAACGGATGCCCGAGGCGATCGCGGAACGGGCGGCCGACCGGCCGGACGCCCAGATCGTGGAGGTGATGGCCGCGGTGATCGAACGGGGTCTGCTCGGAGCATCAGCGTTGGGCATCGCTGCGCTCTAGCTGAGCTTTCTGACAGCCTGTACACTTGAGTCGATTCGATGCCCGCGCGACGTTCGCGGCGCGACCACTGGTTACCCCGAGCGGAGTGGACGCCAGAGATGACCGAGTCGGCACGCAATGGGCGCACACGCAGGCTGCGCGTCGTCCGCACCATTCAGGAAACCGCGGACGCAGCCTCCGTCGTGTTCGCCGTCCCAGACGCCGACCGCGACAGGTTCACCTACCGGCCGGGCCAGTTTCTGACGCTTCGCATCCCCAGCGACCGGACCGGCTCGGTGGCTCGCTGCTACTCTTTGGCCAGCTCGCCGGACCACGATCCGAGCACCGAGCTGACCGTCACCGTCAAGCGCACCACCGATGGGTACGGCTCGAACTGGTTGTGCGACAACGCCACCCAGGACCTCGAGATCGAGGTGCTACCCCCGAGCGGGGCGTTCACGCCGAAGAACCTCGACGCCGACTTCCTGCTCTTCGCCGGCGGCAGCGGCATCACGCCGATCCTCTCGATCCTCAAGTCGGCGCTGGCTCGCGGCTCCGGGCAGATTCTGCTGGTCTACGCCAACCGGAGCGCCGACGCCGTCATCTTCCGGGAGCAACTGGCGGCACTGGCGACGCGTCACCCCGATCGGCTGGCCGTGGTCCACTGGCTGGAGTCGGTGCAGGGCCTCCCGGCCCGGGCGCAGCTGCGGACGCTGGTGGCGCCGTACGCCGACCGCGAGAGCTTCGTCTGCGGGCCGCAGCCGTTCATGGCAGCGGTCACGGAGGCACTCCAGGACGCCGGCGTGCCGAAGGCACGCATTCGCACGGAGGCCTACAAGTCGCTCTCCGGCAACCCGTTCGAGCTCCCGGCCCCGACGACGGTTCCGACAACAGCCGCCCCCGTCTCGGCGGCCACCGCACCCGCGCCGGATTCCGCGGCGGGGCCGGTGGTGGGCGTCGCACTCGAGGTGGAGATCGGCGCGGCCACCCACGCCCTCACCTGGCCACCCGGTTCCCCGATGATCGACATCCTGCTCGGCCAGGGACTCGACGTGCCCTACTCCTGCCGCGACGGCGAGTGCGGTTCGTGCCAGGCGACGTTGCTCAAGGGCAAGGTCACGATGCTCCGCAACGAGGTACTCGGCGAGGACGACGTGGCCGAGGGCTACATCCTCACCTGCCAGGCCGTCCCGGCCGACGATCACGACGGCGGTCCGATCGCCGTCGAGTTCTAACCCCCGACCGTTGTTTCTGACACTGAGTTCACGTATAACGAGGACGTGGTCACCGTCGACAGTCACCTCCTGACGCCCGGGGAGGCCGCGCGCGCGGGCGGACGTGCGCGCGAACTCGCCGAGCTCCGCAACGAGTTCGGCTGGGTCCGGATTTCGCTCGACGAACGCGGAAACAGCCCTCGCCTGCAGATCACCGACGTCGAGACCGGCGCGACCATCCTGGTGTCCCCGTTGGAACTCGCCAGCCTCTGCCTCGCGACGGACGACGATCGGCTCGATTGGCTGCGGGTCGGCCACTACCGGGACGAGCGGCACCGATGACAGCCCGACGCTCCGCGCACCCGGCGATCATCGGCCTCGGTCTGACAGAGATGTCATTACGGCCCGGCGCATCGGCCGCAGAGCTGGCCGCCCAGGCTCTGCACTCCGCGATCACCGACGCCGACCTGGCACCCGCCCAGATCGACGGCCTGCTGGTCGGCTCGAGCCAGGGCGTCCGACCTGATCGTGTCGGCGTCACGCTCGCGGCGCAGGCCGGGCTGGGCGATCTGCGCCTGCTCGAACACGTCGAGATCAAAGGGGCCACGACCGTCGCCATGGTTCAGCGCGCGACCGACGCCGTCCGCGAAGGCCGCGCACGCTCGGTCGCGTGTGTGTTCGCCGATGCCCCGCTGCGGCCGACCGGAACTGCCGGCTCCACGTACGCGCACAGCGGTGGCACCAGCGGCGTCCGCGGTCTGGAGCGCGCCTCGGGCGTGCTCGGCTCGGTCCCGACCTACGCCCTGCTCGCCGCGCGCTGGCTATCGGTCACCGGCGGCTCCGCCGCCGACCTCTGTGCCGTCGCGGTCTCCGCACGCCAGTGGGCGGTGGGCAACCCGGCGGCTGTTCAGCGCCGGCCCCTGGGTGCCGACGCCTACTACGCCAGCCCGATGGTCTCCACACCACTCCGGCGGCTGGACTGCGCGCGCCCGGTGAACGGAGCGGCGGCGGTCGTGATCAGCGCCGAGCCCGCGGCCGCCGGCACCCCCGCGGTCCGCGTCCTGGGCACCGGCCGCGCCCACCCGATCCGCCGGCGCCGGGCCGGCGCCGAGTCCTGGTTCGGTGGTGGCCGAACCGCCGTCGACGACGCGCTGGCCGAGGCCGGACTGGAGCGCGGGGATCTCGACCTCCTGGAGCTCTACGACCCGTTCAGCGTCGTGACGCTCTGTCTGCTGGAGGAGTACGGGTTCTGCCCGCCGGGCCGCGCGGGCGCGATGGCGCGGGAGGGCGCACTCGCCCCCGGCGGTTCGCTCCCCACGAACACCGGCGGCGGTCAGCTCTCCGGCTTCTACCTGCAGGGCATGACGCCGCTGGTGGAGGCCGTCGTCCAACTCCGCGGCACCGGCGGCGCCCGCCAGGTGCCGGATGCCGGCACGGCGTTCGTCGGCGGGCTGGGCGGCCGCTCGGACCACCACGCCGCACTGATCCTGGAGGCGGCATGACCGCCACCTACCTGGACGAGGACTGGCTGCTCGTTCCCAAGCTGGCGCCGTCCACCACCGACGATCCACTGACCCCGCTCTACGCGGGCGCCGCCGCCGGCGCGCTGGTCCTGCCGTTCTGCCTCGCCTGCGACCTGCCGCTGGAGCTGGAGCAACGGGTCTGCGACGGCTGCGCCACCGCCGGCCCGGTCTGGAGGCAGGTCGAGCCCCGCGGCAGCGTCCACTCGGTCACGGTGGTCCACCGTCTGGAGCCCGGCCTGATCCGGACGACCGAGCCCTACCCGGTAGCCGACGTCGAGCTGCACAGCGGACACCGCCTGGTACTCGGCCCGCTGCACCCCACGAAGACAGCCCCGGCCATCGGTGACCCCGTGACGATCGGCTTCCGCCGACTCGGCGCGGTGGCCCTTCCGGCGTTCGCCCCCTCGGAGACGGAGGACTCCCCATGACCGAACTCCAGACGCGCCCCGCGCCACGGACGGGAGTGCGGGATCTCGTGCGACCCGACCGCGTGCACGGATCCGTGTACACGGATCCGGAGGTCTTCGAACTCGAACTCCAGCGGATCTACGGACAGGGCTGGGTCTTCGTCGCCCACGACAGCGAGGTCCCGGAGCCCGGCGACTACGTCACCCGCCGGATCGGCCGCGATCCGGTGATCGTCACCCGCAGCAAGGACGGGGACGTGCACGTGCTGGCCAACCGGTGCACACACCGCGGCAACCGGCTCTGCAACGCCGAGCGCGGCAACAGCACGACGTTCCGCTGCCCGTACCACGGCTGGACGTTCAAGAACGACGGCGCGCTGATCGGTATCCCGATGCGCAACGGCTACTCCGAGGAGTTCCTCGCCAAGCGGTCGGAGCTCGGCCTCGTGCCGCTCCCCCGCGTCGAGAGCTACCGGGGTTTCGTGTTCGCCTCGCTGGCCGGCGACGGCATCTCGCTGCGCGAGCACCTCGGCGCCGCCACCGGCGCCATCGACCGGCTGCTCGCGCTGTCCCCGAGCGGCACGCTCGACCTGCGGGCCGGCTGGATGAAGCATCGGCACTTCAGCAACTGGAAGATGGTCATCGAGAACAACGTCGACGGCTACCACGCGCTCTTCACCCACCAGTCGGTCTACGAGGCGGTCCGCGAGGCGAAGGTCTCGCACGTGCCGAGCAAGGTCGAGGTGTACGTCCGCGACCTGGGCGACGGCCACTCCGAGATCGACTACCTGCCCGAGTACTCCCGGCTCGACGAGGAGTTCGTCTGGTTCGGACGCGCGCCCCGTGCGAAGCTCCCCGGCTACGTCGCCGCGATGGAGGAGGCCTACGGCAGCGAGGCCACCCACCGGGCGTTCGTCGTCGGACCGCCGCACACGATGATCTTCCCGAACCTCTTCCTCGCCGAGATGAACATCATGTACGTCGAGCCGATCGGTCCCGGCGAGACCATCGCGTACACCACCCCCGCGCTGATCCCCGGCATACCGGAGATGAACAGCCGGATGCTGCGCCGGACCGAGGGCGCGATGGGCCCGGCCGGCTTCCTCATCGCCGACGACGGGGAGATCGGCGCCCGCAACCAGCTCGGCCTGGCCTCCCGCAACCCGGAGTGGATCCAGCTCGCGCGCGGCTTCACCACCGACGAGCGGGACGAGACCGGAACCGTCAACCACGACAAGAGCTCGGAGACGCCGCAGCGCGGGCTCTGGCACCACTGGGCGTCCGTGCTGGACGCCCCCGACGCGCAGACGGCAGGTGCGTAATGACCACACCGACCACGGCCGCCACCGGCGTCGACCCGGTCGTCCCCGTCGATCCGGTCGTTTTGGCGTTTCTCCACCGCGAGGCCCGCCTCGCCGACGAGGCCCGCTACTCCGAGTGGGAGCAGCTCTGGGACGACGAGGCCCGCTACTGGGTGCCGATGTCCGAGAACGCCGACCCCGAGCGAGACCTGTCCTACATCTACGACAACCGGCGACGGCTCCGCAGCCGCGTCGCCCAGCTCAACACCGGTTCCCGGCACTCCCAGACACCGCCGTCGAAGATGCGCCGGCTGCTCACGAACACCGAGCTGCTCGACCGGGACAGCGACACGGTCACCGTGGGCTCGAACTTCGTGCTCTACGAGTACCGGTACGGGATGACGACCTGG
Source organism: Cryptosporangium aurantiacum (assembly GCF_900143005.1). Taxonomy (NCBI): domain Bacteria; kingdom Bacillati; phylum Actinomycetota; class Actinomycetes; order Cryptosporangiales; family Cryptosporangiaceae; genus Cryptosporangium; species Cryptosporangium aurantiacum. Next base: position 463,728 of record NZ_FRCS01000003.1, read on the forward strand.
GCGGGCCGCGTGATCCACCGGATCGTCCTGGACCCGGAGCGCGGACCGCGGCTGCGGGAGAAGACCGTGCACCTCGTCAACGCCGGCGATCCGCTTCCCACGCTGGCGTTCCTGCTATGAGCCGGGCGCTGTGGCAGCTGGTCGAGGAGAGGGCGGACGCGACACCGGATGCCCGCGTCGCCGTCGACGAGCACCGCCGGACACTGACGTTCGAGCAGCTGCGCGACGAGGCCGAACGCACCGCCGCCGGGCTGCTCGCCCATGGCGTGCGCCCCAGTGACCTGGTCTCGTGGCAGCTGCCCACCGCGCTCGACACGATCGTCTTCACGCTCGCGCTCGCCCGGCTCGGCGCGGTACAGAATCCGCTGGTCATGATGCTCCGCGAGCGCGATCTCGGGTTCATCTGCCGGCAGGCCCGGACGCGCTGGCTGGCGGTGCCGGGCGAGTTCCGCGGCACCGATCACGAGGCGATGGCGAAGGCGGTCGTCACCGGCGTACCCGGCGCGGAGGTCCTGCCGCTGGCCGACGGCCTGCCGACGGGTGATCCGGCGACGCTCCCGCCGCCCCCGTCGGACGGATCCGACGTGCGGTGGATCTTCTACACCTCGGGGACGACGGCCGACCCCAAAGGCGCCAAGCACACCGACGCCGGACTGACCGCGGCCTCCCGGACATTCTGCGATCATCTCGCGCTGCGCCCGGAGGACGTGACCGCGACGCTCTTACCGCTGGCGCACGTCGGCGGCGTCGCACACCTCCTCAGCGCCCTCCAGGCCGGGAGCAGCCTGATCACCAGCGCGGTGTTCGACCCGGAGTCCACCCCGGACCTCCTCGCCGAGCAGGGCGTGACGCTCGTCGGCTCGGGCCTTCCGTTCATCCAGGTCTACCTCGCCCGGCAGCGCCTGCACCCGGATCGCCCGCTGTTCCCCCTCGCCCGGGTGACGCTCTGCGGCGGATCGCCGCGCCCGGCGTCGCTACACGAGACGGTCCGACGTGAACTCGGTGGCGTCGGTGTGGTCTCCGGCTACGGGATGACCGAGTGTCCGTACCTGACCTGGGGGCACTGGGACGACTCCGATGCCGCTCACGCCACCTCCGAGGGCAACGCGGGCGCGGGAGGCGAGGTCGTCGTCGTCCGGCCCGACGGAACTCACGCGGGCCCCGGTGAGATCGGCGAGCTCCGCGTTCGGGGGCCCCAGCTGATGCGCGGGTACGTCGACTCCGCACTGGACGCCGACGCGTTCGACGAGAACGGCTACTTCCGCTCCGGCGACCTCGGATTCCGCGACGAACGCGGCTACGTGACCGTGACCGGCCGACTCAAAGACATCATCATCCGCAAGATGGAGAACATCTCCGCGCGGGAGCTCGAAGAGCTCCTGATCGGCCACCCGCGGGTGGCCGACGTGGCGGTGATCGGCCTGCCTGATCCGGAGACCGGCGAACGGGTCTGCGCGGTCGTGGTGCCGGTCTCCGCTGAGGATCCGCCGGATCTCACCGGCCTCTGCGATCACCTGCTCGACCACGGCCTGAGCACCCGCAAGCTGCCCGAGCAGCTCGAGCTCGTCGGTGCGCTGCCCCGCAACGCCATGGGCAAGGTCGTCAAGCGCGACCTGACCGCACGCTACCGGATCCAGGAGACCCGATGACCAGTAGTGAACCCACGACGATCGACGTCGAGGTCGCCAAGCACATCGCCACCGTGACGCTGAACCGGCCCGACCGGATGAACGCGTTCAACCGGCTGATGACCGAGGAGATCGCGGAGTTCTGGCAGCGAGCCCGCGACGACGACGACATCCACGTCGTCGTGCTGCGCGCCGCCGGCGACCGCGCGTTCTGCACCGGCCTCGACATGGTCGACGGTCCGTGGTGGCACGACCAGAACGTGTGGAACCAGCAGGACCCGGGCGTCCTGCTCGGCCCCAAGCAGCACAAGGTCTGGAAGCCGGTCATCGCCGCGGTCCAGGGCATGGCGGCCGGCGGCGGCATGTACTTCCTCAACGAGGCCGACATCATCGTCTGCTCGGAGGACGCCACGTTCTTCGACCCGCACGCCAACGGCGGCATGGTCTCGGCCCTGGAACCGGTCGGCCTGCTCCGTCGGGGGGTGCCGTTGGGTGACGTCTTGCGCTGGGCCCTGCTCGGCAACGAGGAGCGCATCACCGCCGACACCGCGCTCCGCCTGGGCCTGGTCACCGAGGTCGTGGCCCGGGACCAGCTCTGGCCCACCGCCCAGCAGCTCGCCGAAGAGATCGCCGGACGGCGGCCCGAAGCCATCCAGGGCACCGTGCGGGCGATCTGGGAGGCGCTCGACGAGCCGCTGTCGCTCTCCCAGCGGCACGGCCTGTCGTACGCGACGATCGGCAACCGCGGCCGCGAGACCATGCCCCCGCGCGACAAGTCGACCCGCCCGGACAGGCGCTTCCGGTGAGCGGCCGGCCGCTCGACGGCGTCACGGTCGTGAGCCTCGAGCAGGCCGTCGCGGCCCCGTTCGCGACACGTCAGCTGGCCGATCTGGGCGCCCGCGTGATCAAGGTCGAGCGGCCCGGCGCGGGCGACTTCGCCCGCGCCTACGACGAAACCGTCCACGGGCTGTCCAGCTACTTCGTCTGGCTCAACCGGTCCAAGGAATCGCTGACGCTGGACCTGAAGGCTCCGGCGGGCCGGGAGATCCTCACCGAATTGCTCAGCGGCGCCGACGTCTTCGTGCAGAACCTCGCGCCGGGGGCGACCGCCCGGCTGGGCCTGGCCGCCGACGACCTCACCGAGCGGTTTCCCCGGCTGGTGGTCTGCGAGATCAGCGGGTTCGGCGCCGACGGGCCGTGGGCCGACCGCAAGGCGTACGACCTGCTCGTGCAGGCGGAGACCGGCCTGATGTCGCTCACCGGTACGCCCGACACGATGGCCAAGGTCGGGATCTCGGTCGCCGACATCGCCGCCGGGATGTACGCCTACTCCGGCGTGCTCGCCGCCCTGTTGCAGCGGACGACGTCCGGCCGCGCGCCAGTCGTCCGGGTCTCGCTGTTCGAGGCGCTCGCCGAGTGGATGGGCGCGCCGATGTACTACACGGAGCACAGTGGCCGGTCACCCCGGCGGGTCGGCAGCGAGCACGCGACGATCTCCCCGTACGGGCCGTACGCCACGGCCGGCGGCGATCAGCTCGTGGTCGCGGTCCAGAACGACCGGGAGTGGGCGCGGTTCTGCGTCAACGTGCTGGCCGACCCCTCAGTGGCCGACGACCCGCGGTTCGCGCGGAACTCCGCGCGGGTCGCGCACCGGGCCGAGCTCAACGCGCTGCTCGCGGCCCGACTGGCGGTGCTCGCGGCGGACGAGGCTGCCGACCTCCTCGACGCCGCCGGGATCGCCAACGCGCGATTGCGCAGCACAGCGGAGTTCCTGGACCATCCCGTCCTGGCCGGACGCAATCGGTGGCGGGACGTCGGCACACCCGGCGGCAACGTGCGGGCGCTGCTGCCGCCGGCCGATCTCACCGGTATCGCGCCCCGGATGGACGCCGTCCCGGCCGTCGGCGAGCACACCGACACCATCCTCCGCCTGCTGGGCAGGGACCCCGGCGACATCGAGAAGCTGCGCGCCGACGGCGTCGTGTGAACGGAGAAGCATGACCGAGTTGAGCATCGAGGAGCAGGCCGTCGTCGAGACGGTTCGCGACTTCGTCGAGCGTGACGTCCGGCCGGTCGTGGCGCAGCTGGAACACGCGAACGAGTACCCGGAGAAGCTCATCGAGCAGATGAAGCAGCTCGGGGTCTACGGGCTCGCGATCCCCGAGCCGTGGGGCGAGGCAGCGGTCTCCACGCCCTGCTACGTCGGCGTCACCGAGGAACTGGCGCGCGGGTGGATGAGCCTGGCCGGTGCGATGGGCGGGCACACCGTCGTCGCCAAGCTGCTCCTGGCGTTCGGCACTCGTGAGCAGCAAGACCGGTACCTACCGGGCATGGCCACCGGCGCGATCCGCGCCACGATGGCGCTGACCGAGCCGGGCGGCGGTTCGGACCTACAGGCGCTGACCACGGTCGCCCGGCGCGACGGCGACGAGTACGTCGTCGACGGGGCGAAGACCTGGATCAGCAACGCCCGTCGCTCGCAGCTGATCGCCCTGCTGTGCAAGACCGACCCGGCCGCGGAACCGCGTCACCGCGGTGTCTCTATCCTGCTGATCGAGCCCGGACCGGGTCTGGAGATCTCCCGGGACCTGCCGAAACTCGGCTACAAGGGCGTCGAGTCCTGCGAGCTGTCGTTCAGCGGCTACCGCGCTCCGGTCACCTCACTGCTGGGCACCGAGGAGGGCCGCGGCTTCGCCCAGATGATGAAGGGCCTGGAGATCGGTCGCATCCAGGTGGCCTCCCGGGCGCTGGGTGTCGGCCGCGCCGCGTTCGACGACGCGCTGCGCTACGCCCAGGAGCGGGAGACGTTCGGCAAGCCGATCTGGCAGCACCAATCGATCGGCAACTACCTCGCCGACATGGCCACCAAGCTGACGGCCGCCCGCCAGCTCACGTTGCACGCCGCCCGCCGGTACGACGCCGGTGAACGCGCGGACATGGAAGCCGGGATGGCCAAGCTGTTCGCGTCCGAGACCGCGATGGAGATCGCACTGAACGCCGTCCGCATCCACGGCGGCTACGGCTACTCCACCGAGTTCGACGTCGAGCGCTACTTCCGCGACGCCCCGCTGATGATCGTCGGCGAGGGCACGAACGAGATCCAGCGCAACGTCATCGCGTCCCAGCTGGTCAAACGCGGCGGGCTCGACTGACCACCCGCACGAGAGAGGCCGGATCGCATGGAACAGTTCTCGCTCTACATCGACGGCAAGGCGCGGGCCTCGGACTCCGGCCGGACGTACGAGACGCTCGACCCGTACACCGGGAAGCCCTGGGCCGAGGTCGCGGACGGCACCGCGCAGGACGTCGACCGCGCGGTGGCCGCGGCCCGCGCCGCGCTCACCGGACCCTGGGGTGAACTGACGCCACCCGAGCGCGGCGCACTGCTGCACCGGCTGGCCGGTCTGATCACCCGGGACGCCGACCGACTCGCCGAGATCGAGGTCCGCGACGGCGGCAAGCTCCTGCGGGAGATGTCCGGCCAGGCCAAGGGCCTCGCGTCCTGGTACACGTACTACGCCGGCATGGCCGACAAGCTCCAGGGCGACGTTATCCCGACCGGCAAATCGAACTACCTCGTCTACACCCGGCACGAGCCGGTCGGGGTCGTCGCGGCGATTACGCCGTGGAACTCGCCCCTGCTGCTGCTGACGTGGAAGCTGGCGCCCGCGCTCGCGGCCGGCTGCACGGTCGTCGTCAAACCGAGCGACTACACGCCGGCCTCGACGGTCGCACTGGCCGAGTTGCTCACCGAGGCAGGCTTCCCGCCCGGCGTCTTCAACGTCGTCACCGGCTGGGGACCGGCCACCGGCAAGGCGCTCTCCGCGCACCCGGGCGTCGACAAGATCGCGTTCACCGGTTCGACCGAGACCGGTAAGGCCATCGCGCACGCCGCGGCCGACCACATCACCCGGGTGTCGCTGGAGCTGGGCGGCAAGTCCGCGCAGGTGGTCTTCGCCGACGCCGACCTCGACGCGGCCGCGAGCGGTCTGATCGCCGGCGTGTTCGCCGCCACCGGGCAGACCTGCCTGGCCGGCTCCCGGCTGCTGGTCGAGGCGTCGGTTGCCGACGCCCTGGTCGCCCGGATCGTGGACCGCGCCAACCGGATCGTGATCGGCGATCCGCGCGCGCCGGAGACCGAGATGGGGCCGCTGGCCAACGACCGGCAGCTCGCGGTGGTGCTCGACCACTTCCGTGCGGCCCGTGAGGAAGGCGCCACGATCGCCTGCGGCGGCGAGCCGGTCGAGGAGCTCGGCGGCTACTTCGTCCGCCCGACCGTCCTGACCGACCTACGGCCGGACGCGCGGGCGATCACCGAGGAGATCTTCGGGCCGGTGCTCGCGGTCAGCACGTTCGAGACCGAGGACGAGGCAGTGCGGCTCGCGAACGGCACGCCGTTCGGGCTGGCCGGTTCGGTGTGGACGAAGGACGTGCACCGGGCGCACCGGGTAGCCGCTCGGCTGCGCGCCGGCACGGTCTGGGTCAACGCGTACCGGGCGGTGGCGCCACAGGTCCCGTTCGGCGGGATGGGACTGTCCGGCATCGGGCGCGAGAGCGGCATCGACGCGGTGCGCGACTACACCGAGACGAAAGCGGTCTGGGTGGAGCTGTCCGGCGAGTCCCGGGACCCGTTCACGCTCGGCTGACGTCTCGGCACCGGCGACGTCTCAGCGGTACGTGACCTCGCCGGTGACCGCGTCCGGCGCCCGACCGGCCCCGGCTCGTAGCACCGCGCGGTCGTTCTCCGGTTCGCCGCGGACCTCGACGAGGTCGGTCTCGAACAGCGGTCGGCGGGCACGCCAGCGGAACGTCTCCACCGCGCGGTCCGGCGCGAACCGGCGAGGCGGCTCCAGGAGCAGCAGAGCCAGGAGCGGACCGTGGACGACCAGTCCGGCGTGGCCCTCGACACCGGTCGCGTACGGCCGGTCATAGTGGATGCGGTGCGCGTTCGAGGTGAGCGCGCTGAACCGGAATAGCAGGACGGGGTCGGGCGTCAGGGTGAACTGCCAGGGCGCCGCCGGAACGGCTCCACCCGGCTGCGGCGGCACAGCCGGGTTCACCACGTCCTCGGGCCGCCGATAGACGAGATCCTGCTCCTCGACGAGCCGGACGTCGTCGGCCACTGCGAACTCGTGGCGGACGGTCACCAGCAGGAGCCAGCCCGATCCGCCCTCCCGAGTGCGCACCGAGGCCAGGGACGAGCGCCTGGTCACGGTCTCGCCGCACCGGAGTGGGGCGGTGACGGACAGGCGACCACCGCCGAACATGCGGCGGCGTTCCGGCAGGGGTGGGGTGAAGGCCGCGTCGGCCGGGTGGCCGTCGGCACCGAGCGCGGACTGCGGATAGACCGACGGGAACAGGAACCAGTGCCACAGCGGCGGGAGCGGATCGCCCGCCGCGGTCACCGGGCTCGGCTCGTCGAGGAGCGCGGCGAACGTCGAGGCCGGCAACGCCGTGACCGTATCCGTCGTCTCCACCGGCCCCGGACGCCACTCCTCGGCTGCCACCCGGAACGCTTCCGGCGCGGCCTGGGCGTCAGAGCTCACGCCGTGCTCCCGCGCGCGGGGTCGAGGAGCAGCTCGCTGACGACGCCGAGGTCACGGCGGAAGTCTTCCAGACTGCGGCTGGTCGGCTCGACCGTGATCCAGGTGACCCCGGCCTCGGCGTAGGCGTCCAGCCGCCGCCGAACCGACTCGGCATAGTCGGTCATCGTTCCGCGCACCAGCCCGGCCTGCTCGAACGGCGCGAACCCGACGTCCATCGGCTCCCGCCCGAGGGCCGCCCGGCGTTTCTGCGCGTCGGCGATCTGGACGCCGAGCTTCGCCACGTCCTCCAACGGCGGCGTGCCGGTGATCTCGGCGACCTCGCGTGACTGACCCATCGGGATCCAGCCGTCGGCCAGCTCCACCGCCCGTCGCCGCGCGGCCGCACTGTTGCCGCCGATCCAGATCGGCGGCCCGCCCTGCTGGACGGCCGCCGGCAGCATCTCGTGCCCGGTCGCGGCGAACCGCGGACCGGGGTGGTCGGTACCGGTCCACGCCGCGCGCATGGCCGGGATGGCCGCCTCCAGCGTGGGCCCGCGCCCGGCGAAGTCGGCGCCGAGCACGTCGAACTCCGACTCCAGGTATCCGGCGCCCATTCCGACGATCGTCCGGCCCCGGGAGAGCGTGTCGAGGCTGGCGATCGCCTTCGCCGCCAGGTACGGGTTCCGGTATCCGCCGACCAGGACGTAGGTCATCACGCGGAGACGCGTGGTCACGGCCGCCATGTAGCTGAGCGAGACGAACGGGTCGAACGAGTGGTGCCCGCCGCCCGCGAGCCAGGTCTTGTCCGGGTATGGGTGGTCGCTCATCGCGATCGCGTCGAATCCGGCGTCCTCCACCAGACGGGCGACGGTGCTGAGGTCGGCGTCGCCGCGCCAGCGCTCGTAGTGCTTCACCGCGCGCATCGGGAACATCAACGTGAAGTGCATCAGGAGGCTCCCAGCTCGGCCCGGAGTTCGCGCTTGAGTACCTTGCCTGCCGGGCCGAGCGGCAGCCGGTCGCGGAACACGTATCGGCGGGGCTGCTTGTACCCGCCGAGCTGATCGCGGCACTGGGTGCGGAGCTCCTGCTCGAAGCGCGCCCGGTCGCTGACCGCCGCGGTCGGCACGATCACCGCGACCGGCGTCTCGCCCCACTCCGGGTCGGGAACGCCGACGACCGCCACCAGGTCGACGCCTGCGTTCTTGCCGAGCACCCGCTCGATCTCGGCCGGGTACACGTTGAACCCGCCGGAGATGATCATGTCGGTGCGGCGCCCGGCGATGTGCAGATAACCGTCCTCGTCCAGGCGGCCGAGGTCACCGGACCACAGCCCGTCCGGCCGGAACGTCTTCGCGGTCTGCCCCGGGTTGTTCCAGTAGCCGCGCGCGACCGAGTCGGCCCGGATGACGATCTCCCCCACCTCGCCGACCGGCAGCTCCTGGCCGTCGTCGCCGACGATGCGGATCTCGGCGTGCGGGGTCTCCCGTCCGCAGGAGGTGAGCAGCGACGGGTGTCCTGCGACCGCCCGCCGGTGGTCGGCCGGCGTCAGAATCGTCACCTGTCCCCCGGCCTCGGTGAGTCCGTACCGCTGTTGCAGGTCGCAGCCGAGCAGCTCCATCGCGCGCTCGGCCATGCCGACCGGTACCGGCGCCGAGCCGTAGCTGATCCGGCGCAGGCTGGAGACGTCCCGGGGCGGACCCTCCTCCAGCAGGCGCAGCGCCCGGTGCAGCATCGTCGGGATGAACGTGGTGAACGTGACGCGACTGCGCTCGATCTCGGCCAGCACGGCCTCGGCGTCGAACCGGGGATGGATGACCATCGACTGCCCCAGGTAGAGCCAGGACAACGTGCGCACCATGCCACCCGCCGTGAAGAACGGCGTGGTGGCGAGCATGACGTCGGAGTGGCGCGCCTCGGTGGAGATCGTGGTGTCGAAGACCTGGGCGAGCATGCCGCGGTGCTCGTTCACCACACCCTTGGAGCGCCCGGTGGTCCCGCTCGTATAGAGGATGAACTGCACGTCCGAGGGCGTCAGCGTGGACGGCGTCGGGTCGGTGGCACGCCCCTTCGCCAGGGCGTCCTCGTAGTCCTCGCCGGCCTCGCGCCCGGAGATCTCGAGCAGGAAGTCCAGCCCGGACAGCGTCGCACCGTGGTTCTCGACCTGATCGGTGTGCACGATCGCGGCCCGCGCGCCGGAATCACCGAGGACGTGGGACACCTCGTCGGCGGACTGCCGGACGTTGAGCGGGACCAGCACGAGACCCGCCTTCGCGAGACCGAACACCATCTCCGGCCATTCCAGGCAGTTGCGGGCGGACACCGCCACCCGGTCGCCCGGTGCCAGGCCCCGGTCGAGCAGGTGGCTGGCGAGCCGGTTGGCGCGGTCGTCGAGCGCACCCCAGGTGAGGCTCGTGTCCCCGGACACCAGGGCGGTCTTCGTGGGATAACGCCGGGCGTTCCGGCGGGGGATGTCACCGACCAGCATGAGACCTCGAAGGCGTCGGGGAGCGTTCTCCAGTGAACAGATGCGCGTTCTTCCTATCGTAGACGCACCGTCAGAACTAGTCTGACAGTTAGAGGGTATCGGCAGTCGAAACGGAGGAACCCGGTGTCAGACGAAGCCATGCCGACCGGGGCCTGGGAACTACCCGAGGAGTTCCGGGACCTCCAGGACACCGTCCGCCGGTTCGTCACCGCCGACGTGCGTCCGCTGGAGGAGAAGCTCGACCACGACGCGGCGGGTCTGCCGCCGGACCTGCTCGCGCCGCTCCAGGCGAAGGCGCGGGAGATGGGGCTGTGGGCGCTCCAGACGCCGGTCGAGTACGGCGGTGCGGGGCTGAGCGTCCTCGGCCAGGTCGTGGTGGCCGAGGAGGCCGCTAAGTGCCGGATGGGCGCGTTCTTCCCGGCCGGCGGCGCGTTCGGCGGCAACCCGCCGAGCGTGCTGTTCCGGGCGTCGCCCGAGCAGTTCGACCGCTGGGGCCGGCCGATCGTCGAGGGCCGGGCGGGCAAGGCGTACACCGCGATCAGCGAGGCGTCCGGCGGTTCGGATCCGGCGCGGGCGATCCGGTGCCGGGCCGAGCGCCGCGGCGACCACTACGTCCTCAACGGCACGAAGGTGTGGACCAGCCACGCCGCAACCGCCGACTGGGGCGTCGTCTACGCGCGTACCGGCGCTCCGGACGACCGGGGCGGGATCAGCTGTTTCGTCGTCGAGCGCGATACCCCAGGGCTGACGATCACACCGATCGGCGTGATGAACTCCTTCTCCCCCTCCGAGCTGCATTTTCAGGATGCGTCGATTCCGGTGGGAAACCGGATCGGCGCGGAGGGATCCGGCTTCGGCATGGCGTCGGACTTCCTGGTCCACGGCCGGATCCTCTACGGGGCAGGCCCGGTCGGGATCGCCCAGTACGCGCTGGAGATGACGATCGAGTGGGCGAAGGAGCGTGCCGTGTTCGGCGGCCGGCTCGCCGACAAGCAGGGCATCCAGTGGATGCTCGCCGACAGCGAGATCGAGCTGCGCGCCGCGCGCCTGCTGATCTACCAGGCGGCCTGGAACGCCGACCTCGGCCAGGACGTCCGGGTCGACGCCTCGGTCGCGAAGCTCTACAGCACCGAGGCCGCGTTCCGAGTGGTCGACCGCTGCGTACAGATCTTCGGTGCGCTCGGGCTCTCCCAGGAGATGCCGCTGGAGCGGTGGCTACGCGACCTGCGCGTCAAGCGACTGGGCGAGGGCGCCACCGAGGTGCAGCGCCACGTCGTCGCGCGCGCCCTGCTGCGATAGTGGTGGTCACGATGGCGGCAGGCGCGGTTCGGCGGATCAGCACGGTCGACATGCTCCGCCCCGGCGGACTGGGCGATCCCCGACTGGTGATCACGGCCCAGGCGCAGGACCTCGGCGCTGACAGCGGTGTGGTGGACAGTGCCCGCCTCACCGCCGAGGTGCGCTACGACGCCGGCCGGGAGCTGACCGCGCTGCGGACCGAGCCCCCAGTCCCGGACGCGCTGGTGGGCCTGGCCGTGGCGAGCGGGTTCCGGGCGGCGGCGGCCCCGCTGGCAGATCCGGGTAGCGTCCTCGGCCTCCTGCTCGACGAGTTGCCGGTCGCGCTCGTCATCGCTGGGTACGCCCATGCGCTCACCCGTGAGCTGCCCCCGGGCGCCGGTCGCTACCGCCCTCCGCTGGGCCTGTGCTCGGGTTGGCGGGAGGACGGCACGATGGCGGCCGCGGTGTCCGGTGGCGAGCCGGTCCCGCTCCGGCCCGGCCCACCTGCGCCGCCCGCCGACGGCGTACCGCTGTCCCCCTCGGGATGCGACGCCGGCGCCGGATCGACGTCCGCCGAGACGACGATCGGGTGGACGGCCGCGCGATGTTCCGGGACACCTACGCCGACCCGGACGGCCTGGAGACCGTGCTGCACGAGTACGAACTGTCCGCGACTCTGGACGCCGCCACGCTGACCGTGCAACAGATCGAGGCCGTTCCCCGGGTGCTACCCGCGCCCGAGTGTCCGTGGGCCGCGGCGAGCGCGAGCCGACTCGTCGGCGTTCCGGTGATCGAGTTGCGCCAGAGGGTGGGCCGGGAACTCCGGGGCACCGCCACCTGCACCCACCTCAACGACCTGCTCCGTTCGCTGGCCGGTATCCCGGCCCTGCTCGCCCACCTCGGCTGACGCTCAGCTGTTCCAGCCGGGCGGGCGCCTGCCGAAGCGGAACAGGGCCTCCTGGGCGATCGTGACCGCGAGGGCCCCGTCGGCGGTCCGGATGCCGCCGTCGTACCAGCCCCGGCCGCCCGCGATCGTTCGCGGCACGAGGTCGACCAGTACCCACTCGTCCATCCGGGCCGGCCGGTGGAACCAGAGCGCGTGGTCGAGGCTCGGCCCGGTCGCGGCCTCGTCGTCGTCCCACGCCAGCAGCCCGCTGGAGATGTCGGAGAGGTAGGTGAGCGCGCACGCCTGCACCAGCGGCGTCGCCGGCAGTGGAATCGTGCAGCGCGCCCAGAATCGGGTGGGCCAGACCGCGCCCGGGAACGGCTGCGGTGGCACCCTGCTCTCCACCGAGAACAGCCGCGGCAGCCGCCCCACGGGGAGGTCTTCGGCGGGCGGCACGAGCGGGCCGTCCGTGTCGACGCGGTCCTGACCGGGCTCCTGCCGGTGGAACGAGGCGGTCAGCGTGAAGATCACCGCGTCGTCCTGAGTCGCCACGACCCGGCGTACCGAGAACGACCGGCCGTCCCGGTCGCGCTCGACGTGGAAGTCCGTCGGCCGCGCGGCGGATCCGCCTCGGAGGTAGTAGCCGTGCAGCGAGTGCGGTTGGCGGTCGGGAGCGACCGCCGACCCGGCGGCCAGCAGCGCTTGAGCGGCGACCTGGCCCCCGTAGAGGGCTTCCGGCTCGTCGAACACGGCCGTCGCACGGTAGCGGTCCGGCCCGACGTCGGTCAGCGCCAGCAGGTCGAGGAGCGTGAGCTGCCCCGCCACGACCGAACTCACCGCGGCGTTCTCGATCGATGTCACGCGCTAAGCGTACATGGAGTCAGATTCGGGTGGCTCATGAACCGAACATGCGAGCGGAATTCCCGGCTAGAGCCCTAGTTGGCCGATGACATCAAGGTGACACGACTGTTAGAGTCGCCACAGTTCAGGCCGGTTCGGAGTGGTGAGGCCCGCTGTCTCCCCCCGTTCCCATCGACTCTCATCAACGACGAGGAGCTGGCCGTGGTCGCCATTCTGAACGGAATTCGAGTACTCGAAGTCGCCTCGTGGACGTACGTGCCGATCGCCGGCGGCGTCCTCACCGAGTGGGGCGCCGAGGTGATCAAGGTCGAGCACCCGGAGACGGGTGACCCGCAGAGGGGCCTGGTGACGTCCGGCCTCGTGCCGGCGGGCGGTGTCGCGCACATGGTCGAGCTGCCCAACAGGGGGAAGCGCAGCGTCGGTCTCGACCTCAAGTCACCCGACGGCCACGACGTGCTGTTACAGCTCGCGGCCCGCTGCGACGTGTTCCTCACGAACTTCCTGCCCGCCCAGCGCGAAAAGATGGGCTTCGACTATGCGGACATCCGCGCCGTCAACCCGACCGTGGTCTACGCCTGCGGATCCGCGCACGGCCCCCGCGGTCCGGAGGCGAATCGGGGCGGCTACGACCAGTCGACGTTCTGGGGGCGCACCGGCGCCGCGGACACCGTGACCCCGCACGAGATCGACTTCCCGGTCAACCAGCCCGGCGCGGCCTTCGGCGACGTGATGGGCGGGTTGACGCTCGCCGGCGGGATCGCGGCCGCGCTACTGCACCGGGAGCGGACCGGCGAGAGCATCACGGTCGACAGCTCGCTGCTCGCGATGGGGGTCTGGGCGATGGGGGCCAACCTCGCGGCGTCCGCGGCGTTCGGCGTCGAGCGGATGCCCCGCTACAGCCCGCAGACCGCACCGAACGCGCTGGTCAACAGCTACCGCACGAAGGACGACCGGTGGGTCAGCCTGGTGATGCTCGAGTCCGACCGCTTCTGGCCGGAGCTGACGGCCGCACTCGGTGGGCCGGAGCTCGCCGCCGACCCGCGGTTCATCGACCACGCCGCGCGGATGACGAACAGCCAGGAGGCGATCGCCGCGATCCAGGAACTGTTCAACCGATACACGTTCGACGAGGTGAAGCAGGTGCTGGCCACGGTCCGTGGGGCGTGGGCGCCGGTACAGCGTCCGATCGAGGTCCTCACCGACCCGCAGGTGGTCGCCAACGGGTACCTGCAGCACCTCACCGACGCCAACGGCACCCCGTTCCAGCTCGTGCCCGCGCCGCTGCAGTTCAACGGGGAACACGGAGTCGTCCGGCACGCGCCGGCTCACGGTGAGCACACCGACGAGGTCCTCTCCGAGCTCGGTCTGGACATGGAGCGCATCCTCGAGCTGAAGCTCTCCGGCGCAGTCCTCTGAGGTCGTGGGCTCAGGTGACCTGGAGCGCCCGCTCAGGGCAGGCGGCCGCGCCGAGTCGCGCCGCCGGCTCCTGGGCGGCCGGCACCGGAGTATCGCTGGGAATGCCGACGAAACCGTCCGAGTCGAGCGGGTAGATCTCCGGAGCCTGCGCGTTGCACTGCGCATGCCCCTGGCAGAGGTCGGTCCTCACCAGAATCCTCATTTCCGGCCCTTCGCTGCGCTGGAGTCGGGCGACGAGTAAGCCGGCACCACCGGGTTCTCGACGGAACCCGGTGTGAACCGGACCGGCAGATGCTTGACGGCGTAGACGTCACCGGCGTCGGGCAGGCGCTCGACCGCACCGGAAACCTGGACGTCCGGCATTCGCCGGAGCGTCTCGCTGAGCATCGTCTTGAACATCAGCCGTGCGAAGTTCGAGCCGAGACACCGGTGAACACCGAGCGCGAAGGCCATGTGGCGGTTGGAGGGCCGGTCCAGGACGATCTCGTCGGGGCGCTCGAAGACCGCCGGATCGCGGTTGGCCGCCGCGAACATCAGCATCACGCGGTCGCCCTTCCGAAGCTGCCTGCCGTGGAACGCGGCGTCCCTGGTCACGAGCCGGGTGAGTCCCTGAGCGGGGGTGTCGTGACGGAGAAACTCCTCGGTGGCGGCGTCGAGGACGGAAGGATCGTCGATGAGGCGGCGGCGCAGCGCCGGATCGGCGTCGATCCGCAGCAGCGCGTTCCCGGTCAGGCCGGCCGTGGTGTCCATCCCGCCGAGCAGGAGCAGAACCACGATGCCGCCGAGTTCTTCGTCGTTCAGCGGGACGCCGTCGATCTCCGCGTCCATCAGGTCGCTGAGCAACCCGGGGGGCCGTGCGCCGCGGCGCACCTCGACCTCGCGGGCGATCGTCCCATAGAGGTGCCCGGCGGCCTCGATGGTCTTGTCCATGTCCGTGGCGCGGTCGTGGACCAGCGTGTGGAGCCACGAGATCCACTCCGGCCACCGATCCTCGTCGAAGCCGAGCAGCCGCAGGATCCAGCGAGCGGGTAGCGGCGTGAAGAGCTCCTCAGCCAGGTCCGCCGCACCGCTGACGATAAACGCGTCGATGAGGCTGTTGGTGATCGCGGTGAGCTCTGCACGCTGGCTCTCGGCCGCGGTCGGCGACATCGCGGGAAGAAGGAGCTTGCGGTACTTCTGCAGCCGCGGCGGGTCGATATCGATCGGAATGAACGGGGTCTCGTTCGCGCCCCTGGGGACCGCCTTCGACATGTGGCTGCTGAACAGGTCGTGGTCGCGGCACGCGTCAAAGACGGCGTCATAGGAAGTGAAGAACCAGAAACCGCCCCAGGACGATGACTTGGCGACCGGGCAGCGCTCGCGCAGCTCCGCCATCCGGGCGTAGTTGTACTCCCGGAAATCGTCGCTGTGGTGGTCCAAGTCGGTGTCGATGGAATCGGTTTCCTCGACTGCAGTCATCGTCGACTCCCCACCTTGCTGGGTGATGGCGATGTCAGACGCTACCGGACCTGGAACAAAAAAGGCCAGTACAACTCCCTTAATTGCGAAGACTTGGTGTCAGAAGAAGTGGCCTCAGTCCTCGCGGCGCAGCAGCAGGCAGCCCGCCTCGGGACCGCCGCCGATGCCCACCGCCGCGATCTCCACCGGCTTGCGGATCTGCCGCGCCCCGGCCTCGCCCCACAGCTGGAGGCAGGCCTCGTGCAGGAAGCCGTAGCCGTGCAGCCGACCGGCCGAGAGCTGACCACCGTGGCTGTTGATCGGCAGTTCGCCGTCGAGCGCGAACCGCTCCGGCTCGGCCAGGAACGGACCCGCCTCACCGTGCTTGCAGAAGCCGAACGCCTCGATCCACTGCAGCGTGAGGTAGCTGAAGCCGTCGTAGAGCTCGGCGAAGTCCACGTCGGCCGGCGTCAGGTTCGTCTGGTCCCACAGGTGATGGGCGGCGTCGTGCGCGGCCATCGTCGTGAGGTCGACGCGTTGATCCCAGGTGTGCCGCTCGTAGAGGCCGCTTCCGGCCGCCTCGATCGCGATCGGCGACCGCCCTCCGCCCGCGCTCGTCCCGCGCCGGGACAGGATCACCGCGGTCGCACCGTCGCACGGCACGTCACAGTCGTAGAGCCCGAACGGATAGGAGATGAGTCGCGCGGACAGGTAGTCCTCGAGCGTCATCGGGTCCCGGTAGATCGCCTTGGGGTTGAGTGCGGCATTGCGGCGGGCGTTCAGCGGGATCTGCCCGAGCTGCTCGCGGGTCAGGCCGAACTCGTACATGTAGCGCTGCGCGTACAGCGCGATCCAGTTGGCCGGCGATGCCGCTCCGAACGGCATCCGGAACTCGGTGTGCCCCGCCGCCCGACCGGGCGTGCTGGTCAGCGCCTTGGCCCGGCCGGCGGCCTGCGCCGTGGACTCGAACACACTGCGGAAGCAGAGCACGTGGGTGGCGCGGCCGGTTGCGATCGCCGCGGCGGCGTCCATCAGCGTTCCGGCCTGGCCCGGGGTTTCCAGACCGCTCAGCGCCCAGGTGGTGCGGAGACCGAGCGCGTCCCGGACGTCGTGCGTGGTCGCGCCGACGAATCCGCCTTCGGCCATCGCCGGTCCGGGGTAGCTGGCCACGCCGTCGATGTCGTCGGGCTCCAGGCCCGCGTGAGCGATCGCTTCGAGCGCCGCGTCCAGGGCGAGGTCGATACCGCCGCGCCCGAGCTTGCGGCCGACGTCGGACTGGCCGATGCCGGTGATGACCACTTTGTCGTCGACGAACGTCATCGGGGCGCGCCCCCTTCGGTCGGACGGAACACCGGAATCCACACGTCCTCGTGCTGCTCGAAAACGACCTCCACCGCCATGCCGATCGACACGGCCTCCGGCTCGCAGTCGACGATCTGGGTGGTGAGCCGGACGTCCGGCTCCTCCACCAGCTCCACCAGGCCGATCACGTACGGGGTGGGGTACATCGGGCCGAACCAGGGATGGTGGTTCACGGTGAAGGATGCGACGACCGCGCGTCCGGACACCGCTTCCGGTGCGACGTCCCGGCTGCGGCAGCGGAAGCAGGCGCCGACCGGCGGGTGGAAGAGCCGGCGACAGTTCCGGCAGCGATGGATCCGGAGCTCACCGTCGGCGCCGCCGGACCAGAACGCCGCCGAGTCCGCCGTCACCTCCGGCAGCAGACGGGAAGTGGGTCGCGTCATTGCTCATCCTCTTCGCTAGTACAACATCCCGTCAGAAACTAAGGTCCCCGAGGACGGCATGGCAAGGCTGACTCCTGGTCGAAAGCGTAGACGAGTAGTCAGAATCTACCTAGACTCCGGGCCGAGAGGGTGGCCGGGCCACCCTGGCGTCCCCCGCGAGGAGCTCACCATGCCCGACGCAGTACTCGTCTCGGCCTGCCGCACGGCCATCGGTACGTTCCGCAAAGGCACGCTGGCCGACACCAGCGCCTTCGACCTCGCCTCCGCGATCGTCGAGGCCGCGGTGAAGCGCAGCGGGCTGGCCGCCGGAGACGTGGACGACCTGATCCTCGGTGAGGTGATGTACGGCGGCGGCGACGTGGCCCGCCACGCGGCGGTCACCACCGGGATGACCGAGGTCCCCGGCTTCGCGCTCAACCGGCACTGCGCATCCGGTCTGACCGCGGTCGCGACCGCCGCCGCCAGCATCCGTGCCGGCATGGACGACGTCGTCGTGGCCGGCGGTGTCGAGTCCCGCTCCACCGCACCGCGGCTGTCGTTCCGGGTGCCGGGGACCACCGACGTGGTCGAGGACTGGATGTCCCCCAGCCACCCCGACCGGCCCGATGCCCCGAACAAGGACATGTCGATCACCGTCGGCTGGACCGCCGCGCAAGCGGCCGGCGTCACCCGCGAGGAGATGGACGCCTGGGCGCTGCGCTCGCACCAGCGCGCGATCCGGGCCGTCGACGAGGGACGCTTCGCCGACGAGATCGTCCCGCTCCAGGTCCGCCGGCTCGACGGCACCACGACGGTCTTCGAGGTCGACGAGCACCCCCGGCGTACGACAACGGCCGAGAAGCTGGCCGCGCTCGCGCCGCTGCACCCGGAGATCCCGGGGTTCAGCATCACAGCCGGCAACAGCTCCGGTATCAACGACGCCGCGGCCGCGGTCACGGTTGTCTCCGACCGGGTTGCCACCGAGCGAGGGCTGACCCCGCTGGCGATCGTCCGTTCCTGGGCCTCGGTCGGCGTGGACCCGGCAGAGACCGGGTTGGCCCCGGTGAAGGCCATCCCCAAGGCGCTGCGCCGGGCCGGGCTGACCCTCGGCGACGTCGACCTCTTCGAAATCAACGAGGCATTCGCCTCGATGTGCGTGGCTACCACCCGGATGCTCGACATCGACGAGGAGATCGTGAACGTCAGCGGCAGCGGATGCAGCCTCGGCCACCCAGTGGCGGCCACCGGCGCCCGGATGGTCACCACGCTCGTCCACGAGCTGGGGCGGCGTGGTGGCGGCATCGCGGTCGCCGCGATGTGCGCCGGGGGCGGCATGGGATCGGCGATGGTGCTCGAGGTGCCGGGAGCAGCGCGATGAACCTCGGCATGCTGCTGGAGATGGCCGCCGATGGCGTGGCCGACCGGGTCGCGCTCGGACGGTCGGCCGATGCCGTGACGTTCGCCGAGTTCGGTCTCCGTGCCCGGCGGGTGGGCGCGCTGCTCGCCGCCGCCGGGGGCGAACGGGTCGGCCTGGTCGACCTGAACTCCCCCGCCGTCCCGATCGCACTCTTCGGCGCCGCGCTGGCCGGGAAGCCGTTCGTGCCGTTGAACTACCGCCTGGCCGACGACCAGCTGCTCGCGATCGCGCGGCGGATCGCCCCGGCCACGGTCGTGGTGGGACCCGGTGTCGCCGAACGCCTGCGCGGCGTCGACGGCCTGACGTTGATCGAGCGGGACGAGGTGCTCCGGTTCGCAGCGGACCCGACAGCCGCCCTAGCCGACGGGCCCGGCGGAGAGCCGGACGACATCGCCGTCCTGCTGTTCACCAGCGGCACCACCGGCGAGCCCAAAGCGGCCGTGCTCCGGCACCGCAATCTCGCCTCGTACATCCTGTCCACGGTGGAGTTCGCCGGTGCGGAGGAGTCCGAGGCCGCCCTGATCAGCGTTCCGCCGTACCACATCGCGGCCGTCTCCGCGGCGCTGTCGAACACCTACGCCGGGCGCCGTGTGCTGCACCTGGAGTCCTTCGACCCCGCCCGCTGGGTCGCGCTCGCGCGGGCCGAGTCGGTGACTCACGCGATGGTCGTGCCGACGATGCTCAACCGCATCCTCGACGCGCTGGAGAACGGAGCGGTCGACGGGCTTCCCGCGCTGCGCTCGCTCTCCTACGGCGGCGGGCCGATGCCTTCCACGGTGATCGAGCGGGCGATGCGGCTGCTCCCGTCGGTCGGATTCGTCAACGCGTACGGCCTGACCGAGACGTCCAGCACGGTCGCCGTGCTCGGCCCCGACGACCACCGCGAAGCGTTCGCGAGCAGCGATCCCGCGGTGCGGGCCCGCCTCGGTTCGGTCGGTAGGCCGCTGCCCGGCCTGGACGTCAGCGTCCGTGACCCGTTGGGTGAGCCGCTGCCGGCCGGGGAGCGTGGCGAGATCTGGGTCCGTGGCGAACAGGTCTCCGGCGAGTACCTCGCCGGCACCGCGACCGACGCCGACGGATGGTTCCCCACGCGGGACGCCGGGATGCTCGACGACGACGGATTCCTCTACGTGTACGGCCGCCTGGACGACGTGATCGTGCGCGGCGGCGAGAACCTCTCCCCCGGCGAGATCGAGGCGGCGCTGCTCTCCCACCCCGACGTGGCCGAAGCCGCGGTGTTCGGGGTCCCCGACACCGACTGGGGTGAGAAGGTCGTGGCCGCCGTCGTGCTGGCGGAGGGAGCGTCGGTCACCGACCGCGCCGACGTCGAGCGGGACTTGCGCGAGCACGTCCGCGCCAGGTTGCGGTCCACCTGCACGCCGGAACACGTCCAGGTCCGTCCGCAGTTGCCCTACACCGAGACCGGCAAGCTGCTGCGGCGGGTACTCCGGGCCGAGGTCGCCGCCACGCTGTCCCCGACGGTGGGGGTCTGACGGGTGGGTCCCCTCACCGGAATCCGCGTCGTGGAGCTGGCCGGGATGGGGCCGGGGCCGCACGCCGCCCTGCTGCTGGGCGATCTGGGTGCGGACGTCCTCCGCGTCGAGCGCCCCGGCACGGGCGAGCGTCGTTCCGGACCGCCGCCCCGCAGTCGCGCCGTGTGTGAACTCGACCTCGGGCACGCCGCCGGCCGCGGGACGGTCCTCGATCTGGTGGCCCACGCCGACGTCCTGGTGGAGGGATTCCGGCCCGGCGTCACCGAACGGCTGGGCGTCGGACCGGCGCACTGTCTGGCCCGCAACCCGGGATTGATCTACGCCCGGATGACCGGGTGGGGTCAGTACGGGCCGCTGGCCCACCGGGCCGGGCACGACATCAACTACGTCGGCCTCACCGGCGTGCTCGACGCGATCGGCCGGGACGGTGCCCCGCCGACGGTCCCGCTCAACCTCGTCGGCGACTTCGGCGGCGGCTCCACCTACCTGGTGATCGGCATCCTCGCTGCGCTGGTCGAGCGGGCACGTTCGGGTCGGGGACAGGTGATCGACGCCGCCATCGTCGACGGGGTGTCGAGCCTCGCGCAGGCGATCTGGTCCCTGCGAGGCACGGGTTGCTGGCAGGACGGCCGGGGCACCAACCGGCTCGACGGCGGCGCGCCGTTCTACGACGTCTACCCGACCGCGGACGGTGGTCACATGGCCGTCGGCGCCCTCGAGCCGCAGTTCTATGCCGCGCTGCTCGCCGGACTGGGGCTGGACCCGGCCGAGCTGCCCGCTCAGGACGACCGGTCGGGGTGGCCGGCGCTACGGGCGGCGTTCGCGGACGCGTTCCGTAGCCGCACCCGGGACGAGTGGACTGCGGTGTTCGCGAACGTGGACGCGTGTGTCACCCCGGTGCTGACGTTCGCCGAGGCGGCCGCCGATCCGCACCTGACCGCACGCCGGACGCTGGTCGACCGGGACGGTGTCGTGCAGCCGGCCCCGGCGCCGCGGTTCTCCCGGACGCCACCGGCGCCACCCCATCCACATCCAGGTCCGGCCGACCCGGCCGCCGTACTGGCGGCCTGGGCCGGCTCAGCGCCTCAGTCGGCTAGCCCTCGATAGCGGCGGGCGCTGGCCAGCTGCGGGACGTGGTTGGTCTCGTACTGCTCGATCCACTCCGGCGGCAGGCTCTTCCACGCCTCGCCGACCCGCAGCCGTCCTCCGCTGCCGAGCCGCTCGGCACCCACCACGTCGCCGACGAACAGCGTGCTCTCGTCCATGTCCAGCGTGTGCACCACGCGGGCCTCCACGTAGGACAGCGCGTCGAGCAGGATCGGCGCGCCGGTCACTCCCTGCTTGGTGCGGAATCGGCCGATCTTGTCGCCGTCCCGACCGGAGCTGCCGCCCAGGCCCATCAGGATCGCGAGCGAGTCCTGGAGCGCGGGCTCCGGGTCGGCCGCGAGCAGGTGCGTCACGAACACCCCGGACCGCAGCACCATGTCGTGGGTCTTGTTGTACTTCGTCAGGCTGATCGTCACCCGCGGCGCTTCCGGGACGATGCTGGCTGCGCCCGCCGAGAGGGAGATCAGACCGTTCACCTCGCCCTCGTCGATGGTCGTCACCGCGACCGGGAAGGGCCGGAGCCCTGACAGCGTGTACTCCGCAGCCTTCAGATCAACCGTCATGTCCACTCCAGATCAGAGCGGCCCCGGTGAGCACACCAACCCCACCACAGCCTCGACGTCGAGAACCTTTCTGACTCCTTGTACACGATATCGAGAAAGCGGGTCAATGAGGTGAGGAAGGATGCGATCAGCGGGGGGCGACAGCGCCGTTGAGCAGGCCGCGCCGCAGCACCGCCAGCATCAATGCGACGACGTCGGCATCCGAGGCCGGCTCGCCCCGCTCGTCCACCGCTTCCGGCAACCGGTCGAGCGCCGCCAGGAACACGGCGGCGGCGACGTCGAGGTCGAGCGGGTAGGGACGCTCGACCTGCCGGAGCAGCCGGAGGCAAGCATCCCGCATCGCCGCGTTGGACCGGACGGCGGCGTCCAGCAGGTCCGGATCGGTCAGGTTCCCCTCGGCCCAGACCCGGAAGACCCCGAGGTAGCGGCGGTGGAACGGCACGAACTCCTCGAGCCAAGCCCGCAGCGCGTCGTCGGACCCGTCTTCCAGGTTCAGCGAGGCAAGTCGCTCGATGAGCACCGTGGCGGCAGCCCCGGCGTCCGCCGAGAGGCGGCGCAGCAGATCCAGCTTGTCGTCGAAGTACTTGTAGAACGTCGCGCGCGCGAATCCGGCCGCGGCAACGAGGTCGTCGACGCCGGTGGCGTGGTATCCGCGCTCGGCGAGCAGCCGGGTACCGGCGGCGAGGATCTGATCCACGGTGGCCGCGGCCCGGCGACTGAGCTCCGCCACCGGCGGGGCCGCGCGCGGTGGGGCCGGAGCCGGCACCACGGAGATCGTGGCGCGTCGGCGCCGGGCTCCGCCGTCGAGCTGCGGCAGAGTGCCGAACGCGTCCGGCGGGGTGTCCGGGAACAACATCAGCTGCATCAGCACCGCGAGCCCGTCGATCGCCTCCTCGACGTCCGGCATCGGGTCGTGCTGGCGGTGCCGGAAGAAGTTGAAGCGGTGGACCAGGCTGGTCAGCGCGAGCGCGGCGTCGTCCGGCGACATACCCTCCACGCCACTGGAGGTCAGCCGCTCGGCGATCCGGGCGTTGTAGTTGCTGACGAAGCCCATGACCAGCGGGCGCGTGCTCGTGCCGGGGGCGTCGACGTTCGTCCACTGCACGAACATCGTGGCGTATTTGTCGTAGACCCACGCCCACTCGCCGAGCCACCAGTGCAGGTTGTCGAAGCCCTCGGCAGTGGGGCCGAGCGGCCCGAGCCGCCGCACCACCCGGGACAACGCCGCACCGCACTCCTCGAGCAGCTCGACGAAGATCTGCTCCTTGCTCTCGAAGTACTGGTAGACGGTCGCGCGGGAGGTGGCGGCACCCTTGGCGATACTGTCCACCGAGGTGCCGTGGAAGCCCTCGGCCTCGAACTGCCGCAGCGCCGCCTCGACAATGCGCCCGCGGGTCTGGGCACCCCGCTGGCCGACCACCGGGCTCGAAGGCCAGTAGCCGTCTCGGCGCAAAATCTCTCCGTCTGACATCCTGTCCAGGATAGCCCTGACCGGGTTCCCGGCCGCGCGCGACTACCCGGCGAGCAGAAATTGCGCGGTCGCCGTCAGCGCGACCCGATCTGATCCGACGCTGGCGCGCAGGTCGACGGTCACCAGCGTTCCGTCCGCTCGCTGTTCGACGGCGGTGATCGCGCCACCGCAGGTCAGGACGTCGCCGGGGTAGACTTGATCGCGGAAACGCACCGCGAACCGCCGCACGTTGTGAGCGCCGAGCCACTCCACCGCGTAACCGGCCAGCAGCGCCGCGATGTGCATCCCTTGCGAGAAGACGCCGGGGTATCCGGCCGACCGCGCCATAGCGTCGTCGTAGTGCATCGGGTTCAGGTCGCCGGATGCGCCCGAGTACCGAACGAACATCCGGGTCGTCATCGGGCCGTACTGCTTCTCCGCGGCGATGCTGCCCACCTCGGGCGCGGTCATGCGGCAGCCCTCTCGATGTAGGTGGCTCGCGCCTCGGCGACCAACTCGCCACTCTCGTCGCGATACTCGGTCACCACCACGGCGAAGCGCATCTGACCACCGCGTCGCCCCGGCTTCTCGTACCGGTCGACGATCCGCTCCACCGCACGGAGCACCTGCCCGGCGTGCGGCGGCGGCCCGTGGAACACGTACTCCTGCTCGCCGTGGAGCAGCCGACGCCGCTCGAAGCCCACCTCTACCCGGGCCTCCGATGGCGCCCACAACACCGCGCTGGCCAGGAACGTCGGCGGAACGATCGCGTCCGCCCCGTGGTACGCCGGATCCTCGCACTGCATCGCGGCGGCGAACTCACGGATCTTCCCGCGCTCCACGACCAGTTCGAACCCCGCGCCTTCGGTACCTACCGGCGCACCCATGCGACCTCCCGCCTGTTCCGCGCCACCGGGCCGACCAGGTCGACAGTTAGCGCTACGCGATGTCAGAAAGCGACGACGCCCAGGGTAGCGCCAGCAAGCATCCGTTGCGGCCTTACTTCGGTAGTCGACCCTCGTCGAAGCTCTTGCGCTGACGTAGACATGGCGTCAGACTCCCCTCCAGGGAGCGGCCGTTCCGTCTCCCGGACGCGGACCCGACGCCGGGCACCACGGGAGGACGAGTCACGTGCGGACCTACGACGAGCTCTACCTCGGCGAACGGTGGCGACCGTCGGTCGGCGACCACACCGTCGAGGTCCGGTCCCCGGCGACCGAGGCGCTCGTCGGCCGGGTGCGCGAAGCCGCTCACGGCGACGTCGACGCCGCCGTGAGCGAAGCCCGCCGCGCCCTGGACGACGGCCGATGGTCGAGCCTTCCGGCCGCCGAGCGCGGCGAGGTGCTCGGCCGGATCGCCAAGATCGTGCAGGGGCGCGCCACCGAGCTGGCCGCGCTGATCTCCGACGAGGTCGGCTCACCGCGTCGCTGGGCCATCGGCGGTCAGGTCGGCACCGCGGTCGGCACCCTCCGTGTCCACCGGGCGCTGGCGTCCACGTACCCGTGGGAGGAGACCCGCCCCGGGCTCCTCGGCGGGGAGGTACGGATCCATCGGCCGCCGGTCGGTGTCGTCGGCGCGATCGTGCCGTGGAACGCGCCGCTGTTCACCGCCGCGCTCAAGGTCGCTCCCGCGCTGCTGGCCGGCTGTTCGGTCCTGCTCAAGCCCTCCCCCGAGGCGCCACTGTCGGCGTTCGCGCTGGCCGAGGCCGCCGCCGAGGCCGGTCTGCCGGAGGGTGTCCTGAGCGTACTGCCGGCCGGACCAGCGGCCAGCGAATACCTCGTCCGGCACCCAGGGGTGAACAAGATCAGCTTCACCGGATCCACGGCGGTGGGGCGACGCATCGGCGAGCTGTGCGGACGCGACGTGCGGCGCTGCACGCTGGAGCTGGGCGGGAAGTCCGCCGCGATCCTGCTCGACGACGTCGTGCTGGACACGACGACGGTCGCCGCGCTGGTCGACGGCGCGATGGCGAACAGTGGGCAGATCTGCATCGCCCAGACCCGGATCCTGGCCCCCCGGTCGCGGTACACCGAGGCCGTCGACGCCCTCGCGGACGCGGTGACCGCGCTGCGCGTCGGTGACCCCACCGATCCGGAGACCGACCTCGGACCGGTCATCTCCGCGGCGGCCCGCGATCGCATCGAGGTCCTCGTCGAAAGCGCGCGAAACACTGCCCGGCTGGTCGCCGGTGGCGGACGCCCGGATGGGTTCGACCGCGGCTACTACGTGCGCCCGACCCTGCTGGCCGACGTCGACCCGGCGGCACCGATCGCGCAGCAGGAGATCTTCGGTCCGGTCGCCGTCGTCATCCCCTACGACGACGAGGCGGACGCGGTACGGCTCGCCAACGGCACCCCCTACGCGCTGGCCGGCAGCGTCTGGTCCGCCGACGCCGAGCGGGCAGCCGCGGTCGCCGCGCGCCTGGAGGCCGGTTCGGTAGCGGTCAACTCGTCCGCCGCGATGGACCTGGGCAGCCCGTTCGGCGGAATGCGCCAGTCGGGGTTGGGCCGGGAAGGCGGCCCCGAAGGAATCAGCGAGTACGTCGAGCAGCAGTCGGTCATCGTTCCGGCCGCGGATGAACGCAGGAGGTAGCCGCGTGGAGACGCTGGCAGCGGTGCTCTGGGACCGCAACGTCCCCTGGTCGATCGAGACCATCGAGCTCGACCCACCCGGCCCGGAGGAGGTCCAGGTCGAGTTGCACGCCTCCGGGATGTGCCACTCCGACGACCACATCGTCACCGGCGACATGCCGTTCCACCTGCCGTGCATCGGCGGCCACGAGGGCGCCGGGGTGGTGACCCACGTCGGGGAGAAGGTTACGTCGGTGGCGCCGGGCGATCACGTCGTCTTCAGTTTCATGCCGTCCTGCGGCCGCTGCCCGTCGTGTTCGACCGGCCACCAGAGCCTCTGCGACCTGGGCGAGCGGCTCTACACCGGACGCCAGATCGCCGACGGGACCGCCCGGCACCACGCCCGTGGCCAGGACGTCGCAACCGCCTGTCTGATCGGCTCGTTCGCGCACCACACCGTGGTCCACGAGTCCAGCTGCGTGAAGATCCACCCCGACGTGCCGCTCGACCGGGCCTGCCTGCTCGGCTGCGGATTCATCACCGGCTGGGGCTCCGCGGTCTACGCCGCCGACGTCGCGCCCGGCGACACGGTCGCGGTCGCCGGGATCGGCGGCATCGGCGCGGCCGCGATCCAGGGCGCCCGCCTCGCCGGTGCCCGGGTGATCGTGGCGATCGACCCGTCGGCGGCCAAGAAGGACGTGGCCCTGTCGATGGGCGCGACACACGTCGCCGGTTCGTGGGACGAGGCGCCCGCGGTCGTCCAGGAGGCCACGTACGGCCGCGGCGTGGACCGCTTCATCAGCACGATGGGGCGCGGCGAGGGGCGGCTGATCTCCAAGTCGCTCGCGATGACGGCCAAGCGCGGGCGGCTCGTCGTCACCAACATCCACCCGGCCGCCGAGCGATCGATCTCGGTCAGCCTGATGGACCTGACGCTCAACGAGAAGCAGATCGTCGGCACGCTCTACGGCTCGGCCAACCCGCGCGCCGACATCCCGAAGGTCATCGACCTGTGGGTGGCCGGTCAGGTCGACCTGGACGCAGTGGTGTCGAAGACGTACTCCCTGGACGAGATCAACGAGGGCTACGCCGACATGCGCACCGGTAACTATCTGCGCGGCGTCCTGCGCTATCCGGCAGCCGGTTGAGAGGCGGAACCGATGACGAGTACCCATGTGAGCCCCGGCGCGGAGCTGGACGACCTGTCCTGGTGGACGCGGCCGGTGGCCGAGCGGGACGCGCTGTTCGCCGCGCTACGCGCGAACAACCCACGTCCGTACGTCCCGGAGCGCGACCTCTCCGGTGACCTGCGGGGCGGCGGGTTCTGGGCGCTGACCCGCTACGCCGACGTCCAGGAGGTCAGCCGCCGCCCGGACGAGTTCTGCTCCGGACTGGGCACGACGATCTTCGACCAGCCCCCCTCACTGCGGGAGTACCGCGGCTCGATCATCGACATGGACAACCCGCAGCACGCCCGGATGCGCCGGATCGTCTCGCGGGGTTTCACCGCCAAGTCGCTGGAGCGGCTGCGCGAGGACGTCGCCGCCTCGGCCCGGCAGATCATCGGGGACGTCGCCGAACGAGGGGAGTGCGACTTCGTCACCGAGGTCGCCGCGCTGCTGCCGCTACGGATCGTCAACAACATGATGGGGATCCCGCGCGAGTACGAGCAATTCATCTTCGACCAGACCAACATCATCCTGGGCGCCAGCGACCCGGAGTACGTGCCCGACCAGACCCCCCGCGCGGTCGCCCGCTCCGTCTTCGCCGCCGGTGAGGCGCTCGCCGAGCTTCTGCAGCGGCTGGCCGCCGAGCGGATCGCCGACCCGCGGGACGACCTGATCACGACGCTGGTCGCCGCGCAGGACGAGAACCTGTCGCCGGAGGAGCTGGCGCGGTTCTTCATCCTGCTGGTCGGCGCCGGCAACGAGACCACCCGCAACGCGATCTCGCACGGACTCGTCGCGCTCACGCAGTTCCCCGAGCAGCGGGCGCTCTGGCAGGCCGACCCGGACACGCACAGCGCCGCGGCGGTCGAGGAGATCGTCCGGTGGGCCTCCCCCGTGCTCTACATGCGCCGAACCGTGACGGCCGACGGCGTCCGGCTGGGTGACCAGGTGTTCAACGAGGGCGACAAGGTCGTGCTCTGGTATCGCTCGGCGAACCAGGACGAGGATTACTTCCCCGACGCCACCCGTTTCGACCTCCGGCGGCCGAAGAATCCTCACGTCTCCTACGGCGCGCCGGGCCCGCACCACTGCCTGGGCGCCAATCTCGCCCGGCTGGAGCTCCGGGTGGCGTTCCGGACTCTCTTCGAGCTGCTGCCCGACATCCACGCGGTCGGGGAGCCGGACCCGCTGCGCTCGAACTTCCTGCACGGCATCAAACACCTGCGTGCCGAGTTCACGCCGACCACGGTGGAGGTTCCCCGATGAGCTCCGACACCCCCGGCGCCACCGTTGAGGCCGCCGCGGCGAGCGACGCCGGTACCGCGATCGCCGCGGCCGCGGTCGGAGCGGTCTCCGAGACTCCCGAGGCCGCGGTGCTGGTGACGGACGACGACGGGATCCGCCGGATCACGCTCAACCGGCCGTCCGCGGCCAACGCGCTGCGCCCGGCCGACCGAGACGCGGTGATCGCGGCGTTGAGCGACGCCGACGCCGACCCCTCGGTCCGAGTAGTCGTGCTCGCCGCGAACGGCAGGCACTTCTGCTCCGGGGCCGACGTCAAGGCGCTGGCCGGCGACCGCGCGGCAGGCGGTGAGAAGCACGTCGGCGACGCGACGCGACGGATCCAGAACGGCGCCCAGCGGCTGGTCAGCGCGGTGCTCGACTGCGGGAAGCCGGTCGTAGCCGTCGTCGGCGGCCCGGCCGCGGGCATCGGCGCCCACCTCGCCTTCGCGGCTGATCTGGTGGTCGCGAGCGAGGAGGCGACGTTCCTCGAATCGTTCGTCCGACGCGGACTGGTCGTGGACGGCGGCGGCGCCTACCTGCTCCCCCGCCGGATCGGCCTGCAGAAGGCCAAGGAACTGGCGTTCTTCGGCGACGCGCTGCCGGCCCGGGAGGCACTGGCGCTGGGACTGGTCAACCGGGTCGTTCCGGCCGCCGAGCTCGCGAAGACCGCGGACGAGCTCGCCACCCGCCTGGCAGATGCACCGACGAGCGCGATAGCGCTCACCAAACGGCTGTTCAACACCTCGCTGGACGGCGATCGCGCGGCGGCGTTCGCGGCCGAGGCGATGGCGCAGGAGCTGCAGTCCCACGCACACGACTCCGCCGAGGGCGTCCGCTCGTTCGTGGAGCGGCGCGCGCCCCAGTTCCGAGGGCACTGATGACCCGCGCCGATCTCCCCACCCCCGACGACGAGAGCCGTCCGTACTGGGACGCCGCTCGTGAAGGCCGGCTGCTCGTCGCCCGCTGCGGCGCGTGCGGACGGGCACACCACTATCCCCGCCCGTTCTGCCCGTTCTGCTGGAGCACCGAGGTCGCGCCGGAGCGGGCCAGCGGACACGCCACGCTCTACACCCACTCCACGGTGTACATGAACGACCTCGCGCCGTTCGCCGAGCGGCTGCCGTATGTGGCCGCCCTGGTCGAACTCGAGGAGGGGCCCCGGCTGATGACGAACATCGTCGGCTGTGACCCCGCGGACCTCCGGATCGGCATGCCGCTGGAGGCGGACTTCATCCCACTCGACGACGAGCTGACGGCCACCGTGTTCCGGCCGGCGACAGGAGGACCGACCCGATGACAGGCCTGCTGGAAGGCAAGATCGCCCTGGTGACCGGTGCCGGGCATGGCATCGGTCGGGGGCACGCGCTCGAACTCGCGCGGCACGGCGCGACCGTCGTGGTCAACGACCTGGGGACGTCGGTCTCCGGTGAGGGCTCGGGCCGCGACGCCGACCAGGTCGTCGACGTGATCGGCGGGCGCGGCGGCAAGGCGGTGGCCGACTACAGCGATGTCGGCGACGAGGGCCAGGTCGAGACGATGATCGAGCGGGCGTTCGCCGACTTCGGCCGCCTAGACATCCTCGTCAACAATGCCGGCATCGTCCGCGACCGGGCGATCTGGAACATGACTGCCGACGACTTCGACCTGGTGATGCGGGTCCACGTCCGGGGCAGCTGGCTCACCAGCCGAGCGGTGGCCCGGCGGTGGCGAGCCGCGGCGAAGGAGAGCGGCGGCACCGTCTACGGCCGGATCATCAACACGACGTCCGGCGCCGGGCTGCACGGCAACTTCGGACAGTCCAACTACGGGCCGGCCAAGGCAGCGATCGTCGGGCTCACGCAGACGCTCAGCCTGGAGCTGGCTCGGATCGGCGTGACCGTGAACGCGATCAGCCCGGGGGGCATCACCCGGCTGTCGGCGACCATCGGCGGCGAAGGACCGACGCCGCTGGAGCCGGACGAGCGTCCGGACGGCGAATTCGACCCGAAGGACCCGACGCTCGCCAGCCCGGTCGTCGCCTGGCTCGCGAGCCCGGAGGCCGGCTACGTCAGCGGCCAGGTCGTCCGAGCCATCGGCGAGACGATCGAGTTGATGGGGGGCTGGACGAAGGGGCCCGCGATCACCAACGGCGGCAGTCGCTGGGACGCCGCGAAGCTGGGCTCCGTGTTCGCGACCGACGTCTTCCGTACCCGTGCGCCCGGCCTTCGTCTCGGCAGCTAACAATCCGTCAGAAACGGAGTACTGACATGAGCGTTCTGACGAAGCCGGGAACCCGGCTCCGGTCCACCGCGTGCACCACCGAGGTGGTTGTCGTCGCCGGAGCGGCCGACGTCGACCTGCGGTGCGGTGGCACCTCGATGGCCGACGCCAAGGCCGATTCGCCGGCGGCCGGAGAGCCCACCGCTCCTTTCGACGGCGGCACCCAGATCGGCAAGCGGTATGTGCACGAGGGCACCGGCCTCGAGGTGCTCTGCGTCCGGGCGGGCGCCGGCTCACTGGCCGTCGGCGCCGAACCGCTGGCCTTGAAGGCGGCCAAGCCGCTCCCCGCGTCGGACTGACCTCACCGCGCACGAATGGCCCGCCTCACGAGGCGGGCCATTCGTGCGTTCAGGCGCCGACCCGGGCCAGCTTCCCGGCCAGCATGCCGGTGACCCGGGTCGTGTACTCGACGGCGATCCGCTCGGCCAGCCCGTCCTCGATGAGCAGGCGGGTCAGCCTGCTCGTGATCAGCGAAAGCTCCAGCGCGGCGAGCACCTCGTAGTAGCCGACGTCCGGGATCTCGCGACCGGTGAGCTCCTGGTAGCGCGCGATCGTCGCCTCGCGGCCGGGCACACCCTCCAGCCGCGACAGCCCCTGCGCCTCGCACAGGTACTCCTCGAACACCACCCACCAGCCCAGGTCGACGCCGGGAGGGCCGAGCGTGGACGTCTCCCAGTCCAGCAGCGCCGCTACCGAGAGATCGTCGGCGAAGATGATGTTGCCGGGCCGCGCGTCGCGCCAGACCACGACCTCCTCCGGGCGGTACGGGCGCGCCGCGTCCACGTACGCGACGGCGGCCTTCACGACGTCGGCGTCGTAGCGGACGTCGGGCTCGGCCCAGGAGTGCCAGGCACGCAGACCGTCGAGGTAGGCGTCGAACGAGGGCTGGCCGTCCGCCGGTTCGAGAAAGCCGAAGTAGCGGTGCGCGTCGACGGCGTGCAACTGGGCCAGGGCCCGGAGTCCGTTGTCGTACATCCGGGCCCGCTGGGCGGCATCCAGGCCGGTCACCCAGCCCTTGCGGTGCCAGCTGGGCACGTCCGGTGGGATCCGGCCGGCTACCCGCTCCATGACGTAGAACGGCGCGCCGAACACGTCAGCGTCGGTCTCGACGAACAGAACCTCGGGCACCGACACCGTCGTCGCACGGGCCAGCGTGGTCATCATCCGGGCCTGGAAGACCGCGTCCGGCCGGGCGAAGAGCTGGTGCCCGGTGGGTTCGATCCGCAGCACCAGGGATCGCTGTACCCGGCGGCCCTTCCAGTCGGTCCAGGACACCTCGCAGAACGCGGTCTCGTTCGAGTAGCCGGCTTCCGGGATCACCAACTCGGAGACCGCGACGTCGGCGGCACGCAGTTTCTCGGCCAGCCAGCTAGTGAGCCGGGTGCGGGTCGACTCCACGTCCCGGCGCGTGGCAACGGTCACGACACTGCCCTCCCTTCGCCGCCCCGCGACGTCGCGGGTAACGGTTCGGTCGGCCCCTCAACTACTGGCCCGAACGGATACATGATGTCAGAATATGGTGGTGACGGCTCCAGGAACAGACCTCGAACGGCTCGGCGCGTACGTACTTCCCGGCCGGGTTCCCGATCCCCGCCTCGCCGTCGGCCAGGCCCGCACGGCCGAGCATCTGGGGCTCGGCACCGTCTGGCTCAGCGAACGCTGGGGCACCAAGGATCTCGGGGTGCTGACCGGCGCGATCGGTGCCACCAGCGAGCGGGTACGGATCGCGTCCGGCATCACCCACTTCGGCGTCCGGCACCCGCTGACGCTGGCGTCGATGGCGATGACCGCGCAGGCGATGACCGGCGGGCGGTTCGTGCTCGGCGTCGGCCGGTCGGTGGCGGCGACCTGGAAGGCCGTCGGCCTTCCCGTGGTGACCAACGCCGTCCTGGTGGACGCCGCCGACATCGTCCGCCGGCTGTGCCGCGGTGAACGGGTCTCCTATGAAGGCCCGGCCGGGAACTACCCGAGAATGCGGTTGGGCGATCTGCCGGACGCTCCGGTCCCCCCGCTGGTCCTGGCCGCGATCGGACCCAAGAGCCTGGCGCTGGCCGGCGCACACTTCGACGGCGTGCTGCTGCACCCCTTCCTGACGCCGGACGCGGTCAAGCGGTCGGCCGAGTCGGTGCGCCGGGCCGCCGAGGAAGCCGGGCGCGATCCGGCCGCCGTGCGCGTCTACGCCACGGTTGTCGTCGCGCCCGATCTTCCGCCGCGCGAGGAGGCCGCGGTGGTCACCGCACGGGCGCTCACGTACTTCCAGATCCCCGGCTTCGGGGAGAACCTCGCGACGATCAACGGCTGGGATCCGGCCCCGCTCGCCACGCTCCGCGCCCATCCGATGTTCGCCGGCATCCGTGGGGCCGCCGATCATCACTACACGCGCGACCAACTGGTCGACGTCGCCCGCGAGCTGATTCCGGCCGACTGGCTGGAGTCGTCCGCGGCAGCCGGTCCCGCGGCGCTCTGCGCTGAGCGGGTGCGCACCTACCTGACCGCCGGCGCCGACGAGATCGCCCTGCACGGTTCGACGCCCGAACTGCTCGGGCCGCTCGTCCAGCATTTCCGCGCGTCCTGACCAGACATCCGAGGGCCCGCGTCCGGATCGGACGCGGGCCCTCGGATGGACACTCAGCCCAGCTGGTAGATGCCGGTGGAGTCCGGAACCGTGAAGTTTGACAGCGCGCCGTCCTGGGCCGCGTCGGCGATCACACCGACCGTCGAGCACAGGTTCGGCGACACCGCGGGCAGCGCCTTACCGTCGCACTTCAACGTGGCGCCGCCCCCGAGGGGGTAATTGGTGGCGGGTGCCGCCGCGATCGCCTTCCGCACACCCTCCGGGCTCAGGTCCTTCGAGCCGGACGCGTTGACCGTACGGACCAGGCTCAGCAGGCCCTGGTATCCACTGATCGCCTGGGAGCTGACCGCTGTGCCGTCGCCGTACGCCGAGAGCACGGCCTGGAAGAGCTTGTACTCCGCGTCGCCGGGCTCGGTGACCGCCTGCGTAACGATCTTGATGTCGGTGAAGCCGCCGGGAATCGACGCGCCCTTGTCGTTGCCGATGCACCGGTCGAGTGCGAGCACGGGCTGGGTGATGCCGAGCGTCTTGATCGCCTTGATCGCGCTACCGCAGAACGTCGGGTCGCCCAGGACGAAGTACATCTCGGGCTTCTTGTTCTGCGCGGCCTGGATCTGCGGGGTCATGTCCGCTGTGCCCGGTGCGATCGCCACCACGTCCGCGGTGGCCCCGGCGTTCTTGAACAGCGCCGGCCCCAGCGTCTTGGCGGGGCCGCTGGCTGCGGGAACGTCGATGACGATGATCGCCGCGCTGGACAGCTTCTCCTGCTTGGCATAGGCCGCCGGAGTCCCGTAGGCGGCCACCGGGTTGGCCCAGATGAAGACGCCAGGAGTACTGAGGACCACCTGGGTGGACGCGAAGTTGATCCCGACCGGGATCCCGGCCGCGTTGACGATCTTCACCCACGGGTCGACCTGCGACGACGTGCCGGCGGTCACGGCCGACACCTTCTCGGTGACGAACTTGTTCCCGCAGACCTGGGCGTCCGCGGGGCTCTCCTTGGCCTCGCAGGTCACCAGCTCGATCGGGCGTCCGCCGAGGCCGCCGAGGTGCTTGTTGGCGTACTCGGCCGCGGCCTCCGCCGCCTTCTGCTCGTCGGTGGTGTCGACGGTCTGCGTCCGGCCGGTGCCGACCCAGCCGATCTTCACCGGCGCGCCGGCGGCTGCCTTCTCCGGGCCGAGCGCCTCGGCTCCGGGGGTCGGGTCGTCGCTCCCGCTGCCGCTGTCCGCACAGGCAGTGGCCGCAAGGGCGACGGCCAGGAGAACGGCGGGGAGTCCAAACCGTGCACGTCTATGTGCTGCGGGCATGGAGATGCTCCTTCGATGGGGGTGGGTGACCAGGTACTCAAGCGGTTGCGCCGAGGTACGCCGCCTCGAGCGTGGTGGGGTTCGCGGCGAGCTCGGCAGCCTCGCCGCGGAGCACGACGTCGCCGTGGACCAGCACGACGGCCCGGTCGGCGACCTCCAGGGCCAGGCGGACGTGTTGCTCGACGAGGACGACG
Source organism: Cryptosporangium aurantiacum (assembly GCF_900143005.1). Lineage (NCBI taxonomy): Bacteria > Bacillati > Actinomycetota > Actinomycetes > Cryptosporangiales > Cryptosporangiaceae > Cryptosporangium > Cryptosporangium aurantiacum. Next base: position 498,356 of record NZ_FRCS01000003.1, read on the forward strand.
ACGGCACCGGTCTCATCGGCGATCCGCCTGACGACCGGCAACAGGTCTTCCACGATGACCGGCGCCAGGCCCATGCTCATCTCGTCGACGAGCAGGACGCGCGGGCGCTGCACCAGGCCACGCGCCATCGCGAGCATCTGCTGCTCGCCGCCGGAGAGGGCACCGGCCGCTACGTTCAGACGTGGCCGGAGCGCCGGGAAGAGATCGAGGACCTCGTCGAGCGTCGGGCCTCCGGAACGCGCGGCGATACCGATGTTCTCCCGTACCGACAACGTGGTGAACAGAGCACGGTCATCGGCCACCAGCACCAGTCCGGCGCGGTTCGTCGCCGCGGGGCGGGAGGACGGCGTCGGCTTACCGTCGACCAGCACCTCACCGCGCAGTCGCGGCAGGAGGCCGGCGAGCGTCATCATCAGCGTGGTCTTGCCCGCACCGTTCGGCCCGAGCACGGCCAGGACCGTGCCGCCCGGAACGACCAGGTCGAGGGGGCGCACAACGGGAACGGAACCGTATCCCGCCTCCAGCCCGCGCAGCTCCAGCACCGGGGTCTCGCTCATGCCGAGACCTCCTCGGCGTGCGCCGAGCCGAGGTAGGCCTCAACGACGCGGGGATGGGTGCGGATCGTCTCCGGTGGGCCGGATGCGATGACCGTGCCGAAGTCGAGCACGGTGATCTGGTCGCACAGGCTGAGCACGAGGCTCATGTCGTGCTCGACCATCAGGATCGTGACCCCGGCGGCCCGCAGATCGCGCAGGCGCTCGCCCAGCCAGTGGCTCTCCGCGGTGTCCAGGCCGCCGGCCGGCTCGTCGAGCAGCAGCACCTGTGGGTTCCCGACCAGCGCTCGGGCGATCGAAACGAGCTGCCGCTGCCCCTGGGAGAGCTCGCCGGCCGGGCGGTCGGCCAGCGCGGTGAGCCCCAGGGTGTCCAGCGTCTCCGCCAGACGCTCCTGCGCCTGCCGGTGGCTCCTGGCTCGGGCGGTGAGTCCGACGACGACGTTCTCCCGGACGCTCAGATCGCCGTAGAGCTCGATCGCCTGGAACGTGCGGCCCAGACCGGCGCGGATCCGCTGGTGCGGTCGGAGCCCGTCGAGCGAGTGTCCGCCGAGGCTGACCGAGCCGGACGCGACGGCGAAGCCGCTGATCGCGTCGATGGCCGTGGTCTTGCCCGCGCCGTTCGGTCCGATCAGGCCGACGATCGACCCGCGGGGTACGTCGAGCGAGAACCCGTCGACCGCGACCACCCCGCCGTACCGCACGGTCAGATCACGCACGGTCAACAGCGGCTCGCCCAGGTCCGCGGCCGGGGCGGGCACCTCCGGCTCCGGCGACTCCGGCTGGTCCGCCGGCGCCGCCGCCGGATCGACCAGCGGCTCCGCGGTCCGGCGGAGCCGGCGGCGCTCCAGCAGGGCGTGCGCCGGGCCGACGATGCCTTCCGGGTTCACGATCACGGTCAGCACCAGCAGGGTCGCGGCGATCACCTCGTACCACAGCCCGGTGCCCAGCAAGTCGTGGACCAGCGTGTAGAAGATGCCGCTCACGGCGGTGACGCCCGCCAGCAGACCACCGGACACGGACGTGATGCCGGCCAGGTACACGGCACCGAAGAACGTCAACCCGAGGATCGCGGTGTACGGGTCGAAGGTCACGGTGCCGAACTTGTAGGCGAGCAACGCCCCGCCGATGCCGGCGATGAACGCTCCCAGCGCGAACGCGACCAGCTTGACCCGGACGACGTCGACGCCCGCGGCGGCCGCCGCCCGTTCGTTGGCGCGGATCGCCAGCATCTGCGAGCCCAGCCGGCTGGTGCGTAGCCGCGCCACGCCGACCGCGACGATTGCCAGCACCACGAGACAGAGAAGTCCGAACTGGACCCGCGGGAACGCGGCACCGGCTCCGACGCCCAGATCGAGGCCGAACAGCGTCGGAGACGGGACCGTGAGGCCGTCGGCGCCGACCAGCGCGGTGTTACGGAACCAGAGCGCCTCCAGCGCGAACGCGAGGGCCAGCGTCACGACGGCGACGGTGAGCCCGCGGATGCGCAACGCAGGCAGGCCGATCACCACACCGATGACCACGGCGCCGAGCGCGGCCAGCACGGGCGCGATCGGGAACGGAACTCCGAACCGGTCCGCGATCGGGGCGAGCAGGAACGCGGCCGTACCCGCCAGCGGCAGCTGGGCCACCGAGACCTGACCCGCGAAGCCGGTGACGACGACGACCGACAGCGCGATGACACCGAAGATGAACGTCGAGATCAGCCCGTTGCGCCACTGGTCGGTCAGCAGGACGACGGCCAGCGCGGCGACCACCGCCGGGAGCACGGTCGGCAGCAGCAGGCGGCGCGGACGGGGCGCTCGCCCGAGGGTCTGCACGATCACCGCACCGCGACCGGGCAGCGGGCGGGCCCGCACCACGAGAACAAGCAGGATCAACGCCAGCGGCACCAGTTCCGGGACGCCGGACTTCGGCATCCACGACACCGAGGTCTGCAGGTACTGGGCCTCCGACTGGAGCATGCCGATGGCCAGGCCCGCCGGTACGGCCCAGAACACCCACTGGAACCGGCTGAGGATCGCCGCGGCCAGCGCCGGCACGATGAACAGCGTGTACGACACCGGGATCAGCGGAACGATCGGCGCGATGAGAATCCCGGCGAGCCCGGCGATCCCGGAGCTGATCACCCAGTTGTAGGCCGCGACCCGATCGGGGGACACACCGCTGAGGTAAGCGCCCTTCTCGCTCTCCGCCGCGGCGCGCGTCACCAGCCCGAACCGCGTGAACCGAAAGGCCGCCGCCAGCCCGACCGCGAGGACGAGCACGGTCACCGCGAGGTAGACGCGGTCGGCGGGGACCCGGACCGCTCCGACCGTCCACAGGTCGGTGGCGAAGATCGGCTCGACCGCGACGGCGGTGGTTCCCATCCGGACCGCGATCAGCGCCGTGATCACCAGCGAGACGCCGAGGGAGGCGACCGCCTTGGCGACCGGCGGGGCGTTCCGTAACGGCCGGAACACCAGCAGGTAGAGCACCAGACCGAGCAGCGCGGTAGCCGCGACCGCGATCACCATCGCCGGCACCAGGCCCAGCTGGGTGCCCAGGTCCAGCGTCCGGGGCAGGCCCGGTATCAGGACCAGTAGTTGGCCGTCGCGGAGGAACGCGTACACGTAGGCACCGAGCAGGGCGATGCTTCCGGTGGCGAAGTTGATCACCCCGGAGCTGCGGTACGTGAGCACCAGGGCCAGTGCCAGTGCGCCGAACACGGCGCCGTTGCCCAGACCGAGCGCGAGGAAGACGAGGTGCTGGCTCATGCCGGGCGCACCTCCCCGCCGATGGTGCTGCGGCGGGAGGCGGGTGATTCGGAAGGTCCGGTGGCGTAACCCCCGGACGCGTCAATGCTCTGACGTCTCATCGCAACCTCGTCGTTGATGGGTGCTCCGGGGCCGGCCCGACTTAGGTGTCACAGCTGTCAGATAGTGCAGCAGATGTTAGGTCAGTCACCCCCACCCGTGTAAAGAGCGATCCCTGAATTGCCGCTAGAGCAGGCCGTTTTAGGCCGCGTTGATCACCAACGCACAGGAATGGCAGGTAACACCGATGTCAGAGAAGTCGGCGTAGGGACCGTTCGAGGAGCGCGTCGGTGAGCTCGGCCGCATCGTCACCGGCAGCCCGCAGGGCCGGGTGGGTGGTGTCCGACTCGGCCATCCCCCGCGCCACGAGCCAGCCCGTGAACAGCAGGAAGGTCGCGGCGAACACCTCGACGGCATCCTGCGGCGCGAACCCGGCGCGCCGCAGGATGCCCACGGCCGTCTCGGTCAGCCGTTGCGCGGCCGACGACGTTCCGCCGGTCGCCGAGAGCGCCCGCGCTCCGACGCCGGGGTAGCGGCGGAAAGTCCGGTCCATGCGCAGCACGAGCGTGACGTACTGGTCCCGCCAGTCGGTGCCCGCGTCGAGTTCGACGTCGATCTGTGTGGCGACCGCCTCGACGACACGATCGAGCAGGTCTTCCCGCCCGCGGAGGTAGTAGTGCACAGCGGGGGACGTGACGCCCAGTTCCGCGGCGACCGCGCGGATCGTCAGCGCATCGAGCGACGAGCGGGCGGTGATCTGCAGGGCCGCGCCCACCACGTCCCGCACCGACAGCGGCGACGCCTGGGTACCGCCGCGCGGACGACTCATCGCCCGGTCTCCCCTCTGGCTCCCGACGCGGTTGCGAATCCTGCTGCGCCGGCCGAACCCATTGTGCCATGGTTAATGAGCCCATTTACTGGTGGTTAATGAGAGAGGCGGCTCGGGTTTGAACACCGATATCGTCGTGATCGGCGGCGGCGTAGCCGGCGGCGCGATCGCCGCGAGGCTGGCGTCGACCGGGTTGGGCGTGCTGGTGCTGGAGCGCGACGCGGTCTACCGCGACGTCGTCCGCGGCGAGGGCATGGTCAGCTGGGGGTACCTCGAGGCGGTGGCTCTCGGCCTCGATTCGACGATCCTCGGCGCGCCAGGGGCATCCGTGATCACGCGGATGGTCCGCTACGACGAGACCGTCACCGTCGACGAGGCGCGCGCCGCCGCCGTGGATCTGAGCGCCGCGTTACCCGGATCGCCCGGAGTGATCGGCGTCGGTCATCCCGAGCTCCGCGAGGCGCTCGTCGCCGCTGCCACCAAGGCCGGCGCGGAGGTGATCCGGGGTGTGGCCGCCACCCGGATCACGCCGGGCGCTCGCCCGTCGGTGTCCTACCAGGTCGATGGCCTCGAACGCTCGGTCTCCTGCCGTCTCGCCGTCGTCGCGGACGGGAAGAACTCCGCCACCCGGACGGCCCTGCGGATCCCGTTCCACGTCAGCACGCCGCGGGTGATGCTCACCGGCATGGCCGCCGACGACGGCGGCGCCTGGGACCGGACCGAGACGACGCTCGGAGTGGACGGGCGGAACCTGTTCATCATCGTTCCGCGGGGAGACGGGATGGTCCGCCTGTACGTGGGGCGGTCGGTCGGCGACCCGGAGCCGTTCACCGGCCGCGATCGGCAGCGGCGCTTCCTGGAAGCGTTCCGCACCCCGACCCTGCCGCATGCCGACGCCTTGGCGGACGCCACCCCGACAGGTCCGTGCGCATCCTTCCCGATGACCGACAGCTGGACCGAGGCCCTGGTGCTGCCGGGTGTCGCGTTGATCGGCGACGCGGCCGGCTGGAGCAATCCGGTCACCGCCCAGGGACTCAGCATCTCGCTCCGCGATGCCCGGGTTCTGAGCGAGGCGCTCCTGAGCAGTCAGGAGTGGACCCCGGCGGCGCTGCGCGGCTACGTGGAGGAACGCACCGAGCGCATGCGGCGACTCCGCTTCGCCAGCGCGCTCACCGACCTGCTCACCGCCTTCGGCCTGACGGACAGAGCGGCGCGCCGCCGAGCCATGGTGCGGCTGCTCGCCGCCCGCCCCGAACTTGGCGCTGCGCTCGCCGCCGTCCACGGCGGTGCCTGGACGCCGCCGGAGGCAGCCTTCTCGCCGGACATTCTCACCACGATCGCACTCGCCGCCTGAGGAAGGACCATCCATGGATACCTGGGTCACGACGTACTTCGACGCCTGGACCAGCGGCGACCCGCACGCCGTCGTCGCCTGTTTCGATCCGGAGGTCGAATTCGAGGACATGCCCACCGGACACCGGGCCCACGGGCTCGACGAGGCTCGCGCGTTCGTCGAGCGCGCTTACGAGAAGGCCCCCGGCGCCCGATACGTCGCGGTGCACAGCCTGACGCACCAGGACGAGTACGTGATCGAGTGGGTCATGGAGCCGATGGGACTGCGCGGCGCCTCGGTCGGCACGCTCCGCGCCGGGCGGATCCTCACCAACCGCGACTACTGGAGCGCCCCCTAGGTGTCGTATGCGTCAGATTCTACGATCGACTTAGCGACGTAAACCCGCCGTAGTAGCGAAGGACTTGGTAACGCTACTGTCAGAGTTGATCGTTGACACGGTTTCGCTGGCGATGACACGCTGCCCTCCGGACACGACTCCGACACGATGAGGTGGCGCGTATGAGCGGAACCATGGCGGGCAAGATCGCGCTGGTCTCCGGTTCGACCCGGGGGATCGGCCGGTCGATCGCCGAGCAGCTGGCGGCCGAGGGCGCCGCGGTGATGGTGACCGGGCGGACGGTGGCCAAGGGCGAGAAGGTGGTCGCGCGAATCCGGGAAGCCGGCGGCACGGCGGAGTTCGCCGCGCTCGACGTCACCGACGAGGACAGCGTCCGGGACGTGATCGCCGAGACGGTCGGCCGGTTCGGCGGCCTCACCACGCTGATCAACAACGCCGCACCGACCGAGGTCGTCGCGAGCACGATCAAGCCGCTGGCGGAGTACAGCACCGAGGAGTGGAACCGGATCCTCACCGGCACGCTGACCGGGAACGTGTTCTGGGCGTCCAAGTACGCGTGGCCGCACCTGGCATCGGCGTCCGGCGCGTCGATCGTCAACATCTCGTCCGGTCAGGCGATCGCTGGCTTCAAGGGTTTCGGCCCGTACGGCGCGGCGAAGGCCGGCGTCGGCGCGCTCACCCGCACGCTGGCGGTGGAGGGCGCGGCCTCCGGCATCCGGGCGAACACCGTGCTGGTCGGTCGTGTGGTCGCCGGGCGCGGTGACTCCGGGCACCACACCGGCGGCGGCCGGCTGACGCGGATCGGCAACCCGATGGACATCGCCTACGCCGTGGCGTACCTGGCATCCGACCAGGCAGCGTTCGTCACCGGCTCGACGCTCACCGCCGACGGCGGCTTCTCGATCAACGGCGATGCGGTCGACGACACGGAGAAGGCCTCAGCCGGCGCTGCCACCGGCTGAGGTCGTCCTCCTATTTCGGGGTGAAACGCAGAGCACCGTCCAGGCGGATGATCTCGCCGTTGAGGTAGTCGTTGATCACGATGCTGTGGACGAGCTCCGCGTACTCCGACGGGCTGCCCATCCGCTTCGGGAACGGCACACCGCTCCCCCAACGCTGCTCGGCCTCCTCGCGCTCCATCCGGAACGCCGGCGTGAAGAACGTCCCCGGGGCGATCGCGACCACCCGGATGCCGAGCGGGCTCAGGTCACGGGCCGCCGGCAGCGTCAGCCCGACCACCCCACCCTTCGCCGCGGAGTACGCGGTCTGTCCGATCTGGCCCTCGTAGGCGGCGATGCTCGCCGTGTTCACGACGACACCGCGCGCGCCGCCGTCGTCCGGGTCGTTCTTCGCCATCGCGGCCGCCGCCAGCCGCAGCGTGTTGTACGTGCCGGTCAGGAACAGGTTGAGGTACCAGGTGAACGAATCGAGCGGAGTCGGCGAGCCGTCGCGCCCCACGACGCGGGAGGCGCCGCCGCTCGATCCGCCGTGCGCGTTGACGAGGACCCGCAGCGGGCCGGCCTCGTTCGCGGCCGCGATTGCCGCCAGCACGCTCTCCTCGTCCAGCACGTCGGTGCTCAGGTACCGCGCGGCCGGGCCGAGCTCGTCGGCGAGCGCCTTGCCGCGGTCGTCGGCCAGGTCCGCGATCACCACGGTCGCTCCTGCCGCGACGAGCCGGCGGACGGTGGCCTCTCCGAGGCCACCCGCTCCCCCGGTGACGATCGCCGATGCTCCGTTGACGTCCATCCACACTCCTTCGGGTCAGATGTATACAGCGTCAGATTACCTCTGCGATGAATGCTTATAAGCAGCTTATGGTCAGAACACATCGTCAGATTGGAGCCTCGATGAGACCGACGGCACTCGTCCTCGTCCATGGAGCGCAACACGCCGGGGACTGCTGGGAACCGACCGTCGAGGAGATCCAGCGCCACTCGCCGGACACACCGGTCCTCGCGGTCGACCTCCCTGGACGCCGGGGCACTCCCGCCGATCTGGCCACCGTCGACCTGGCCGACTGGATGGACAGCGTCGTCGAGCAGATCGACGCCGCCGGGCTGGACGAGGTGGTCGTGGTCGGGCACTCGATGGCCGGCATCACGGTGCCCGGCGCGGTCGCGCGGCTCGGTGCGCAGCGGGTCCGCCGGATGATCCTGCTCGGCGCCTCGGTGCCACCCGAGGGTCGTTCGATCCTCGACACGCTGACCGGCCCGCTGCATTGGTACGCGGCCCGTGCGGCCCGGCGAGGCGTCCCGGCCCCGCCGATGCCCATGTTGCTTGCCCGGCGGTCGTTCTGCAACGGCATGACGCCCGAGCAGCGGCGGTTCGTCCTCGATCGGCTCTACGGAGACTCCAGCCGCATCCCGGCGCAGAAGGTGTCCCGGGCCGACCTGCCCCGGGAGATCCCGCGCACTTGGATCCTGACGCTGCGCGATCGGGCCCAGACCCCGGCCGCGCAGCGCAAATCGATCGAGGCTCTAGGCGGGGTCGACGAGGTGGTCGAACTCGACACCGGCCACGACGCGATGGTCAGCGCCCCGGCGGAGTTAGCCGCGCTGCTGGTCGACCGGTGCCGGGACGCGGTCAGCCGCTGAGCGGACGCGCAGGGCGGCCCGGTCGAGCTTGAGCATCGCGGTGACCGGCAGGTCGTCGACGAGCACGAGCTCGTCCGGGGCCTTGTAGTCGGCCAGCCGGTCACGGGTCCACGTCCGTAGCTCGGCCAGCGTCGGTGGCGCGGCCGGGTCGGCGGGGACCACGTAGGCGACGCCGATCTCGCCGATCACCGGTGTCGGCCGCCCCACCACCGCGGCACGACGGACGCCGGGGTGCTCGGCGAGCGTGTTCTCCACCTCGACCGGGTGGACGTTGTACCCACCGCGGATGTACAGGTCACCGGCCCGGCCCACCAGGATGAGGTTGCCCTCGACGTCGAACCGCCCGAGGTCGCCGCTGAGCAGCCATCCGTCGTCGGTGAGTGCGGCGGCGGTCCGTTCCGGGTCGCGCCAGTAGCCGCGCATCACGCAGCCACCGCGGACCCGGATCCGGCCGACCTCGCCCGGCGGGACGGGGCGCCCATCGGGATCCGTCACCGCCACCTCCATGCCGAGTTGTGGTCGCCCGACCGTGCGGAACTGCACCTCCGGTGGATCGGACGGCTCGGTGCCGCAGATCGTCGGCGACTCCGTCATCGCATAGCGCACGACCAGCGGGACGCCGAGGCGTGCGGCCACCGCCTCGACCAGGTCGGGCGGCGCGGGAGCGGTGGCGGCGATCCCGACCCGCAGGTCGGGTAGGCGCGTGGCGTCCGGCTCGTCCAGGAGCTTCGCCCACTGCGTCGGCACGCCACCGACCACCGTGATCCGTTCTTCCCGCATGATGCGCGCCATCCCGGCCGCCGACCAAGGCACCGGGGAGATGACCAGCGTGATGCCCCAGACGAGTTGATCGGCCAGCTTGGCCATGTACCCGGCATGGGCGAACGGGGTGGCCACCAGCCGGCGGTCGCCGGGCGCGCTCATCACGCCGGAGGACCCGGCGGAGGCCAACAGATTGCGGACGTCGAACCACGCGCCCTTGGGCGTGCCGGTCGTCCCGCTGGTCCAGATGATGACGACCGGCGCCGACGGATCCGGCGGGGTGCGCCTACTGCCCGGTGCCGGGCGCGAGTACAGGTCCGCCAGCTCGTTCCGGGTGAGGACCGGCATACCGATCCGCGGCAGCGGCGGCCCGTTCACCGGGTCGTGAACGATCAGCGCGGGCCGCGCCCGGTCGAGGATCGCGGTCACCTCGCGCGGTCCGAGCCGCGCGTTGAGGCCGGTCGCGACGGCGCCGAGTCGGGCGACAGCGGCGTAGCAGATCGCGTAGTCGATACCGGACGGCAGCATCAACGCCACGACGTCGCCGGTCGAAATGCCGCCGGCGACCAACGCGGCCGCCAAGGCATCGGACCGGGTGTCCCACTCGGCGAACGTGAGCCGCTCCCCGCCCGGCTCGACGTAGGCCTCCCGGTCTCCGTGCCGGCCGGCCGCCGCACGCAGCAGGTCGTCGATCGAGGCCGTCATGGTGCCTCGGCGCCGAGGATCAACGTCCCGCTGGAACAGAACCAGCCCCCGGTGCCGCTGACGCACGCCAGCTTCGCGTCCGGGACCTGCCGCGGACCGGCCTCGCCGCGCAACTGCCGCACGGCCTCGACCACCAGGAACAGACCGCGCTGCCCGGGGTGGCACGCCGAGAGCCCGCCGCCGTCGGTGTTGGTCGGCAGCGCACCGCCCAGTCGGAGCCGACCGTCGGCGACGAACGGACCGCCCTCGCCCTTCTTGCAGAACCCCAGATCCTCCAGCGTCATCAGCAGCATGTACGTGAACGCGTCGTAGATCTCGCAGACGTCGATGTCCTCCGGACGCACACCAGCGCGCTCGAACGCCAGCCGACCGGAGACCGCGGCGGGTCCGGACGTCAGGTCGCCCCACTGGCTCGTGGACACGTGCGAGACGCTCTCCCCGGTGCCGAGCACGTGGACCGGCCGACCCGGCAGGTCGCGGGCGCGCTCGGCGGAGACCAGCACCGCGGCGGCGCCGCCGTCGGAGCGCAGGCAGCAGTGCAGCTTCGTGAACGGGTCGGCGATCATCCGCCCGGACAGCACCTCGTCCACCGTGATCGGGTCGCGGTAGGCGGCCTCCAGGTTGTCCTTCGCGTTCGCCCGCGCCGACACCGCGACCTCGGCGAGCTGCTCGATCGTGGTGCCGAACTCGTGCATATGACGCCGGGCGGCCATCGCGTACTTCGCGATCAGCGTGTGCCCGTACGGGGCTTCCCACTGCAGCGGCCCGCGCGAGCCCCAGTTGAGGTTCGCGGTCCGCAGTCCGCGACGCAGGTCGGACTTCGCAGTGGAGCCGTACGTGACCAGGACGACGTCCGCGTGGCCGGCGGTGATCGCGTCCGCCGCGTGGGCGATCATCACCTCCCAGGAGGCGCCGCCGACCGCGGTCGAGTCGATCCATCGGGGCCGCAGGCCCAGATACTCCCCCACCTCGATCGGCGCCAGCGTCCCGAGCGAGGTGGACGCAAGCCCGTCCACCTCGGCGGGGCTGAGGCCGGCGTCGGCCAGTGCCCGCAGTGAGGCCTGCGCGACCAGACCGTACGGGTTCGTGGCGACCTTCATCGGATCGGCGAGCGCGACGCCCGCGATGACCGCGCTCCCAGCGCTCCCAGTCCTCACTGCGCGGCCGCCTCGGCCAGCAGGGGCGTGAGATGGTCGGTCCGGGATCCGAAGAGCTGGTCGAGGACGTGCGCGCGTTTCAAGTAGAGGTGCGCGTCGTGTTCGTAGGTGTAGCCCATCCCACCGTGGATCTGGATGCACTCGGCGGCGTTGTCGATCGCCGCGCGTCCGGCGACCACCTTCGCGGCGAGCACCTGGAACGTGGCGTCGGCCCGGCCGGTGGCGAGGCAGACCGCGGCGAACAGCGTCTGCTGCAGTGCGGCGTCGGCATAAACCGCCATGTCCGCGCAGCGGTGCTTCACCGCCTGGTGGACGCCGATCGGCCGACCGAACTGCACCCGCGTCTTGGCATGCTCGGTGGACAGATCCCGGGTGGCCTCGGCGATGCCGACGAGTTGCGCGGCGGTGAGCACCGCGCCCCGCAGCCGGATCGGGTCGTCGCTCGCGGCGACCCAGCAGGTCACCGGCGTGTCGTCGGCGGTCGCGTCGGCCAGCCGTGAGCCGGGATCGATGGACTCCAGCGGACGCAGATCGGTGAGCGCGGCCGTCTCGACCAGCCCGGCACCGTCCGCACCGACGACGAGGACGTAGCCGGTGCCGCCGGGGTCGACCACGCGGACCCGGCCGGAGAGGCGCTCGGGGGTCAGCCGGGCGGCGTCCAGCAGGCCGGCGGCCACCGTGCAGCGCCCCTCGACGATGCCCGTGGCCAGTTCGTGGTCGCCGGTCGACGCCGCGAGGCGGGCCCCCAGCACGGTGGTGACGAACGGCCCGGGAACGAGCGCGCGCCCCACCTCGCGGAACAGCAGCGCCTCGTCGGGGAGGTCGCGGCCAGCGCCACCGACGGCCTCCGGCGCGGACAACCCGAGCAGGCCGAGTTCGGCGCCCGCGGCCCAGAGCTTGGCCGCGATCGCGGTCGGCTCGTCGCGCCGTTCCCGGATCGTGCTGATCGGAATCTGCTCGGCGAAGAATTCGGCGGCGGCGCTCGTCAGTTCGAGCTGCTCGGCGGAGGGCAGTAGATCCACGGGATGTCCTTCCGAAACGGTCGAGGGTCAGCGGGGCAGGCCCAGGACGCGCTCGCCGATGATGTTGCGCTGGATCTCCGAGGTGCCGCCCCCGATGGAGGCGGAGAACGAGTAGAAGTAGTTGCCCGACCAGCCGCCCGGGACCCAGCGGCTGACGAAGTGCAGGCCGTCCGGCCCCAGCACGTCCATCGCCAGCCGGGCGACGCGCTTGGCGATGTCGGAGTAGTAGAGCTTGAGCATCGAGCCTTCCGGCCCCGGAGTCGCCGAGCGCAGGTTGCGACAGATGCCCGCGTACGTCATCGCTCGCAGCGACGCCACCTCGGCGCGCGCCGTGGCCAGCCGCCGCGCCACTTCGTCGTCGGTGATGATCGGGCGGCCGTTCGGGCCGGTGCGCTCACCCGCGAGCTGGACGAGGTTCTCGACGACCTTCGACAGCCGCACCTGGCTGGCCGTGTAGGCGGTGCCCCGCTCGAACGACAGCGTCGACATCGCGACCTGCCACCCGTCGTCGCGCTGCCCGACCACGTTGGACAGCGGGATCCGGACGTTGTCGTAGAAGACCTCGCAGAACTCCGCGCCGCCGTCGATCGTCTCGATCGGCCGGACCTCGATCCCGGGGCTGCGCATGTCGGCGATCACCCAGGTGATGCCGTGGTGCTTGGAGCCCTCACGATCGGTCCGGACCAGCAGCTCCTGATAGTCGGCGATGTTCGCGAAGCTGGTCCAGATCTTCTGGCCGGTGACCACGAGTTCATCGCCGTCGACCTCACCGCGCGTGGAGAGCGCGGCGAGGTCGGAGCCGGCCTCCGGCTCCGAGAAGCCCTGGCACCACACGACCTCGCCGCGCAGGATGCGAGGCAGGTGAGAGGACTTCTGTTCCTCGTCGGCCCGCGCGATGAGCGTCGGGCCGGCGTGGTTGAGGCCGACGAAACACGCATCGATGGCCGGGAGCCCGGCCCGCGCGTACTCCTCGTACCAGATCAGTTGCTGCACCGTGCTCAGGCCGCTGCCGCCGTACTCCTTCGGCCAGGCGATACCCGCCCAGCCGCCCTCCCACTGTGCCCGCTGCCAGGCCAGGTCGTACTCGCGCATGGCCGCCGCATCGTGCGGGCGCGGTTCGGACGGCGCGTGCTCGGCGAGCCAGGTGCGCACCTCGTCCCGGAACTGGTGTTGCTCCGGGGTGAAGTCGAGATCCATCAGCGATCCTTCAGGTAGCGGGCCGCGAGCTCTTCGCTGCCCCGGGCCAGCAGGACGACGTCCGCGCCGACGAGCACGAACCGGGCGCCGAGGCCCAGGTACCGGCGCGCGAGGGGCTCGGCGAACGCGTTGACGCCGACGGCCTTACCGCGGCCGGCCACGGTGGTGATCGCCTTCTCGATCGCCGCGACGACGTCGGGATGATCGGGGCGCCCCAGGTGGCCGAGCGAGGCGGCGAGGTCGGCCGGTCCGAGGAACACGCCGTCCACGCCGTCCACCGCGACGACGTCGTCGAGGGCATCCAGGCCGGCCCGCGATTCGACCTGCACGACGACGCAGAGCCCCTGGTCGGCGGTGGCGAGGTAGTCCGGGACGCGACCCCAGCGGGAGGCACGCGCGAACGCGGCACCCACCCCGCGAACGCCGTGCGGCGGGTAGCGGGTCGCGGCGACGACCGCGCGGGCGTCGTCCGCCGACTCGATCATCGGCACCATCAGGTTGGTCACGCCGGCGTCCAGGAATTGTTTGATGACGACCGGGTCGGCGACCGGAACGCGCACCATCACCTCGACCGGGTACGGCGCGACGGCCTGCAGCTGGGGCAGCACCGTGGTGAGAACGTTCGGCGCGTGCTCGCAGTCGATCAGGAGCCAGTCGAGGCCGCCGCCGGCGCAGATCTCCGCGTTGTAGGCGCTGCCGGAGGCGACCCACATACCGATCAGGGGCTCCGGGCCACGGAAGGCGGCCGTCAGACTCACGACGCGCCCCGAGCTCGAGGGGCGGTTCGCGCGAACCGGCAGCCCACCGTGCCGAGCGGCCCGTAGTCGGCAAGGAATACGTCACCGTCCTCGGCGTGCACGGGCCGCGTGAAGGACCCGGCGAGGATGACGTGACCGGGTTCCAGTCCGACGCCGTACGGGGCGAGCCGGTTGGCCAGCCAGGCCACCCCGTTCCCGGGGTGGTTGAGTACGGCCGCGGCCACACCGGACTCCTCGATCACACCATTGCGGTAGAGCAACGCGCTGACCCAGCGCAGGTCGACGTCCATCGGCCGCACCGGCCGGCCACCGAGGACCAGCCCGGCGTCGGCCGCGTTGTCGGCGATCGTGTCGACGATCGTTCGCAGGTGCCCGGTCTCCGGATCCGACATCTGCACTCGGGCGTCGAGGATCTCCAGCGCCGGGGTCACGTACTCGGTGGCGCGGAGGACGTCGAACAGCGTGACACCCGGCCCCTTGAGGGTCGTGCCGAGCACGAACGCCAGCTCGACCTCGACCCGCGGACGGATGAACCGGTCGTACGGCACGGTCGCGGAGTCCTCGAAGAACATATCGTCGAAGAGCGCGCCGTAGTCCGGCTCGGTGATCGAGACGGCCTGCTGCATCGCCCGCGACGTCAGGCCGATCTTGCGACCGCGCAGCACCCGTCCGGCCGCGAGTTTGGCCGCGACCCACTCGTGCTGCACGGCGTAGGCGTCCGCGATCGTCATCTCCGGGTGCTGCAGGGAGAGCTGGCGGATCGGCGTCCGGTCGCGTTCGGCGGCGTCCAACCTCCGGGCCAGCTCGGCGATCACCTCGGGCTCCATCACACCTCCCGGCGCAGGAAGTCCAGCGCGGCCGCGTTGAACACGTCGGGGTCCTCGAAGTGCGGCCAGTGTTTGGTCTCCGGCATCTCCAGGACACTCGCGTCGGGGATGAGCTCGGCGACCCGGCGCGCGGTGCTCTGGTACTCGCCGTGGTCGCGGCCGGACGCCACGACCAGCGTGGGCGCCGCGATCGCCTTCCAGTCCGCCTCGGGGATGAGGTTGCGCTCCCTGGCCTGCTCGTCCTGGAGGATCAGCAGGTGGTCGATCGTGGCCCGGGTGTCCGGGAGCCGGTAGATGGCCTGCCGGAGTGCGATGACGTCCGGGATCCGGTTGCGCTCGTCCGCGATGAGGTGGTCGAACATCGCCTTGATCGAGTCCCAGTCGGGGTTCTCGACCGCCCGGGTGCGCTCGGCGCGGATCCGGGCCATGTTCGACGCGGTGGCGAGGAGGCCGGCCGGGGACATCAGGATCAACCGCTCGACCCGCGCCGGGTGGTCGACTGCCAGCTTCGCGGCCACCCAGGCACCCAGCGACATGCCGACGACGGCGGCGCGCTCCATCTCGAAGTGGTCGAGCACCGCGACCACCTGCGCGAGATACTCCTGGATCTCGTAGTCGTAGTCCGGCTTGGCCGAGAACCCGTTGCCGACCATGTCGATCGCCACGCAGTGGAAGTGCTCGGCCAGCGGCCCGAGGTTGGGCGCGAACGTCTCCCAGTGACCGCCGGTGCCGTGGAGTAACACCACCGGCGGTGCCGCCGGGTTCCCGGCCTCGACGAACCGGGTGCGGACGCCGGCGGCGTCCAGGAAACCCTGGCGGAACTCCACGGTTCGCAGGTGGGTCCAGATACTCCGGTACGGCGTCGCGGCGCGCTCTTCGGTCATCATTGGCCCTTCAGCGGCGGGACTAGTTTCTGACAGTCAGTCTATGCTTAGACCCGGGGTTCGGGGTGATTTTCTGACGCAGTGTATGCCACGATCATGCCTGCCGGGCTTCCGTGGTGTGACGCGGTCGGCGTCCGGTCTGACACCCCATACAACTAGGCCGGAGGTTACCGACGATGAACATCGAGGTTGGCGTCGCGGACAACGACGAGCAGGCCGCCCTCGCTGACGCCGTCCGGCGCGCACTGGCTCGCCAGTGGACCAGCGACGAGCGGCAGAAGAGGATCAGCGATCCCGCCTCGGTGACCGAACGCCCGCTGTGGGCGACGCTCACGGAGCTGGGTGTCCCCGGCCTCCCCGTGCCGGAGGACCTGGGTGGCTCCGGCGGAACCTGGAGCGACCTCGGCGTCGCGCTCGAGGCCGCCGGCGCCGTGCTCGCCCCGACCCCCGCCGTCGGCGTGGCCGGCGCGCTCGGCGCCCTCGAACAGCGCAGCGGCACCGACGCGGCACGGCTGCGCACCGGCCTGGTCACCGGCGCGACGATCGCCACCGTCGCTTGGGCGGACGAGACCGCCGAGCCGGTCGAGGCCAGGACCGACGGCGCGGGCGCCCAGGGCAACACGGTCCTCGTGACCGGCGGCCGCGACCTGCTACTGACTCCCGAAGCCGACACCGTGATTCTGCTCGCCACGTCCGGCGAGGGGCCGCTGCTGGTCGCCGTCGAGACGAACGCCGAGGGCGTCACGGTCCAGCGACACGACGGACTGGACCTCACCCGACCGACCGGCACGCTCATCCTGCGGGGCGCTCTCGCCACCGTGCTGGCCGCGGGTGAGACCGCGGTGGCCGCCGAGCGCCGCAGCCGGGTCGCCGGTGGCGCCGCCCTCGCCAATGAGCTCGTCGGCGCCGTCGCGCACTGCCTGGCCGGTGCGGTCTCCTACGCCGCCGACCGGGAGCAGTTCGGCCGGCCGATCGGCGCGTTCCAGGCCGTCAAACACCGCTGCGCCGACGTGCTCGCCGCGCTCGAGCTGGCCCGGGCCGCCGCTCGCGCGGTCACCGCGTTACTGGACGACGCCGGGGCCGATCCGGACGCACTCGACGACGCGGTCGCGCTCGCGCTGCTGCAGGCCGGACGCGCACTGCACGAGGCGTCCAACGGCTACATCCAGACTCTGGGCGGCGTCGGGTTCACCTGGGAGCACGAGGCGCACCTGTACTTCCGCCGCTCCGGCGCCTCGGCGGCGTTCTTCGGCGGGGCCGACGCCCACCTGGCCCGCCTGGACCCTGTTGCGGCCGGCGCGGCGAAGCCGCCGACGTTCACCGGCCCCGCCGCCGAACTCGCGGCCCAGGTAGACGCACTGCTTCCCGCGCACCGCGCGAAGTGGGGCGACGACGACTCGTTCGCCGCGCGTCTGGACTGGCAGCGCACCCTCCACGCGGTCGGGTGGATCGCACCGCAGTGGCCGACCGAGTTCGGTGGCAAGGGCTTGGACATCGTCGACCAAGTGCGGTGCGACAACGTCCTGGCGGTCCGCGGCGCCCCCGCACTCGCCGGCGTGCTCGGCGTCAACAACGTCGCACCGACCCTGATGCACTGGGGCACGCCCGAGCAACAGCAGCACCTCGCGGGGATCCAGGCCGGCACCGAGGTCTGGTGCCAGGGCTTCTCCGAGCCCGGCGCCGGGAGCGACCTGGCGTCCCTGCGCACCAAGGCGGTGCTCGTCGGTGAGGGCGACGACCGGGAATTCGTGGTCACCGGACAGAAGATCTGGACGTCGGAGGGCATGGAGGCCGACTACTGCCTGCTGCTCGTCCGCACCGACCCGGACGCGCGCCCGCACAAGGGCATCTCCGCGCTGCTCGTTCCGCTCGACCTCCCTGGCATCACTCGCCGTCCGATCACGCAGATCACCGGTGAGGGCGGTTTCGCGGAACTCTTCTTCGACGAGGTGCGGGCTCCGTACTCGCGGCTGCTCGGGCCACTGCACGGCGGCTGGACCGTGACGATGACGACGCTCGCCTTCGAGCGGTCCGGCGTGATCATGATGGCCGGCCGGCTCGAACAGGAGGTGCGCGAGGCGGTCGACGAACTATCCGGTCGCGATCTGCCGTCCGGTGTCCGGCTGGCGCTGACCGATCGTCTGGTCGAGGCCCGGCTACTCGGTGCGCTCGGCGAACGGGCGCTCGGACGCATCGCCGCCGGGGGCGCGCCCGGGCCGGAACACTCGGTGATCAAGCTGGCGTGGTCGCTGGCGTCGACGCATCTGGGCGAGACCCGGTTGGCGGCCCTCGGTCCGGACGCCGTGACCGCCCCGGTAGGCCGGGCCGCACGCCACGGCTACCTGCTCAGTCGCGCGTCGACGATCGCCGGGGGCACGACCGACATCATGCGCAACATCCTGGCCGAGCGCGTGCTGGGCATGCCCCGCTGACACGAGTGGGCCGGGCTCGCGCGCGAGCCCGGCCAAACTCGTCTCCGTGGTCAGGGCGACCTCAGTACGGAAGGTCGAGTGCCGCCGCGAGGCGGGTCAGGATCTCGGGCAGCGCGTCCGGCCCACAGGCCGCCGCGACGTAGCGGTCCGGCCGGACGACGAGGATCCGCTCGGCCGGCCTGGCCAGGAGCAGGTCGCGGAATCCGCCTTCGTCGTCGATCAGCACGCCGGTGCCGTCCACGAGATCCCGGTCGACGCCGTGGCGACGCCCTGGAGCGGCGGGCAGGACGCGCCAGAGCCGGGCGTCCATTCGCGTCAGTAGCGTCCGGGCATCGGCGGACAGGCCACGACCGGGGTCCCCGTCGAGTCCGATCACGGCGAACACCGGGCCGAGGACGTCGTCGAGCCGCCGTCGCGCACCCTCGGCATCGGTGACGAACGGCTGGCCGAGCAGGCGCCCCACCGGCGACGCCGCGTCCGGCCGAGCCGGGGGCACCACGACACCACGCTCGTACCGGGGCGCCGGCTTGTACTTCATCTGCAGGATGTAGTCCCGGGCACCCGGCACGCGCTGCACACCCCGGAACAGCCCGTCCCGGACGATCTCGGTGGCCCGATTACGCGGTTGGTACATCCGCCCGACC
This sequence comes from Cryptosporangium aurantiacum, assembly GCF_900143005.1. Taxonomy (NCBI): domain Bacteria; kingdom Bacillati; phylum Actinomycetota; class Actinomycetes; order Cryptosporangiales; family Cryptosporangiaceae; genus Cryptosporangium; species Cryptosporangium aurantiacum. The sequence continues at coordinate 517,204 of NZ_FRCS01000003.1, forward strand.
CGGGTGGCGAACGAGACCATCGCCGACGCGTGGTGCCGCCGCTCGGTGTCGTAGGTGTCCAGCAGACCCTCGCCGGCCCGGCCCGCGGTCACCGCGGCCAGCTTCCACGCCAGGTTCGTCGCGTCCCGGATCCCGGAGTTCATGCCCTGGCCGAAGAACGGCGGTTGCAGGTGGGCGGCGTCGCCACCGAGGAACACGGGGCCGGACCGGAAGCGCTCGGCGATCCGTGAGTGGTGCCAGTACACCCGCCGGCCCTGGATCGTCGGCAGCGGCAACGAGGGGTAGAACGGCCGGAGCAGGCCGGTGACGAACTCGTCGGTGACGACCCGCTGTTCGTCCTCGCCGGGCAGCAGCTTGAACTCGAACCGCCGGTGCGCGTAGGGCAGCGGGATCGTCATCGCCGGCCGGTCGGGGTCGCAGTAGACCGCCGAATACAGCGTCTGCAGGCTGTCGTCGGCGACGTCGATCACCAGCCAGCGCGACGCCGCCGTCTCCCCGACCAAGGGGATCCCGAGCCGCTCGCGGACGAAGCTGCGCCCGCCGTCGGCCCCCACCACGTAGCGAGCCCGCACGGCGAGCCCTCCCCCGGCGGTCTTGGCCTCCAGCGCTACCCCGTCGGGCCCGACGTCCAGGCCGGTGACCTCCGCGCCCGGGTACAGGGTGACCTGGTCGAACCGCTCCAGGCCGCGGCGCAACGACGCTTCCGTCACCGGTTGGAGGAAGAGGTTGCGCCGCGGCCAGCCGTAGGGACGGCCGCTCGGCCCGACGTGCGCGAGCCGCCTACCGGTCGAGCTGTGGTACCGGATCGGGGCGTTGAGGATCAGGTCGGGAAGCACGTCGTCGATCACGCCGGCCGTCTGGAACGTGCGCAGCGACTCGTCGTCGATGGCCACCGCCCGTGGGTACGGGGTGACGTCGGGCTCGCGGTCGAGCACCGCCGTCCGCACCCCGTAGGTTCCCAGCAGGTTGGCCAGCGTGATCCCGCACGGCCCCGCTCCGACGACCGCCACCTCGACGTCGATGTCCACCGATCCTGCCCTTCGTGCTCGTGAGTTGTCCGGTACCGGGGCCGGTCAGGCCCGGCGGGTCGAGGCCGGGCGCGGGTGTCGTGTCCCGAACGTCATCTCGCGGAGGCTGCCGATCGGTGGCACGTCCTTACCCAGCCACGACGGCTTGGCGGTGTGTCCGGTCGGCGGCTTTGCCCACTCGATCGGACCCCAGTCCGCCCGCGACAGCGGATCGGTGGCCTCCGCGCCGGCTTCGTCCCGGGCGGCGGCGTAGCGCTGGTTGAACAGCTTCATCTCCTGCACGGTCCACCAGTCGTCCTCGCTGGCCCACTTCCCGTCACCGGCGTACTGGATGACCTGCAGCGAGGGAAACTCCAGCGCCGGGGCGCCCGGCACCGGGTTGTCGGCCCGGTTCAGCACCTTGTAGACGATCTGCCGGCCGTCGATGACGTACCAGACGAGCGGGGAGTAGACGTGCGCGGCGAACGACATCGTGCCTTCGAGGAACTGCTGGATCTCCGCCGGCCCGTGGAACGTCCCCCAGAAGTGGTCGTTGTAGGTGGCGTCCTCGGTGAACAGCTGCGACCACGCCACCCAGTCCTCGCCGACCGGTCCGGTCAGGAAGTAGTGCCGAAACGCGGCCTCCACCTCGTCCCGGCCGACCTCCGGGGCCTCGTTGCCCGTTCCGCTCATGGGATCGCCTCCACCTCTCGACTCCGAACGTCCGTCTATCTGACGTTAGCGTCACTCGCTCGTGCAGGTAAAGAGATCGTTTCTCGATGCTGGTTCTGACAAAACGTTGACGCACTGGACGCTGCGCGGCGAGCATCGGTGCAGCCGAACACCGATCAAGGGAGATCAGTGAAATTCACGGTGGAGTACCCGATCGAGCGCGGCCCGTACGCGCCCGAGTTCCTCGACCCCGACGCACTGGCCGAATTCGCGCGCACCGCCGAGGCCGCGGGCTTCGACGCGATCGCGTTCAGCGAGCACCCCGCTCCGTCCCGCAAGTGGATCGAGGCCGGCGGGCACGACACGTTCGATCCGCTGGCCGCGCTCGCGTTCTGTGCCGCCGCGACCAGCCGGATCCGGCTGATGACGCACTTGCTGGTCTTGCCATACCACAACCCGCTCCAGGTCGCGAAGACGCTGGCCACTGTCGACATCCTGTCCCGCGGCCGACTCGTCGTCGTGGCAGGGACCGGGTACCTGCGCTCGGAGTTCGCGGCCGTCGGCGTCGACTTCGACCAGCGCAACACGCTGTTCGACGAGGCGGTCGCGGCGATCACCACCGCCTGGTCCGGCGACGCCTACGCCTACCAGGGCCGCCACTTCCGAGCCGTCGACCAGGTCCTGCGACCACGACCGCTCCAGCAGCCGCATCCACCACTCTGGATCGGCGGCAACAGCCCACTGACCCGGCGACGCGTGGTGCGCTACGGCCGCGGCTGGTCTCCGATGCTCACCGCCGGCCGGCACGCGCCGTCCCTCCGGACGCCCCCGATCGACTCGATCGAGGAGCTGGCCGCCGCGGTCACCGACCTCCACGCCCAGCTCCGGGACGCCGGACGCCAGCCGGACGAGGTGGAGATCCAGCTGGAAGCGCCGACTCCGGCCGAAGCCGGCGGGCCCGCCGATCCGGCGGCGCACCGCGAGACGCTGCAGGACTACGCGAAGGCCGGAGTGACGTCGGCGCTGGTGCACGTACCGGCCGACAGTCTCGAGAACGCGCTGGCCGCGGTGCGCGACTATGGCGCCGCAGCGATCTCCGCCTGAGGTCCTACACCGTGTTGCGGCGGGCCTTTCCGGCGTAGCCGAAGAAGCGCTGGAAGTTCTCGTCGTTGATCGGTTGGGCCCGGTTGCGCTGCTGACCTTCTTCCAGGGCGGCCAGCCGGGCCCTGGCGCTGGCCAGCGCGGCCTCGTCGACGCTGCCCGCCCGCTCGAGTTCGGCGACCGTCCGGCGCATGGATCGAATCTCGATCTCCAGCCGCGCACCGGCTTCGCCGAACGTCAGCAGGTCGTAGTCGTCCTCCTCCGGACGCTCTACGGCCTCGAGGGCTTCGTCGTCGGCCGGACCGTCGACCGCGTCGTTGCGCGTCTCCGTCATGGCGAATCCTCCGGGACTCTGGTGATGCAGCGCACACAGCATATACAGTTTTTCGTGTACGGCGCGTCAGAAAGTTGTGCGCTATCTCGGGAGGCACCGATGCCACTGCAAGAACACCACCAGATCGTCTCGGTCGATGACCACCTCGTGGAGCATCCCCGCGTCTGGCAGGACCGCATTCCGGAGCGGTACCGGGAGGCCGCGCCGAGGATCGTCGAGGCGAACGGCAAGCACGTCTGGCACTACGACGGGAACGTGTTCCCCACCATCGGGCTGAACGCCGTCGCCGGGAAGGACCCCAAGGAGTGGGGTATGGATCCGGTCCGCTACGAGGACATGATCCCCGGCTGCTATGACCCGGTCGCGCGGGTCAAGGACATGGACCTCGACGGAGTGCAGGCCGCCCTGTGCTTCCCGTCCTTCCCCGGCTTCGGCGGCGGCACGTTCTTCCGCGCCAAGGACAAGGACTTGGCGCTGCTCTGCGTGCAGGCCTGGAACGACTTCTACATCGACGAGTGGTGCGCGACCGCGCCCGACCGGTTCGTTCCGATGGCCATCCTGCCGGTCTGGGACATCGGCCTGACGGTCAAGGAAGCACAGCGCACGGCCGCCAAGGGCGCCCGGACGTTCTCCTTCCCGGACAGCCCGGTGCCGCTGGGGCTGCCGTCCTTCCACAGCCGGCACTGGGACCCGTTGTGGCAGGTGGCGTCGGATGCCGAGGTGCCGATCTCGCTGCACTTCGGCTCCGGCTCGTTCGTGCCCGGCTTCTCCTTCTCCGGAAAGGCGCCGGGGCCGGAGATGGCGGCCGAGAACGTGCCGTTCGTGGTGCCGATCATCCTGTTCGGCTGCAACCTGATGTGGAGCACCGTCGACCTGCTGTTCTCCGGCGCCCTCCAGCGGTTCCCGAAGCTGCAGTTCTCGCTCGCCGAAGGCGGCATCGGCTGGCTGCCCTACATCCTGGAGCGCTCCGACTTCGCCTGGGACCGGCACCGCTGGTACCAGGACATCGATAAAGAGACGCGCCCGAGCGACCTGTTCCGGAAGCACTTCTGGGGCTGCTTCATCGACGATGAGCACGGGGTACTCAACCGCCACACGATCGGCGTCGACCGGCTCACGCTGGAGATCGACTACCCGCACTCGGACTCGAACTGGCCCAACAGCCGCAAGCGGGCCGCTGAGGTGCTGGCCGACGTTCCGGACGACGAGGTCGAGATGATCGTCGAGACCAACGCCCGCCGGATGCTGCGCTTCCCTCGCCTGGGCTGACAGCGCGCAAAGGGCTCCGGGCCATGTTGGCCCGGAGCCCTTTCGTTATGGTGACAGACCGTCAGAGACTCGCAGGCCGCAGCCCGGCGCGGATACACGCAAAACCGGGCTCTAAGTCGCGCCTACAGCCCGGGTTCGCGTCAACGCACGCGCTCGGCTCAGCCGGGGGCGCCGGACGAGGTGGCGGCGAGCAGCGCACCCGCGTCGACCTTCAGCTGAAGCCCGGTGACGTATCGCGCTTCGTCGGAGGCGAGGAAGAGGACCGCGTTGCTGATGTCCTGCGGTTCGACGAACCCGATCGGCATCGGCTGCATCGCCCCGAACGCGGGCACGGCGTCCTCGCGGGTGGGGTTCTCCAGGTCGGGGCGGAAGATCTTGTACATCGGCGCGCTGTTGAGCATGTCGGTGTTGACGTTCGTCGGGTGCACGGCGTTGACCCGGATCGAGTGCGGCGCGAGTTGGAGCGCGAGGTCGTGGACGAACCGGGCGACCCCCCGCTTGGCGTGGCCGTAGCCAGCTCCCCCGGGTCCGTTCGCCGGGTTGTCGACGCTGCCCGGCAGCAGGCCGGCGACCGAGCCGGTGGCGATGATCGACGCACCGGCGGTGAGGTGTCGCAGCGCCACGTCGACCGCGTTGATCACCCCGACCAGGTCGACCGAGACCGCGTCGAGGAAGCCCTGCGGCGGCACGTCGGGGCCGAGCGGGCAGATCCCCGCGTTGGCGACGACGATGTCGAGCCGCCCGAGTTCGGCCACGCCCGCGTCGACCGCGGCGGCCAGCGCGGAGCGCTCCCGAACGTCGGCCTGGCGCGTGACCACCCGGCGGTCCAGCTTCTCAATCTGACGCGCAGTCTCCGCCAGATCGTCGAGCGTCGAGAGCGGGTAGTGGTTGGTCTCGATGTCCTGGCAGATGTCGACGGCGATGATGTCGGCGCCCTCCTCAGCCAGCCGTAGCGCATGACTACGGCCCTGACCTCGGGCAGCGCCGGTGACCAGCGCGACTCTCCCGGCGAGACGATCAGACATTTCAGTCCTTCTTCCGTTGTGGCGAGGCTACTCAGGCGGGCCAACCGAGCAGTTTCGTCTCGGTGTACATCTCCAGGCCTTCGATCCCGTTCTGACGCCCTATACCGCTTGAACGGTACCCCCCGTAAGGAGCATCGGCGCCGTACCAGAGACCACCGTTGACGCCGATCGAGCCGGTCCGGATCTGCCCGGCGAGGCGGAGTGCCCGCTCGGTGGACGCGGAGTACACACCGCCGGACAAGCCGTATGGGCTGTCGTTGGCGATCCGCACCGCGTCGGCGTCGTCGTCGTAGGGGATGACGGCCAGTACCGGCCCGAACACCTCCTGCTGAGCCAGCGCCGAGGAGTTGTCGACGTCCACGAACAGGGTCGGTTCGATGAACCAGCCGCGGGTGAGGTGTGCGGGGCGCCCACCGCCGACGACCAGCCGGGCGCCGTCCGCGATCGCCCGGTCGATGTGGGCCTGCACGCGGTCACGCTGCAGGGCGCTGACCTGCGGGCCGGACAGCGTCCCGAGATCGGTCGGGTCGCCGTAGGGGATGCCGGCGACGACCTGGGTGAGGATCTCCACGCCCTCCGCGTACCGGGACCGCGGCAGCAGGATCCTGGTCTGCAGCGCACACCCCTGTCCGGCGTGCATGCAGGCGATACCGGCGCCGGGCAGTACCGCGGCGAAGTCGGCGTCGTCGCAGACGATCATCGCGGACTTGCCGCCCAGCTCGAGGAACACCCGCTTCAAGGTCGCCGCGCCGCGCTCCATGATGCGCTTCCCGGTGGTCGTGGAGCCGGTGAACGAGATCAGGTCGATCCGGGGGTCGAGCGTGAGCTCCTCCCCCACCAGGTGGTCGGCGGAGGCGACGACGTTGACAACGCCGGCCGGGATCTCGGTGTGCTCGGCGATCAACCGGCCGAGGCGGGTGGCGTTCCAGGGGGTGTCCGGCGCGGGTTTGAGGACGACGGTGTTGCCCATCGCGAGGATCGGCCCCAGCTTGTTGACGGTCACCTCGAACGGGAAGTTCCACGGCACCACCGCACCGATCGCGCCGATCGGCTCCTTGCGGACCGCCCGCTTGGCCCGCCCCATCAGGTTGCCGTCGGGCAGTTCGCGCTCCCACTCGAACTCGTCGATCATCGCGGCCGGCCAGGTGAGCGCATCGGCGAGCGGCCAGTCCAGCTGCGCCGCGTAGGTGAGCGCGACCGGGGTGCCCGCCTCGGCCACCAGCTCGGCCCGGAGTTGTTCCCGCTCGGATTCCAGGGCGGTTTGCAGCTGCTCGAGGCAGCGCCGCCGGAATGCCCGGTCAGTGGCCCACACCCCCTCGTCGAAGGCGCGGCGCGCGGCCCCGATCGCGCGCTGCATGTCGGCCTTGGTGCCGTTCGCGACCTGGCCGAGCACCTCCTCGGTCGCGGGGTTGACGTTGTCGAACGTCGAGCCGTCGGAGGATTCGACGAGCTTCCCGTCGATGAGTAGGCGTGGTTCAGGGGTGAAGGCGGGCAGCGTCACGGGAGCACCTCACTGTGCGGGCTGGAAATGATCGAAGCGTCGGGCGAGGGCCGCCTTGGCGACCTTGCCCATGGCGTTGCGGGGCACCTCGTCGACGACCTCGAGCTGCACCGGTAACTTGCGCAGGTTGAGACCCTGCGAGCGCAGGTAGGCGCACACGGCCTCCAGCGTCGGCAGCGGTCCGCCCGGCTCACCGACGACCACCGCGCAGACGCGCTCGCCGGTCCGCGGGTCGGGCAGTCCGATCACGGTCCAGTCCGCCAGCCCGGGACACCCGGCGAGCAGGTCTTCGACCTCGCGCGCCGAGATGTTCTCCATGTTGCGGATGATCACGTCCTTGAGCCGGCCGGTGATCGTGAGGTTGCCTGCGGCGTCGAGAAACGCCAGGTCGCCGGTCTTGAACCAGCCCTCGGCGTCGAACGCGTCGGCGTCCAGGGCGGGGTCGACGTAGCCGACGGTGAGCTGGGGGCCTTTCAGCCGCAGCTCACCGGCCTCCCCGGTCGGGGCACGTGTGCCGTCGTCGCGCACGATCAACGCCGCGCAGTCCGGGCCGGGCGGTCCCTCGGTGGTCGCCATCGTCGCGTCGTCGGCGAGCGGTGAGGCCCAGGCGAAGAACGGGCACTCGGTCAGACCGAAGCCGGACGCGATGCCGGTGCCGCCGAGTTCACCGCGGACCTGCTGGTGCAGGTCGCGCGGGCGGGGAGCGCCGCCGATCAGGAAACACTTCAGCCGGGGGAACAGCGGCACGTCCGGCCGTGTGCGCTGCTCGGCCAGGAACGCGCGCACGAACGGGGTGCCGTTGCCTCCGTAGGTGACGCCCTCCTCGGCGAGCAGCCGGGCGGTCGCGGCGGGTTCGAAGACGTCGGTGATGATCAGACCGGCCCCGGACATCAGCGCCGCGACGACGTGGAGGACGCCGCCGACGTGTGCGAGCGGCGCGAGCGCGGCGATCCGGTCGTCCGGCTCCGGCGCGATCCGTTGGCAGAAGACACGTGCGGCGGCGATCAACCCGGCGTCGGTGTGCCGGGCGCCCTTCGGCGCGGACGTGGTGCCGGAGGTGTAGAACGCCCACCGGTTCACCGGCCCGGACGCTTCGGCCGGCAGCAGTTCCGGGTCGCCGGACGGCAGCGCGCCGTCGGTGACCAACACGTCGAGCCCGGGGACGCGCGCGGCGACGTTCCGGGCCATCACCGCGTGGTCGTGGCCCCGGAACGCCGGCGGCACGATCAGCAGGTCGGCGCCCACCTGCCGGCAGATGAACTCCACCTCCGGCTCGCGCAGCATCATGATCAGCGGGTTCTGGACGGCGCCCAGCCGGGACAGCGCGAACGTGAGCACGATCGTCTCGATCCAGCTCGGCAGCTGCCAGGACACGACCGTGCCCGCTCCGACGCCACGCCCGACCAATCCCGCGGCGGTTCGCTCGACCGCGTCCCGGAACTGGCCGAACGTCATCCGCCGACGGCGCTCGTCGACGACGAGCAGCGCGTCCGGTGTCGCTTCGGCGCGAGCGGCGACCAGGTCGTAGAGTAGGTCGGTCACGCGGGACGCCCGGCCAGGTGGCGTCCCGCGATGTACCCGTAGACCATCGCCGGGCCGAGCGTCCCGCCCGCACCGCCATAGGTCATCCCGAACGGGGAGGCCATCACGTTGCCGGCCGCGTAGAAGCCCTCGATCGGCACCCCGTCGAGGTCGAGCACTCGGGCCTCAGCGTCGGTCTGCGGACCGCCCTTGGTGCCCAGCGCGCCGCTGACCAGCGGAACCGCGTAGAACGGCGGTTCGTCGAGCGGGCCAAGCGTCGCCTCGGGCTTGCCCTTGAGGTACGGATCGCCCCACCAGCGGTCGTGCGCGCTCTCGCCCCGGCGGAAGTCCGGGTCGTGTCCGGCCGCGGCGTGCCCGTTCCAGCGGGTCACCGTGCGCTCGAACTCGTCGGCGGGCACACCGAGGCGGTCGGCCAGCTCTCCGAGCGAGGCCCCGGTGATCAGCCACGGCGGCGGTTCCTCATTCGGCGGGTAGGGGCCGACGGTTCCGTACCGGCGCAGGTACTCCTGGTCGAACACCAGCCAGCACGGCAGGTTCGCGTAGTCGAACGTCGTGACGTCCTCGGCGTGGAACGCACCGCCGAACGCGTTGTAGTTGGCAGCCTCGTTCGTGAAGCGCCGCCCGCTGCGGTTGACGATGATCGAACGCGGGCGGGTGCGGTCCGCGTTGACCATGACGCGGTTCATCGGATTGACCCCGTCGGGCAGTACCGCGACCGGGCTCCACCAGGCCTCGCGCATGTTGCCCAGGGAGACGCCGACCTTCATCGCCATCCGCAGGCCGTCGCCCTCGGACGTCGGCATCGTGACCGGGTGGGTCAGCGGACCCCGCAGGAACGCCTTCTTGTACTCCTCGTTCCACTCGAAGCCACCGGTGGCGAGTACCACCCCGCGGGAGGCGTCGACCTCGGCGGATCCGTCGAAGCGCACACCACTCACCCGGCCGTCGCGGACCACCAGCTCGGTGGCGCGGTGGTCGGTGCGCACCACCACCCCGCTGTCCAGGCATGCCTTGAGCAGGCGGCCCACCAGGGACTGGCCGCGTCCGCGTTCGTCCCGGATCCGCCGCCGCGCGAGTTCCTCGGCCGACGGCGGCTGGGGCACCGCCGCTCCGATCGGCGTCTCCCGCTGGACGAGGTGCAGTTCGGCGAAGTACGGGCCGGGCGTCACCCGGTGGTGCCAGGCGCCGAGCTCGTCGAACGGGAACAGCGGCGTCTCGAGCGTGCGGCCGCCCTCGGGCTTCCCGCCCGGATGCTCGGGGTGGTAGTCCGGGAAGCCCTCGGCGACGTAGAACTCGGTACCGGCCCTGGCGTCCAGGAATTCGACCATCTCCGGGCCGGCCTGCAGGTAGGCCCGGACCAGCGGCTCGGAGAGCAGGCCGCGGGAGAGCGACATGAGGTACGTGAACGCCTCGTCGTCGCTGTCGTGGACGCCGACCCCGGCCATCAGCGGGTTGTTCGGTATCCAGACGTTGCCCCCCGACCACGCGGTGGTGCCGCCGACCTCCGCGGCCTTCTCGAACACGCCGACCGACAGGCCGGACGCGGCCGCGGTGAACGCCGCCGTGAGCCCCGCGGCTCCACTGCCGAGCACGACCACATCAAACTTCTCCGCCATGACGAACACCTTCGGACGCGAGTGCGGACGGCTGGGAGGGACTACGGAAGGGGTTCAGGCCGACGCGACCGCGGCCATACCGGTGATCCACTCCGGCACGGGCTGGTACACCAGCTGCCGCAGCGATCGGCCACCACCGGCGGCGCCCGCGGCCAGCCAGGTGCGTACCTCGTTCGCACCGGCGCCGGCGTCCTGGTGCGCGTGGTCGGTCAGCTCCGTCAGGCGGTCGGTGTCCCAGGACGCCATCGCGGTCAGGAACGCCCGGTCCCAGTCGGGCCGGATCTTGGTGCGCGCGGCCTCCGAGCCCTCGGCGATGAGCCTGGCGCGCTCGTCGTCGTCCAGTTCGTAGGCGTCGACCTCCAGGCTCGGTGGCGAGTGGGACAGGCCACCGGTGCCGATGACGAGCACCCGCGCGCCCACGTCGTCGAGGAAGTTGGCGACCGCCCGGCCGAGCGCCAGGACACGGCCTGCTCGGGGAAGCGGCGCCGTCGCGCAGTTGACGGCCACCGGGATGACCGGCCGCGCGTCCACCGCGCCGAGCAGATCGCGCAGCGGCTGCGCGAACGCGTGGTCGAGGTCGACGTCGCGGCAGACGGCGATGTCGATGCCGGCGGTGAGCAGATGCTCGGTCAGGTTCCGGGCGGTGCCGTACGGAACGTCGAGGGCTGCGGGGCCGTGGTTGCCCTCGGCGATGATCCCGGCCGAGAGGGAGACGGCGAACGACGGGACCACGGTGCGGAACGCGCGGCGGTGGTCGCCGCCGAAGAGGACCACCAGCTCGGGGTCGAACTCGGTCACCAGGTCGCGGGCGCGGGCCAGGCCGGCGCGGAACTCGGTGCCTTCGACCCGCTCGGTGTCGCGCTCCATTCCTGGGCTGTGGCTAGCACACACCACTAGTCGCCGCTGCTCGGCCATCGTGTCCTCCTCGACCCGCACATCTGCCACGCAGCGCGTCAGAACAGTCACTACTCTGCGGTTTCTCGGCCGGTAATTAGTAGACACACTGTCAGATCAATCGGAGAATTGGCAAGACTTCCGATCCCAGATCGCCAGGATCGTCTCCACCGAAACGACCGGCCCCAACAGGCGCATCGCGTAGCGGAGTACGTCCTGACCGAACTCGTACGGCAGGCCCATGACCGCGTCGGACGGGATCACCACGCGGTAGCCCAGGTTGGCCGCCTCGATCGCCATCCCGATCACCGCCTCGTTGAGCGAGACGCCGCCGAGCACGAGCGTCTCCACGCCCATCGCCCGGAGAAGAGCGTCGAGCTCGGTGCCGGTGAACGCGGACAGCCCGTGGTACCGGGCGGCGACCAGATCACGCGGTTCCGGCGCCAGTTCGGGGATCACCTCGGTGTCCGGCGTCCCGGCGACGAGGTACTCGGGGTCGGCGGTCATGACGGCCATCAACGGGGTGTTGACGGTCAGGCCGAGGCGGTCGCGCCGGTACTGGAGCGTCGCGTGCACCACCGCGACGTCGGCGGCCCGCGCCCCGGCCACCAGCCGGGCGAGCGCGCTGATCGTGCCGTGTTCGACGAGCGCGTCGCGCATCGCCGCCATCGGTGGCCGGGCCAGGTCACCGACGATCCCCCGCTGCATCTCCGAGATCACCACGGCGACCCGGGCCGGGTCGCCGAGCAAGGACAGATCGATGGGCATCGCAGCGGCCTCCTAGGACGTGGTGAAACCCTCGTAGTCGGTTGCCGCGACGGCATCGCACCGCTTGCGGTACCGGCTCACGCCGCCGATGTAGGGCATGAACATCCGAGGCTTGCCGGGGACGTTGGCGCCGAGGTACCAGGAGTCGGCCTTGACGTAGAGCGTCCGGTCGGCGACCTCGTTGACGTGATCCACCCAGGCGGCCTCGGCCTCGGGCTCGGCCTCGATCGTCGCCAGACCCTGATCGCGCATCATGACCAGGCAGTCGCCGATCCAGTCGACGTGCTGCTCGATCGAGAGGAAGGCATTGCTGATCACCGACGGGCTCCCCGGTCCGGCGATCAGGAACAGGTTGGGAAACCCCGCGACGGCGAGGCCCAGATAGGTCGTCGGTCCGCCGCTCCACTTCTCCTGGATCGTCCGGGCGTCCCGACCGCGGATGTCCATGCGCAGCACCGCCCCGGTCATCGCGTCGAAGCCGGTGGCGAACACGATGCTGTCCACCGCGTACTCCTGGCCGCCGACGCGGAGACCGCCGGGCGTGAGGCGCTCGATCGGCGTCGCGCGGAGGTCGACGAGCGTCACGTTGTTCCGGTTAAACGTCGCGTAATAGCCGCTGTCGACACAGATCCGCTTCGTTCCGATCGGGTGGTCGCGCGGTGTCAGCAGGTCGGCCGTCGCCGGGTCGGTCACGATGTCGCGGATCTTCTGCCGGACGAACTCCGCGGCGTGCTCGTTCGCGGCCGGGTCGAAGATCAGGTCGTCGAACGCGGCCATGAAGGAGAAGCCACCGGTCCCCCACCGGGATGCGAACTCCGCCGCCCGCTCCACCTCCGAAACCGCCAGAGCGGACACCCGGTTCTGACGCAGGAGGACACCTCCGAACGACCGGCGGGCACGCTCCCGGAACTCGGCGTAGTGCGCCTGACGTTCGCGCATCTCGTCCCTCGGAAGGGGCTCGTTCGACCCGGCGACGCTGAAGTTGGCGGTGCGCTGGAAGACCGTGAGGTGGTCGGCCTGCTCCGCGATGAGCGGGACCGCCTGGATGCCGGACGCGCCGGTGCCGATCACTGCCACCCGCTGCCCGGCGAAGTCCACGCCCTCCTGCGGCCACCGCGCCGTGTGATAGGTCGCTCCGGCGAAGGACTCGCGTCCGGCGATCTCGGGGATCTGGGCCGCCGAGAGGCATCCGGTGGCCAGCACGCAGAAGCGCGTCTGGATCTGGTGGCCGGCGTCGGTCCGGATCGCCCAGTGGTCGGTGTCGAACTCCGCCGAGGTCACGCGGGTTCCGAACGTGATCGCCTCGCGCAGCGCGAACCGGTCGGCCACGTGCTGGGCGTAGCGCAGCATCTCCGGTTGCTCCGGATAGCGGCGGCTCCACACCCACTCCTGCTGGAGCGCGGGAGAGAACGAGTAGGAGTACTCAAGGCTCTCGATGTCGCACCGCGCGCCGGGGTAGCGATTCCAATACCACGTACCGCCGACGTCGCCTCCGGCCTCGAACGCCCGCACCGAGAAACCCAGTTCCCGCAAGCGGTGCACCGCGTACAGACCGGCGAACCCGGCGCCGACGACCACCACGTCGACGTGCTCGAACCCGACGTCAGAAGCCACACTGCCTCCACTCGCAGAATTACCTGCGCACTCTAAGCAGAATCTGACGCAGCGTCTACGATTGCCTGCGCGGGAGCCCTCCCGGGGCCACACGAAGACGTCAGGTCAGAATATGGCGGTGGGTCGGCCATGGGTGGGCGCTTCAGCGCGGCTATCCCCAGGCAATACCTCAAATCCCATGAGCCTCACCTCTTGCCAATCAGTAGACGTGATGTCAGAGTCGCCCCAGCCCGCGGCCGGCCGCTCGCCGCCGCCCGTCGCCGCGACCCGTCTTTCCGACTCTGGGAGTACCGCTCATGCGCGACGACGCGCCTGACCGCATCACCGGCTCCGGATCCCCCGGCTGGGGCAACGCGCCCGCCACGGCGGCACCCCCACCGTGGGCTCCGGCACAGCGGGTCCCGGCCGGTGGGGCGCGGGGCCGGGTCGACGCTCTGCCGCCGGCCTACCCCACGGCACCCAGCACCGGCGCGATCGGCCGGCCGCGCCGGCGCCCCCGGGCCAAACCGGTCGGCATACCGGAGCTGGTGCTGATCACGACGATGACGCATGCGCCGCTGGTGATGCTGTGGAGCGTCATGCCCACGACCTACCAGTTCAGTGGTGTCGTGGCGACGCCCCTCGTCTTCGGCCTCGGCGGCGGGGTGCTGCTGGTCTTCGCGATCGCCTACGGCGGCCTGGCCCGGCGGATCCGGCACAGCGGTGGTCTCTACGCGTTCGTGACCCACGGGCTCGGGCCGACGATCGGCCTCGGAGTCGCGGTGCTGGCCGTCCTGTCCTACAGCGTTCTTCTCGGCGGCGTCCTCGTCCTGCTCGCCGGAGTGCTCACCTCGTTCGTCGAGGGTCTGTTCGACGTCCACATCTCACTGCAGGTCAGCCTGGTGATCGCGGTCGCGGCGGTGGTCGGCCTCGGCCGGCTCCAGCTGCGGACGCTGAGCCGGGTGTACCTCGGTCTGGCGGCCAGCCAGGCGATCGCCGTCCTCTGGATCGACTTCGGCGCGGTCACGACACCCGACCAGGGCCGGATCTCCTACGACGCGATCGATCCGGCCTGGCTCCTGGGCGGGTCGGTCAGCCTGGCTCTGTGTTTCGCGTTGACGTCGTTCATGGGCTCGGAGACCGGCGCCACGTACGCCGACGAGGTGACCGACCCCCAGCGCACGGTGCCCAGGGCCACGATCGTCTCCTACGCGGTCGCGGCGGTCGTGCTGCTGGTCAGCGGATGGGCGATCAGCGTGGCGACCGGACCGGAGAACGCGGTGTCGATCGCGCAGGGCAGCTACGAGTCCCAGACCGGAGGCAACGGCCAACCGCTGGTCCTCGTGGTGGTCGGCCGCCTCGTCGGCCCCGAGCACGTGATCACCGTGGTGCACCTGTTCACCGCGGCGCTGGTCCTCGGCGCCCTGGGCGCGTCGGCGTCGATCCACCACAGTGTCGCCCGGCAGATCGCCGGTCTCGCCCGGGACGGTGTCCTCCCGGCTTCGCTGGGCACCCGCCGTCACGGTGGTACCCCGGTGCGAGCCGGATGGCTCGCACCGCTCATCGCCGGCCCGCTGGCGCTGGTCGCGGTGTCGGTCGACAACACCGCGGTGGCGCTGGTGGTCGGAGTTCTGGGCGGCCTGGGCATCGTCGCCGTGCTCACGCTGACGTCGCTCGCCGCGGTCGTGTACTTCCTGCGCGGCGCGGAGGAAGACGACACCGGCTTCCTCGGGTGGGAGGGCCACCTGGTCGCGGGGGCCTTCGCGATGGTCGTGACCGGCTTCGTCTTCGTCTACGCGCTCATCCGGCTGCCGAGCGTCCTGGCGGACGTAGCCCCGGCGGTCGGCTGGCTGTTCCCGGTGAGTCTCGGCGGTGCCTTCGTCGGCGGGGTGGTCTGGGCGCTGGTCCTGCGAACCACCCGCCCCGAGGTGCTGGCACGCGTCGGCCGCTCCGAACCGTCAGCGCCGGAGTGAGACCCAGCCGGCACCCTCGGCGGAGCGCCGGGCGGCGTCGGTGACGGCGATCGCTCGCGCTCCGTCCGCGAACGTGGGGACGTCGGTCGGCTGACCGTCGAACGCCGGCAGCCAGTCGGCGAGCATCAGCGCCGTCGCCCGGATCGCCGACCCGGCCAGGCCACCCGGCAACTCCGCGTCGCCGGGCGGGCGCCGGTCGGACAGCGGCAGCGGCGCGAGCCCCGGATCCTCGGCGCGGGCGGCCCGCAGCTCCGCCCCACGGATCGTGCCCGACCCGACGATCGTGCCGTTACTGCCGAACAGCTCCAGCCCGACGTGGTCGGCGTGCGCACCCATCACCGAGACGCTCAGCACGGCCAGCGCTCCGGAGGCCAGCCGCAGCAGCAGCGCCGCGGTGTCGTCCGCGGTCACGGCGAGGGTGCCGCCGTCCGGGAGCTCCCGGCGCGGCACCGTCGTCCGGACCTCGGCGCAGACGGCGACCGGATCACCGAGCAGTGTGCAGATCAGGTCGAGGTCGTGCACCAGGATCCCGGACAGGTAGCCGCCGCCCTGGTCGCGGTCGTACATCCAGGTCGCCTGGAGCGGGTGGCTCGGATGCCAGTACGACGCGCTCCGGTTGACCTGCGCGTAGTACGGCGTCCCGAGATAACCGCCGCGGACGGCGTCCCACAGGGCCAGCCGGTCCGGTAGCCATCGGCTCTCGAAGCAGCAGGCTGCCGGGCGGTCGCTCGCGGCGGCCGCCCGGACCAGTTCGTCCGCACCGGCGGCGTCGAGTGCCAGCGGTTTCTCGCAGAGCACGGCCTTGCCGGCGGCCAGCGCGGCGAGCGTGATCTCCCGGTGCGATCCGGTCGGCGTCGCGACCGAGATCAGGTCCAGGTCGTTCCGCTCCACGAACGACCGCCAGTCGGTCGAGACGTCGCTGACCCCCAGCTTCCCGGCCGCCTTCGCCAGCCGCTCGGGCGTGCGGGCGCAGAGCCCGACCAATTCGTAGCCCGGCACCGCCTGGAACGCCGGCGCCTGCACGCGGGCGCCCCAGCCGACGCCGACGATCCCAACCCGGATCATCCGCGGTCCACCGAGAGCACGGTGACCGCGGAGACGGCGGTCGGGCCACCGACGTTGTGCGCCAGGGCGTTCCGGGCGCCGTCCACCTGGTTGTGCGACTCACCGCGGAGCTGCTCGAACAACTCCACGCACTGAGCCACACCGGTCGCGCCCGGCGGATGCCCCTTCGCCTTCAGCCCGCCGCTGGGGTTGACCGGCTTGGCGCCGCCAACGCTCGTCACGCCGTCCTCCACCAGCCGATACGCACCGAGTCGGGGCGCGAAGCCGAGGTCCTCGTACGAGATCATCTCCACGCCGGTGAAGCAGTCGTGCACCTCGGCCACGTCGATGTCGTCCGGCCCGAGCCCCGCCATCGTGTACGCGGCCCGCGCGGCCTTCACCGTCGGCGGGAACGTCGTCATGTCGGTCTTGTGCTGGTGCATCACCCGGTCGAGGCCGAGCCCGACGCCCCGTACCCAGACCGGCCGATCGGTGTACCGGTCGACGACGTCCTCGGCGACGAGCAGCAGCGCGGCGGCCCCGTCGCTCTGCGGCGTGCAGTCGTACAGGCCGAACGGTGCGACGACCATCGGCGCGGCCAGCGCCTGCTCGACCGTGATCTCGAAGCGCAGCTGCGCCTTCGGGTTGCTCACGGCGTGCCGGTGGTTCTTCACGGCCACCATCGCCATGTGCTCCCGGGTGGCCGGCGACTCGTGGAGGTAGCGGGCGACGTGCAGCGCGAAGTTCGCCGGTGCGACCAGGCCCAGCGGGTAGTCCCAGGCCATGTCGCGGGTCAACGCCGCCCACTCCCAGAACGTGCTGCGGGCCGAGGACTCGCGCACCTTGTCGGCACCGACCACCAGGGCGACGTCCACCACGCCCGAGCCGACCGCGTACGTCGCGTTGCGGACCGCGTCGTTGCCGGTCGCGCACGCGTTCTCCACCCGGGTCACCGGAATGTCGAGCAGGCCGCACGAGTCGGCCAGGATGCCGGACGGAAACCCGTCGGTGGTGGTCAGCTCCCCGAACCAGGCGGCCTGGATATCGGCCCGGTCCAGTCCCTTCTCGACGCTGTCGGCCATCTCGGTGACCGCCATCGGCACCAGGTCCTTCAGCCCGAGCCCGAAGTGCTCGCCGAAGGCCGTCATGCCGGCTCCCACGACCGCGACCCGCCTCATCGCCCACCCTCCGTCGCGGGCGAACCCGCCGTCGTTACCCAGCCGTCAACCTCGTCCGGACGCTCGGGCAGCAGCGCGTACCCGTAGTCGGGGATTCCGGTCCGAACCGCCATCCGGCGGAAGACCAACCGGCCGCGGTCCCCGATCCCCGCGGTCCCGGCCCGCACGCCGGTCACCGGTACCAGCGCCCGCACGCCGACGTCGTCGAGCTCGACGATCACCAGCGAGTACGGCGTCGCGATCCCGGGCACGGGGACGTGGACGGTCACCGCGGTGTAGACCTCACCGGTACGCGGCAACGGCACGGCCGCCCAGCGCCCCTCGGCGCCGCACCCCAGGCAGCGGTACCGGGGCGGAAACGCGAGCGTTCCGCAGGCGGCGCAGGCCGCCGCCTCCCACCGGAGCTTCGGGGTGAACGCCCGCTCGTAGGCGGCGAGCGGCAGTGCGATCTCGGGCCCCGGCGTCTCCCGCTGAACGTCCATCGGCGCCGCGGACCGTTCGTCCCGGCGGACCACCGCAGGCAGGCCGTCCACGGTCACGGCGGCGGCACTCGCCTGTTCCACCGCGAGCACGAGGCCGGCCCCGGTCAGTGCCGCCAGCGCGAACAACGCGGCGCTCGCTCCGGTCGTGGGCAACGCCGGTGGACGGCCCTCAGCCAGCGCGGAGGCCTGCCGCGCCGCCAGCCCGGCCACGACCGCGGGCTTGGACGGCAGCGCTAGACGATCCACGGCCACGCCGGCCCCGCGATCCCGCTCCAGCCGGGGATCGTCGTAGTCGCGGGTCACACCGTCGCGGCCCCGCGCGCGAACCGGAAGGCTGCGGGTCACGCGTGCCACCGGCTCCACCTCCGGGCCGACCGTGTCCACCAGGACCGCCGCCGCACCAGCCGGCGCGAGGTCCGCCGCGATGACCAGCGTGCCCGGCGCGGCGCCCGCCACGGCGTCCAGTGCGGCAGGCGCACCTCCGACCTGCTCCACGACCGGCACGTCGGAGGGAAGTCCCAGCCCGGCGAGAAGCGCCGCCCCGTTGCCCCCGTCGAGCAGCGGCAGGTCCCGGCTGACGAGGACGACCCGGCCGACCGTCTCCGACCGACCGCTCAGCGCGGCCCTGCCTGCGGCGACACCCATCGTGACCACGTCTTCGTCCCGGCCCGCGACCCGAACCGTGTGACTCCCCCACGGCGGGAGGTAGGTCCCGACCGCGCTCAACTGCCCCATTCGGCGCTCCTTCGCTGGCGGGGAAGACCGGATGCGGCCCGACGTTAGGAGAACTTGACAGTTTCGTCAAAGACTTGTGGGATGAAGGGCGATCGGGAGCCAGCTGCTCTCATCCGAGCTGCTTATTCGAGCACCTAGACCGTGATGACGGTTTTATCGACAGCGGCCGACACGAGGAGAGGTTCATGGGCGATCCGTTCGGGCCGGAGCTGCTGGTCGAGTCCCGGGGCGCCGTCCGCGTAGTGACGCTCAACCGGCCGGAGGCGTTGAACGCGACCAACGAGGCACTACACACGGCGCTCATCGAGGTCTGGCACCACCTCGCGGCCGACCCCGAGGCCAGGGCGGTGGTCCTCACCGGCGCCGGCCGCGCGTTCAGCGCGGGCGGCGACCTGCAGCACTTCGTCGACCTCTGGGACGACCGCGCCGCCCGCCGGCGGGAGATCGACGACGCCGGGCGGCTCGTCGCCGAGATGCTCGACTTCCCGTTGCCGATCGTCGCGGCGGTCAACGGCCCGGCCGTCGGACTCGGGTGCAGCCTCGCCTGCTGCAGCGACATCGTCCTGATCGCCGAGAGTGCCTACATCGCCGACCCGCACGTCGGGGTCGGGCTGACCGCGGCGGACGGCGGCGCACCGGCGTGGCCGCTGCTGATGGGCATGCTGCGCGCCAAGGAGTACCTGTTGACCGGGGAGCGGATCCCGGCCGATTAGGCGGTCGCGCTCGGCCTGGCCAACCGGGTCGTTCCGGACGGGGAGGCGCTGGAGGCGGCTGTCACGCTGGCGACGAAGCTCGCGGCGCTGCCCCCACAGGCGGTGCAGAGCACCAAGCGGGCGCTGAACCTGCACCTGAAGCGGGCGGTCGCCGGGGTGATCGAGTACGCGCTCGCCGAGGAGTTCCAGTCGTTCGACACCCCGGAGCACCGCGCCCTGGTGACCGCGTTTCTGGAGAACGCCCGGGCGCGGGCCGCGTCCCGTACTCCGGGCACCCGGGCATGACCGCGGGCCTGATCGAGGCCGACAACCTCCTGGCGTACTCCGCGGGCGTGCGGGAGTATCTGGCGTCCACACCGGATCTCGACCGCTGGCGCGGCCTCCACCACGGCACCACCGAGGATCGGATCACCTCCCACGCGCGGCTGATCGGCGAGCTGTACCGCGCCGGGTGGAACCGGTACGGATGGCCGGTCGACGCGGGTGGGCTGGGCGGCGACGAGCGGCATCGCGCCGTTCTGTACGACGCGCTGTCCGCCGCCGGGCTCCCGGTACCGGAGCCGTACCTGATGCTGGAGACGCTCGGGCCGCCGCTGCTGCGGTTCGCGCCCGCGCTCGCAGCCGAGGTGGTGCCGGCCTACCTGCGCGGCGAGGAGTGGTGGGGGCAGGGGTTCTCCGAGCCCGACGCCGGTAGCGACCTGGCCGGTCTGCGCACCCGGGCCACGCGGGACGGGGACGTCTACCGGGTCGAAGGGCAGAAGATCTGGACGTCGCACGGTGCGACCGCCCGGCGGCTGGTCTGCCTGGTCCGCACCGGCACCCCGGCCGAACGGCATCGCGGGCTGACGATGCTCATGGTCGACACGGACGCGCCCGGCGTCTCCGTCCGGCCGATCGGGCTGGCCAGCGGCCGCAACGAGCTGGCAGAGATCTTTCTCGACGACGTCCAGGTCCCGACGAACCGGCTGATCGGCGCGGAGGGCCAGGGCTGGGCGGTGGCGATGTACCTGCTCCAGTTCGAGCGCGCGATGTTCGCGTGGCTGTCGGCCGCGGTGGCGCTGCGCCGCCTCCGGGAACTCCGCGCACAAGCGACGCAGTCCCCGCTGCCGGACGGTGCGACGAGCCGGTTCGGGGCCTGCTACGCGGACCTGATCGCGCTGCGATCCCGGAGCGCGGCCACCGTCCGGCGCCTCGCGGCCGGTGAGCCGGTCGGCCCGGAGGCGAGCGTCGACAAGATTCTCCTCGGACAGCTGGAGACCGACCTGCACGACCTGGCGCGGGACATCCCGGGAACCGGATTCCTGCTGCGGCCCGATCCCGACGCCGACACCTGGCGGGCGGACTGGTGGTACAGCCGCGCCGCCACGATCATGGGCGGCTCCGCCGAGGTGCAGCGGACGATCCTCGCCGACCACGTACTCGGCCTCCCCCGCGAGCGCACCGCATGAGCACCGGCCTCGACCGGGACACCGCGGAGCAGCTCACCGCCTCCCTGCACGCGGTCTTCACCGCTGCCCCCGAGCACCCCGAGACGGCGCTGACCGACCTGGGCTGGGACGACGTCCGCGCCGCCGATCCGGTCGCCGCGACCCGGCTGCTGTTCACCGCGCACGGTCGTGCGTTGGCGACGTCCCGGCTGCTCGACGGCGTCGTACTCGACGAGATTCCGCCGGTGTCGGCGGCACGTCGGGCTGTCCTCTACCCGTATCCGGACGGCGGCGGACTCCCGGGCCGGCGGGGCGTCCTCCTCGGACCTCTGGACGGGATCGACGAGGTGGTCGTCCTGACGGAGTACGCGGCTCCGGTGCGCCTTCCGGCCGACGCGGTGGCTCGCGCCGCCGCCCCCGCCTCCGGGTTCGACCGCACGTCGCGCTGGCTCGTCGTCGACGAAGTGCCCTGGCCGGACACGACTCCACCGGCCGGGCCACCGCCGGACCGGGCGATCGCGGCCGCGCGCCGCGCGCTCGCCGCCGAGCTGATCGGGGTCACCGACTCCGCGCTGTCCCTCGCCGTGGAGCACACCACGAGCCGCACGCAGTTCGGACGGCCGATCGGTTCCTTCCAGGCGGTCCGGCACCGCCTCGCGGAGGCCTACGTCGCCCTGGAGGCCGCGCGGTCAACGCTGGACGCCGCCGAGGCGGACGGGACGCCCTGGTCCGCGGCGCTCGCCAAGCGGGCGGCCGGGCTGGCCCAGGCAGGGACGCTCCGCACGGCGGTCCAGGTGTGCGGGGCCATGGGTGTGGCCGGCGAAGGACCCGTCCACGCGTACGTCGCGCGGGGCGCCGCACTCGACGCGCTGCTCGGCGGCCACCGGTCGCTGACCGCATCTCTCGGTGCTGCTCTGCTCTCCGGCGCGGAACTGCACCCCGTGGTGACGATGGAGGACGCGTGAGCGAGGACCTGGGCACGTTCGCCGACGAGGTCCGGGTGTTCCTGGACGCCAACGCCGAGCGGCGGCCACCGGCCACGACGGTCGACTGGGGAGTCGGCGAGGACCGGATCGCGTACTTCAGCACGGATCCGCCGGACGTCGACGCGGCGAAGGTCGCCGCGGCGCGGGCCTGGCAGCGGCGCCGCTACGAGGCGGGTTTCGGCTGGATCAGCGGGCCGACCGAGCACGGCGGCCGCGGACTCTCGACGCTGCACGACCTGGTCTACGACGGCATCGAAGCCGACTACGACGTGCCGGACACCGGCGTGCTCGCCGTGATCGGGCTCGGCATGATCGGGCCGACGATCCTCGCGCACGCCGAACCGCACATCAAACAGCGCTACCTCCCGGCGATGTACTCCGGCGACGTGATCGCCTGCCAGCTGTTCAGCGAACCGGGCGCCGGGTCCGACCTGGCCAGCCTGACCACCCGCGCGGTCCGCGACGGTGACGAGTGGGTCCTCACCGGGCAGAAGGTCTGGACGTCGATCGCCCAGCACGCCGGAATCGGCATGGCGCTCTGCCGGACGAATCCGGACGCCCCCAAGCACCGTGGAATCACCGCCTTCCTGGTGGACATGGCCGCTCCCGGCGTCGAGGTCCGGCCGCTACGCCAGATGACCGGCGGCGCCGACTTCAACGAGGTCTTCCTGACCGACGTCCGGGTGCCCGACGACCACCGGCTCGGCCCGGTCGACGGCGGCTGGCGCACCGCGCTCACGACGCTGATGAACGAGCGCGCCACCGTCGGCGGAGAAGGTGTCGGACCGGCGGCCCGAGCCGTCTCGCTGCCGTTCCTCACCGCGCTGCTGGAGCAGAACGGACGCCGCGGCGATCCGGCGGTCCGACGCGAACTCGCGCGGCTCTACGCCGACCAAGCCGCGACGGAGGCCCTCAACCGCCAGGCGATCGGGCGGGCGCAAGCCGGTGTACAGCCCGGCCCGGAGGCGTCGGTCTCGAAGCTGCTGTACGCGCAGAACCTCACCCGGGGCGCACGCCTGGCGGCCGAGGTGCTCGGGCCGAAGCTGATCGCCGACACCGGCGCCTGGGGCGCGTACTCCTGGACCGAGCTGCTGCTGTCCACACCGGCGCTGCGGATTCTCGGCGGAACCGAGGAGATCATGAAGAACATCCTGGCCGAGCGCGTGCTCGGGCTGCCGAAGGAGCCGGGCATCGACAGTACGACGCCGTTCCGCGAGCTGCGCCGCTCGGGAGGGGCCCGATGACCGCGCTGTCCACCGATCGCGTCCGCACGAGCGCCGCCGAGCGCGACGAACTCCGCGCCGCCGTCCGGAGCTACCTGGCCGAACGCAGCGACGAGCAGGTCGTGCGCCGGACCATCGACGCCGGTGTCTACGACCCGGCCGTCTGGTCCGGGCTCGCCACCGAGCTGGGCGTCGTCTCGCTGGCGTTACCGGCCGCCTACGGCGGCGACGGCTACAGCTTCGCCGAGCTCCACGTCGTGTTCGAGGAGCTCGGCAGGGCACTGACGCCGAGCCCGTTCCTCGCCACGGTCGTCCTCGCCGCGTCGGCGCTGCTGGCCTCCGAGGACGACGTCGCCTGCGCGGAGCACCTGCCGGCGATCGCGGCGGGTACCCGCACCGCGACGCTCGCGGTGAGCGAGAACTGGAGTCCGGACGGCATCGGGGTAGCGGCGGCGGACAGCAGCGGCTGGACGCTGACCGGCGCGCACGGCCTGGTGCTCGACGGCGCCACCGCCGACCTCCTGCTGGTCGTGGCCACGACGCCGGACGGTCCCTCGCTGTTCGCCGTTCCGGCGACCGCTCCGGGCCTGACCCGCACGCCGCTCGCCGTGCTGGACGGGACGCGTCCGCTGGCCCGCGTGGAGTTCGCACACGTCCCGGCGCGGCTGGTCGGCTCCGTCGGCGGCGCTACCGACGTCGTGGACCGGGTAGTCGACCTGGCCACCACCGCGCTGGCGGCCGAGCAGGTCGGCGGCGCCCGCGCCTGCCTCGAGGCCAGTGCGTCCTACGCCCGCGAGCGGGTGCAGTTCGGCCGGGCGATCGGGTCGTTCCAGGCGGTGAAGCACAAGTGCGCCGACATGTTCACCCGGGTCCAGCTGGCCGATGCCGCCGCGACCGAGGCAGCGAACGTCGCCGCCGATGGCGCCGCCGCGCTCCGGACGGCCGCGGCGGTCGCCCACATCGTCTGCTCCGAGGCCTATCTGTTCGCCGCCGCGGAGAACATCCAGGTGCACGGCGGAATCGGGTTCACCTGGGAGCACCCGGCGCACCTGTACTACCGGCGCGCCACGGCATCCCAGTTGCTGTTCGGCGGCCCCGGGGTCTACTACGAGCGGCTGCTCCGGGCCACCGGGGTCTGAGCGGCCTACCTACCGCAGGGCGGCGATTGCGGCGGCACGCTCGACCCGGTCGAGACCGCGCAGGTCCGCGACGCCGTCCTCGGTGACCACCACGTCGACGTCGTGCCCCTGCGTGCTCACCGGGCCCGAGAGCGCGGACACGAACGCACTACGCCGGGACACCGCCACGATGCTGAGCCCGCCGACGGAGCGGGTGGCGGCGGCCGCGTAGTCCGGGTGGCCCCCGATGCCACCGATCGCGGCGCCGGGCACCGCTTCGACGTTGACCTGACCCTGGGCGTCGAGCTCGAGGGCGGTGTTGACCGCGACGAACGGATCACCGGACGACAGCCGACCGAGGTCGTGGGTGTGCTCAATGCGGTGCAGCAACGGCTTGCCATCGGCCCACTCGAACAGCTCCGCGCCGCCAGCGAGGTAGGTCGCGATCGGCGGTGCGAGGAGCAGCCCGCGCCGGTCGAGACCGACCACGGCGTCGGGCAGCAGACCGGACTCGACCCGGACGGGCGTGCGGACGGCGTCCAGCACGGCGAGGCCCAGCGCTCCCGGGCCGACCTGGAGCCGGGCGCCGGGCGGCAGCAGCCCGGCCACGCGTTCGGCGATCGCGCGGTGCTCGGGGCCGGGCGACGCCGTCGCGAGCGTCAGCGGCGGGTCCGAGGACTCCCCCACCAGCACCAGACGGTCGGACGGCAGCGGCGGTCCGGCGTCCGCACGGGGGAACGGCGGCGCCACCACTCCGGCGACCAGTGCCCCGGCGTCCACCGCCGCCGGCTGCCAGGACACCTCGCTCCGGAAGCCGTACCCGCCGTCGGACCGCGGTACGACGGTCGCGAGCAGCACGTCCGGCCGGAGCGGCCCGGCCAGTAGTGCGGGTACCGCCGAGAGCCGTGCCGGGACCGCGTGCACCAGCCCTGCCTCGATCGGACGCCGCAACCCCCACCCCGACATCACCGTCCGCACGTCGGCGAACGCGGTCAGATCCAGCTCCGGGTCGGCGACCGGCACCCAGCCGAGCAGCAACCGGATGTCGCCGACTTCCCGGGCCGCCACCGAGAGCTCCCGGGACGCCGAGCGTGGCGCGCCCAGGCCGTCTCCGATCGCGACCCGCATGCCTGGCCGCAGCAGGCGCCCCAACCTCGTCATGGCCGGTAAGGGTCGCGCGGAAGCCCGAGGATCCGTTCGGCCACGATGTTGCGCTGGATCTCGCTGGTCCCGCCGAGGATCGTCTGCGCGTGCCCGACCAGCATCCGGTGGACGAGCGGCTCCTCGTCCTCCGACCACAGCGCGTCCAGCCCGAGCGCCTCGATCCCGGCGTCGCCGATGTCCCGCTGGGTCTCCGAGCTGAGCAGCTTGAGCACCGAGAACGCGGGGGCGCCCGGCTCGGCGCCCTCGGCGATCGCGCGCTCCCAGGTGGCGCGCAGCAACCACACCCGGATCCAGAGATCGGTGACCCGGTCGCGCAGGTGCTCGTCGAACCGGCCCCGCACGGCGGCCGCGTCGACCAGGTCGTCCAGTGCCCGGAACATCGAGACCGCGTTGGCCCCCAGCGACAGACGTTCCCGCCCGAGCGTGGCCGTAGCGACCGCCCAGCCGCCGCCCTCGACGCCGACCAGCGCCTCCGCAGGCAGCGCCACACCGGTGAGGAACACCTCGTTGAACTTGCTCTCGCCGTCCATCTGGAGCAGCGGACGGACGATCACGCCCGGCGCGGTCATGGGCACCACGAACACCGACAGACCCGCGTAGCCCGGACCGCCGGTGCGAGCCAGTAGCAGCCCGTACTCCGCGTCCGCGCCGCCGCTCGTCCAGACCTTCTGCCCGTCGACCACCCAGCCGTCGTCCACGCGCACGGCCCGCGTGCGCACGGCGGCGAGATCGGACCCGGCGTCCGGTTCGCTGAACAGCTGACACCAGAGGTCGTCGCCGGTCCGGATCGGGGGCAGATACCGCTCCTGCTGCGCGGCCGTCCCGTAGGTCATCAGCACCGGGCCGACGAGGTCGGGGCCGACGATGTTCAACTGCCGGGGGACGCCGGCCCGCGCCGTCTCCTCGGCGAACGCCGCTTGCTCGGCCACCGTGGCATCCCGGCCACCCCAGCGGGCCGGCCAGTGCAGGCAGGCGTACCCGGCGTCGGCGAGGATCCGCTGCCAGGCCCGTCCGGCGGGAACGTCGTCGACCGTGGGGGTCGGCCCGTAGTCGTGCAGGCCGTCCGGGCGCGGCGTGGTCGCCAGCCACGCCCGGACGTCGTCCCGGAAACTCATGTGGACAGGATCGTGACAGCGGCAGTGCCCGGTGCGCCGTAGAGCTGGGCGTACCCGACCCGGGCGCCCGGCACCTGCCGGTCGCCGGCACGTCCCCGTAATTGGTTGACCAGCTCGTAGATCTGCCGCAGCCCGGACGCGCCGACCGGTTCGCCGTTGGCCAGCAGGCCGCCGTCGGTGTTGATCGGCAGGCGCCCACCGATCTCGGTCTCGCCGGCCGCCACGAGCGCGACCTGCTCTCCGTCCGCACAGAAGCCGTTCTCGGCCATGTGGATGACCTCGGATCCAGCGTCGGTGTCCTGCAGTTGGATCACGTCGACGTCCTCGGGGCCGAGACCGGCTTGCTCGTACGCCTCCCGCGAGGCATCCACGGTGACGCTGGGCGCGGCCGTGAGCGGCAGGGACGGGGTGAGCAGTTCGAACGCGCCCTCCCGGCGGGAGCGTAGCGTGCTTGCCCGCAGATAGACCGGCTGGGCGGTGTAGCGGTGGGCATCCTCGGCGCGGCACAGGATCGCCGCGGCCGCCCCTTCGTCCGGCCCGCAGTACATGTACTGGGTCAGCGGGTAGTTGAGCACCGGGGAGGCCAGCACCTCCTCCACCGAGATCGGCTTGCGTCGCCACGCGTTCGGGTTCCGCGCGCCGTTGCCGAACGCCTTGGCCGCGACCTGCGCCAGCGTTTCGACCGGGATGCCGTGGTCGTGCAGGTACCGGTTGGCCTTCATGCCGAAGAAGTGGGTGGTGAGGAACAGCCCGGCCTCGCCGTACCAGTCCGGCAGGCCGGAGACCGACGGATGGTCGGAGAACGCGCCACGCGGGTGTTTGTCCAGGCCGATCGCGATCGCGACGTCGGCGTCGCCCAGCCGGATCGCGTTGGCGGCCATCGCCAGCGACGTCGCACCGGTCGCGCAGCCGGTGAACACCGCGCGGCCGGGCACTCCGGTGAGCCCCAGCAGCCCGACGATCGCCTCCGGGTTCTTCACCTCCATGCTGCCCGCGTAGAGGGCCTGGATCGCCGACCACTCGATCCCGGCGTCTCCGAGAGCTTCGACGACCGCGTCCTCGCCCATCTGTAAGGCGGACTTGCCGGGGTAGCGGCCGAACGGGTGCAGCCCGACGCCGATGATCGCGACGTCACTCGGTGCCATCAGATGCCTCCTCGACCGGGGCGAACGCGTAGAGAACGGTCTGGTTGCCGGTGGCATCGGTGCCGAACGGCACGATCCGCAGTTCCATCTCCTGGCCGATCCGCAGCTTGGCCGGGTCCGGCTCGGTCAGCCGGGCCTCCACCCGCAGCGCACCGGGTAGTTCGACGTAACCCACCGCGAACGGCTCGAAGGAGTCCGCGTCGTCGTCTCCGGCGTAGGGCGGGGACGGTGGCCGGAAGCGCTGGGTGGTGAACGTCCACAGCGTTCCCCGGCGCGGGAGTTCGACCTTCTCCAGCTCCTCGCGGACGCCACCGACCAGCTTGTACGGACGGTACGGAAAGACCAGCGTGCCGTCCGAGGCCAGGCCGCCGAGCAGCGCGGGGTCCTCGGAGGGCCAGGTGAAGAGGCCCTCAGCGAGGGGTACCTGGTCAGTCATCAGGAACGTCCTTCCCGGATCGACGCGAGGTCGGCGACGAGCCGACGATGCTGATGGGGGGTGCCGAAGAGGACCGCAGAGCCCCGGGACCGCTTCACGTACAGGTGGGCCGAGTGCTCCCAGGTGTAACCGAGGCCGCCGGCGATCTGGACGAAACCCGACGCGCAGGTGGTGTACGCGTCCGCGCAGACCGCCGCCGCCACCGCGGACACGAGGTGCAGCTCTTCCGTCCCGACCGCGCGGACAGCGGCCCACGCCGCCGAGCGAGCCGTCTCGACCGCGACGAGCATGTCCGCACAGCGGTGCTTGACCGCCTGGAACGATCCGATCGGCCGGGCGAACTGGACCCGGGTCCGCGCGTGCTCGACCGCGAGCTCCAGCACCCGGGCCGCGCCGCCGACCTGTTCGCAGGCGAGTGCCACCCGGCCGTGTGCGAGCGCTAGGCCGACTACGCCGCCGGCGGCGCCGACCGTTCCCACCGGTACCGCGGGGGCTCCCCGGAACTCCAGGTGCGCGAACCGGCGGGTGTGGTCGGACGTGGTGGTCGCGGTCCGCTGCACGCCGGGGTGGGCGGGGTCGACCGCGAACAGCGTCGGCCCGCCGTCGGTCACGGCTACCACCAGGAGCAGGTGGGCGGTCGCTCCGTCGAGGACGTGCGCGGCGACGCCGGTGACCTCCCACTCCGGTCCCGCGCCGGTCGCGGTGAGCGCTTCACCGCCGGTGGTCCACCGCGCCGCCTGCTCGGGCAGCGCGACGGTCGCGGTCCGCTCACCGGACGCCAGCCCCGGCAACCACCGATCGATCGCCGACCGGTCACCGGCAGCCAGGAGCGCGGGTATCGCCAACCCGACGGTCGAGAGATAGGGCACGCAGGCCAGGGCTCGTCCGAGTTCTTCGAAGACCACGCCCTGCTCCACCCAGCCGGCGCCCGCCCCTCCCTGCTCCTCCGGGACGGCGAGGCCGGGAAGTCCCATCCCGGCCAGGCCGGCCAGGAGCTCCGGGTCGAACCCGGTGTCGGTCGCCATCACGGCGCGGACCGTCGCCTCCGGCGACTCCTTCTCCAGTAACCCGCGGACGACGGTTCGCAGCTCGCGCTGCTCCGCGGTGAGCCCGCTCATACCGGCGACGCCGGACGTCGTACCGCGGATCGTGGACGCTCGACGAACTCGACGACCGTCCCGTCCGGGTCAGCCAGGAACAGGACCGTGAAACCGCCGGTCGGCGTGTCCGGCATCGGGATGAACACCGGATCCGGCACCGCACCGCGCGCCGCGAGCAGCGCGTGAGCCGCGGTCACGTCTTCGACGGCGAGCGCGAGTCGATAGAGGCCCTGGGAGTTGGCCGCCCGTGCGGTCCCGGTCGGCGCGGGCCGCTCGGTCAGCTCCAGCGAGAACGTCGGATCCTCCGGCAGCACCAGCGCCGCGGTGGCGCGGGCCCGCGCCCGGACCTCGAAGCCGACGCCCCGATACCACCGGATCGTGCGTTCCAGGTCGGCGCAGGCGAGGCGGGTGTACGCGAGGGCGGCGCCGTCCGTGTCACTGGTTCCCCCGGCGGGGATCGCCACGACCTCGACGGGAACGCCGTCCGGGTCGACGAGGCGCACGGCCGACCGGGCGACGCCCTGTACCCGCACCGGCGCGATCTCCTCGGCGGTGTGGCCGAGGGCTTGCAGGCGGGCCACGGTGGCCGGGAGCGCGTCGACGCGGAACCCGAGCGCGACGAACCCCCGCTCGACCGGGCCGGCCATCGCCGTGGCCGGCCGTTCCCAGCCGACCAGCTCCAGCGCCGGGGCAGCCCGCGGTCCGCGGTGGTCGTAGAGGAAGACGGTCGTGCTGGCGGTGTCGGTGCCGAGCCCCATCGGTGTGGCGTCGGTGCTGGTGCTCACCGAGCGCATCCGGGCCAGCAGGCCGAGGGCCTCGGTGTAGAAGGCCTCGGCTGCCGGTAGGTCGACGGTGTTGAGGTTGCAGTGCAGCGCGGCGTGCGCCAGCACCGCCCGCGTATCGGTCAGAACGCTCACGGGGCGACCTTCGCTGTCCCGGTTGCCGCAGCGGGCAGGAAGAAGCTCGGTTGCAACGCGCGCTCGTCCGGACCCAGGAGGTACCGGGACAGGTCCACGCCCTCGGCACGGAGTACGTCCTCGTCGGTGACCAGCTGTCCGGTGTATCGCCGCGGATCGCGGCGGACGATCGCCAGAGCCGCGTCGGCCATCACGTCGACCCGGCGGGCCCGCAGACTCGCTGTCTCCTCGCCGAGGATCGCCCGGATGCCCTCGGTGGCCACGGCCGTGCTCGGCCAGAGCGAGTTCGCCGCGATACCGGCGTCGGCCAGCTCCGCCGCGAGGCCGAGCGTCATCAGGCTCACCGCGTATTTCGAGGCGGTGTAAGCCAGGTGCGCGCCGGTCCACCGCGGGTCGAGCGTGAGCGGCGGTGAGATCGACAGGATGTGCGCGGCCGGGGACTTCTCCAGATGCGGGAGGGCCGCCCGGCTGACCAGGAAGCTGCCGCGGGCGTTGACCGCGTGCAGTAGGTCGTAGCGCCGCATCGTGATCCGCCGGGTCGGTGTGGTGTCGAACGCGGCGGCGTTGTTCACCACCAGATCGAGGCCGCCGAATGTCGTCACGGTCTGCTCCACCGCCCGTTCGACGTCCGCGTCGGAGCGGAGGTCACCGGCCACCGCGAGCGCCCGACCGCCTGCCGTGCGGATCTCCGTCGCGACGGTGTGGACGGTGCCGGCGATCCGGGGCTTCGGCTCGGAGGTCGTGGCCAGGATCGTCACCGCCGCGCCCTCCGCGGCGAAGCGGCGGGCGATCGCCGCGCCGATGCCCCGGCTGGCGCCGGTGACCAGGGCGGTGCGGCCGGCCAGCGCACCGTCGGTCACAGCTGCGCTCCCGTCGTGGTCAGTGCCCAGAGCGCGACGTCGTCCTCGCCCCGCAAGGTCGCACTGCCGAGACGCCGCTCCCAGTGGCGCTGGCTTCCGTCCTCGTCCCGCCACGCCCACAACCGGCGGGTGACGAGGTGGAGGGGGTGCTCCTGAGTGATGCCGATCGCGCCGTGCAGCTGGTGGGCGATCTCCGCGACGACGCCTGCGGCCCGGGCCGTCACCGCGCGGGCCGCCGCAGCGGTCGCCGAGCGGGCCGCGACGCTGGGGCCGTCCGCGGTCGCGATCGCCGAAGCGACCGCGGCCAGTGCCAGGTCCCGTTCGAGGAGGGCATCGGCGGTCCGGTGCGCCACGGACTGGAAGGCTCGCAGCGGCCGGCCGAACTGGTGCCGGACGGCGACGTGTTCGGTGAGCAGCATGCACGCCCGCTCGAGCGCACCGCCGATCGCGGCCGCCCGCAATATCGCGCCACGGTCGGCCACGGCACGAAGGAGGTCGGCCGGCCCGAGCATCAGGTCGGTCACCGACACGCGGTCGAACGACAGGCGACCGCGCGGTGCTCCGGCGAGGTCCGCGCCGCCCGCCACCGACGCACGCACCCGGTCGGCGTCCAGCAGCGTCACCGCGGTCCACGGCGCGGCGTCCACCTCGACCGTGGCGACCACGAGCAACGGTGCGCCCGGCAGCCAGGAGACGGCCGGCACCGCACCGGAGAGTTCCCAGCCGTGTGACGCCGGGCGGACGGTGAGCCGGCCGCGACCGGCTACCGCCATCGCTACGCCGTCCCGGACGACGTCGATCGGACGGCCGAGTCGCGCCAGCGTCCACCCGGCGAGGCCGGTGCGGACAAGGGGCAGCGCGCACGCGTGACGTCCCACACCGGCGGCGATCTCGGCGCCGTCGGCGAGGTCACCGCCGGAGCCGCCGGCCGATTCGGGGACCCCCACGAACGGCCAGCCGAGTCCGCTGACGGTCGTCCAGAGCGTCTCCGGCGGCGTGCCGCTGCCGAAATGCGGTGCGAGGACGTCGTCCACCACCTGTCGTACCTCGGCGCGGTAGGGAGTCATCGGGTACCTCCGGTGGATTCGGCGCGGCCGAGCACGGTCCGGAGCACGTCGGACGCTCCGCCGCGGACTGAGCCGGCGGGGACCGCGGTGACGGCGTCGACCAGCAGGGCGGCGGCCGTCGCGTCCTCGAGCCCACCGGTCACGTCGAGCACGTACCGGCCCTCCTCGACGACGTCCTTCTCGAACTGCGCACCGAGGACCTTGAGAGCCGCGGCCTCCCGGGTGGGGGCCGCACCGACGTCGATCGCCGCGGCCAGCGCGGTGGACAGCGCACGGAGCCCGGCCAGCCGGCCGGTCAACGCTCCGAGCCGCTCGACGGCGGCCCGGTCGGGGTGCCTGCGGACGGCGTCGACGAGTGCGGCCAGCAGCGGATAGGTGCTCAGATACCGCTCCGGGCCGCCGCGTTCGAACGCGAGCTGCTCGGTCACCTGTTTCCATCCGGCGCCGACCGTTCCCAGCACCCGATGCTCGGGCACGAATACCTCGTCGAGGAACACCTCGTTGAAGTGGTGTTCGCCGACGAGGTCCAGGATCGGCCGGACGGTGATCCCCGGCGTGTCCATGTCGACCAGGAACTCGGTCAGCCCCTCGTGGCGGGGGTCGGCCGGTCCGGTCCGGGCCAGCACGTACGCGTGAGTGGCCAGGTGAGCCGAGGTGGTCCAGGTCTTGGCGCCGCTGATCGACCACCCACCCGGCGCGGGCACCGCGCGGGTGCGGACCGCCGCGAGATCGGAACCGGCCTCGGTCTCGCTGAGGCCGAGGCAGACGAGGACCTCACCGCGGCAGATCGCCGGCAGGAACTCCCGCCGCAATCGCTCGGTGCCGTGGCGGAGGATCACCGGACCGATCTGCCGGTCGGCGGTCCAGTGCGCCCCGACCGGGGCACCGGCCCGGAGCAGTTCCTCGGTCACCGCGAGCCGGGCCACGTTTGAACGCCCGCCACCGCCGTACTCCTGCGGCCACGTCATTCCGATCCAGCCCTGAGCGGCCACCGCGGCCGTGAAGCCCGAATCGACGCCGCGCATCCAGTTGTCGCAGCGCGGCGTGAACGAGGCCGCGCTCAGGAACGCACGGACCTCTCGCCGGAGTGCGGCCAGATCGTCGTCACGGACGTCAGATCGTCGCCGACCGGATGGGTGGGCTACTGCAGAGTGCATACCTCTCCGATCGACTTGACGAAACTGTCAGAACGTTAGCCAGCAGCATCGTATGGAGTCAACCGCCCGCTCGGACCGCCCGGTCGACACTATTGTCAAGTTCAAGGCCCATCCCTAGGCTGAACCGCCAATCGACCGGAGCAACCCGTCGGTTCAGACGTCGGTCGCAGAGAGGCGGAGACGGCATGAAGCAGACGATCCTGGAGGGCGTGCGGGTTATCGAACTCGCCGCCTGGACGTTCGTTCCCTCGGCGGGCGCGGTACTCGCCGACTGGGGCGCGGACGTGATCAAGATCGAGCACCCGGTGACCGGCGACCCCCAGCGTGGCCTGATCAGCTCCGGGATGGTCACCGGCGCCGACGGCGTCAACCACTTCATCGAGCAGCCCAACCGGGGCAAGCGGAGCCTCGGGCTGGACATCGGTTCCGAGCCGGGGCGCGAGGTGCTCTACAAGCTCGCCGCGCAGTCCGACGTGTTCATCACGAACCTCTTACCGGGCTCGCGCGAGCGGTCCGGTGTGGACGTCAACGATATCCGCGCCCACAACCCGGACATCATCTACGCCCGCGGGCATGGGTACGGCGCCCGCGGCGCGCAGGCCGACCGCGGCGGTTTCGACCTGGCCGCGTACTGGGCGCGCGGTGGCCTCGGCGACTCGTTCATCGCGCGTGAGGGCGGCTATCCGCCGATCCAGCGACCGGCGTTCGGCGACGTCTACGCCGGCTTCGCGATCGCCGGCGGCATCGCGGCCGCCCTCTACCGGCGGCAGCGCACCGGTGAGACCTCGATCGTCGACGTGTCGCTGCTCGGCGCGGCGGTCTGGCAGCTCGCCCCGGACATCGTCGGGGCCGGCATCACCGGCGCGGCGATCCCGAAGTACGACCTGGCCGAGATGCCCAATCCCCTGGCCAGCATCTACCGGACCAGCGACGACCGGTACCTCGCGCTGGTCGTGCTGCAGGCCGACCGGTTCTGGGCAGACGTCTGCCAGCGGCTCGGCCGTGCGGACCTCATCGACGACGAGCGCTTCGCCGACGCGCGGGTCCGGTTCGCGAACCGGGGGGCCTGCGTCGCCGAGCTGCGAGCGACGTTCGGCGCGCAGCCGCTCGCGCACTGGGAGAAGGCTCTCGCCGACTTCGAGGGCGTCTGGGACGTGTTCCGGACGGCACCGGAGCTCCACGACGATCCGCAGGTGGTCGCGAACGGGTACCTGCCGCAGGTGACGAACGGGAACGGTGCGACGTTCGCACTGGCGGCCAATCCGGTCCAGTTCGACGAGCAGTCTCCGACGCTGACGCCCGCACCGGAACACGGGCAGCACACCGAGGAGATCCTGCTGGAGCTCGGGTACGACTGGGAGCAGATCGCCGCGATGAAGGCGGCGAACGCCACCACGTGAGCCCGTTAACTTGACATAGTCGTCAATCCGGCGTCGAATAAGAATCTCGCTCGCCGTCGCCGCCGGGAGAGGAACACTGCCTGCACAGGCGGTCCAGGTCAGCCGCCGTGGAGGGCACCATCGACGCGCAACTGTCCGACGACATCCCGGGAACCGCCGCCGAGGAGACTGCCCTCGGCGGCGGCGTCCTCACGGCCGACGACGCGGCGCTCGGCGAACGAGCCGCCCGGACCCGCACCGCGATCCTCGAGGCGACCCGCAAGCTTTTCCTCGACAAGGGTTACGCCGGGACCCGGATCAACAACATCACCGACGCGTGCGGCATCTCCCGCGCCGGGTTCTACACGTACTTCCGGGACAAGCGGGAGGTGTTCACCGTCCTCGGCGAGCAGACCTTCCGCGACATCCTGCTCGTGGTCGGTGAGCTGGAGCGGCTCCCGCAGCCGTGCGGCGTCGCGGAGGTGTCAGCCTGGGTCCGGCAGTACTTCGATTTCATGGACGTCCACGGCGCGTTCATCTTCTCCTCGGCGCAGTCAGCTCCCGACGACGAGGAGTTCCGGAACAGCACGGCCCGCCTGCAGATGCGCGTCGCCTGGATGATCGGGATGAGCCTGCGCGGCCGGCAGGTCGTGCCCACCGACGCCCCGGAGGCACTCGGGCTGACCGTCAACGCGATGCTCGACCGTGCGTGGTACTTCTGCCGGGGCCAGAGGCTGCCGGTGGACGAGAACGACATGGTGCGGACGCTGGCGACCACGATCCTCGGCACGCTGACCAGCACAACGACCGACTGAGACGGTACGGCCCCGGACGGGGGCCGTACCGCTCGGCGTCAGACCGGGCCGGACGTGGCGTAGCGGCGGCGGAGCTCGGACTTGGCAACCTTGGCCAGGCCGGTACGCGGCAACGCGTCGACGACCTCGAGCTGCTCGGGCAGCTTCTGCTTCATCAGCCCCGCGTCCAGCAGCCAGGCGTTGAGCGTCGCCAGGTCGGGGTCGGGGTGGCCCGCGGGCGGGGCGACCACCGCGCAGACGCGTTCGCCGCGCACGGCGTCGGGCACGCCGATCACCGCGACCTCGGCTACGGCCGGGTGGGAGGCGAGCAGCTGCTCGATCTCCTGCGGGGCGATGTTCTCGGCGTTGCGGATGATCAGGTCCTTGACCCGGCCGACGACTTCGATCGGCCCGTCCGGGTGGAATCGTCCGAGGTCGCCGGTCCGGAACCACCCGTCGTCGGTGAACGCGGCCGCGGTCTCCGCCGGGTCGGTGTAGCCGCGGCAGACCCCGGCACCGCTGACCTGCACCTCACCGATCTGTCCCGGCGCGACCGGCGTTCCGTCGGCGTCGACCAGCCGGACGGTGTTGCCCGGCAGCACCCGGCCGTCGGTCGCGGCCAGCACGTCCGGTGGATCGCTGGGCCGGGCGACGGCGATCATCGGTACCTCGGTCATCCCGTAGTCGTGCGCGAGCACTGCGTCCAACACGTCCCGGACCTCGCCGAAGAGCGCCGGGGAGCACGGCGCGCCGCCGCCCTTGAGCGTCCGCAGGGTCGGCAGCACCGGCTCTCCCGGATTCGCCCGCGCCACCGCGACCAGCGCGCTGTAGAACGGCGGCGCGCCCCCGGTGGTGGTGACGCCGTACCGCCGGAACAGCGGGACCGCCTCGGCCGGGACGAACGCCTCCAGGAGCAGCGCCGGGAACCCACCGGCGAGCATCGCGATCAGGTACTCGACGCCGCCGACGTGCGCGACCGGGAAGCCGATCGCGGCCACCTCACCGTCGGTCCGCCCGAGTTCCCCGTGGCCGGCGAACCCGAGCCCGGTCGAGAGCAGGGTCGCGTCGGTGTGCTGGGCGCCCTTCGGCGCGCCGGTCGACCCGGAGGTGAAGTAGATCCAGGCCACCTGATCCGGATCCGCCGGCTGCGCCGCCAGGCCGACCGGCGCTGCTTCCGGCGCACTGGCGTCGATCACCACCGTCCGGGGTGACGGGCCTCCGGCCGCGGCGACGCGTGCCGCCAGCTCGACGTAGTCCGTTCCCCGCCAGATCCCCGGGACGAGGAACACCTCGGCGCCACTCCCCGCCAGTGCCGCCGACACCTCGCGCTCCCGGTACAGCGGAATGATCGGTGCCTGGACCGCGCCGAGGCGACGGAGCGCGGCCATCACCAGCAGCGTGCTGGTCCGGGTCGGCAGTTGCCAGGCCACCCGGGTGCCCGGCCCGATGCCCTCGGCGGACAGCGCGGCTGCGACCCGTCGTGATCGGTCCGCGAACTGCGCGCAGGTCACGGTCGTGCCGTCGGCCTCGATCAGCAGCGGGGCGTCCGGAGTGGCGTCGGCCCGGGCGTCGATCAGATCGGCGAACGTGGACGCGGTCAGCAACCAGGGAGCGTTGTCGGCAATCATCGTCGACCTCCAGGGAACGACGCGGTCTCAGCCGGCGTCGGCGGGGAAGTAGTACCGGCTGACCAGGTCGGCGACGCAGGCCGGTTTGCGTTCGCCGTCGACCTCGATCACCGTGTGCAGCACCAGCTGCACCGTGGTCGCGTCGACCCGTTCGAGCTCGGTCATCGTGCAGCGGGCCCGGACCCGGCTGCCGACGCGTACCGGCGCCGGAAACCGGACCCGGTTGAGCCCGTAGTTGACGCCCATTCGCGCACCCTCGATCCGGCGCAGCCGTGCGGCGAAGTACGGGATCAGGGAGACGGTGAGGAAGCCGTGCGCGACGGTTGCGCCGAATGGGCCGGCGGCGCCCCGCTCCGGGTCGACGTGGATCCACTGGTGGTCCTCGGTGACGTCGGCGAACCCGTCCACTCGGGGCTGCTCTACCGGGAACCAGTCGGTCGGGCCGAGTTCCCGGCCGAGCGCCTTCTCCAGCTCGGCGATGCTCCGGAAGATCTCCACGCTCGCTCCTAGTCGCGGCTGAGCAGCATCGCGCCGGCCACCGGTCCCCCACCGACGCCGACCGCGGCGACGCTCGGGCTACCGGCCTGGCGTTCTCCGCCCTCCTGCCACAGCTGAACGCACGCCTCGTGCAGGAATCCCATGCCGTGCAGACGGCCACCGGACAGCTGGCCCCCGCTGGTGTTCAGCGGCAGCGAACCGTCGAGCGCGATCCGCTCTCCGCCCTCCACGAACGCGCCGACCTTGCCCCGTTCGCAGAAGCCGAGCGCCTCCAGCCACATCACGGTGAGGAAGCTGAAACCGTCGTAGAGCTGAGCCACGTCGACGTCGCCCGGCCGGAGGGTCGTCCGCTCCCACAGCGTCGCCGCGGCGTCGTGTGCGGCCATCGTGGTGAGGTCGGTCCGCTGGTCCCAGGTCGCTCGCTCGAACATGCCGGTGCCGACCGACTCCACCGTGAGCGGGTCACGGCGCAGCCCGGCTGCGGCCTCCCGCCGGGACACGATGACCGCGGTCGCACCGTCGCACGGCACGTCGCAGTCGTAGAGACAGAGCGGCTCGGAGATCATCCGGGCGGCCAGGTACTCGTCCATCGTCATGGGCGCCCGGTAGACCGCGTCCGGGTTCACGCCCGCGTTGCGCCGGGCGTTGAGCGCGATCCAGCCGAGCTGCTCCCGGGTCAGGCCGAAATCGTGCATGTAGCGCTGAGCGGGCATCGCCAGCCAGTTGGCCGCCGACACCGCGCCGAACGGACCGGTCCACTCCAGGTGCGCCGGGAGCTGTTGCCCGTCGCCGAGCAACACCGAGGCCCGACCACCGGTCGCCTGGGCGGTGGACTCCCAGACCGAGCGGAACACCAGCACGTGGTCGGCGAGGCCGAGCGCCACCGCCATGCACGCCTCGATCGCCGGGCCGATCTGCGCGGCGGTCTCCGTGCTGCTCAGGTACCAGCGGCTGCGCAGACCGAGTGCGTTGCGCAGCTCGTGCACCGACGCGCCGGAGAAGCCCCGGTCGGGCACTCCCGGCCCCGGATAACTGGCCACCCCGTCGATGTCGTCCGGAGTCAGTCCGGCATCCGCGATCGCACGCAGCGCCGCCTCGATCGTCAGCTCCAGGCCGGTCCGCCCGAGCCGGCGCCCGACCTGTGACTTGCCCGCCCCGGTGAGTACCGCCCGACCCTCGAACGGGCCGCCGCGGCTCACCGTCCGCTCCCGGCCGGACGGAAGAGGGGAAGCCAGACGTCGTCCCACTGCTCGAAGAACACCGCGACCTCCAGCCCGACCGCCGCGTCCTCGAGCGGCAGATCCACCACGTTGCTCGTCAGCCGGACATCCGGCTCCTCGGCGATCTCGACCATCGCGATCAGGTACGGCGGCGGGAGCGTGGGAATCCACGGCTGCCGGTTGACGGTGAACGCAGCGATTCGTCCACGGCCGGATACCGGCTCCGGCCCCACGTCGAGACTCCGGCAGCGGAAGCAGGCCGGCGCCGGCGGGTGGAACCACCGTCCGCAGGACCGGCAGCGGTGGATGAGCAGGTGTCCTCGCTCGCCGCCGGTCCAGAAGGCGCGGGACTCCGTGGTCGGGACGGGCAGCAGTCGCTGCGCCGGTCGGGCGTAGGGGAGCACGCGACCTCCGTTGGTCACTTCGGTGTGGTGCCGGCGTCGGAAGCCGGCACGGTGACCCTAGGGCCGACTTGACACAATCGTCAACGCTAGGCGAGGACTGGAACCTCGGCCGGATTACGCACCGGCAGGCCCATCAACCGGCGGGCGTTGTCGCCCATGAAGTCACGGGTGCGCTTCTCGCTCATGCCCTCGGCATAGCGGTAGTAGCCGCGAGGTTCCGTGAGGCCCTCCGGGTGCGGGTAGTCCGACCCGAACAGCACGCGGTCCCAGCCGACCGTCTGCACGACGTCCTCCACCGAGCCCTCCCAGAACGGGCTGACCCAGACGTTCCGCCGGAACACGTCCACGGGGTGTTCGAGGAAGGCCTGCGGCATCTTGCCGTAGGTCGCCTCCAGTTCGTCGAAGAGCGGCTTGATCCAGGAACTGCCGTTCTCCACGCTGGCGATCCGCAGCTTCGGGAACCGGGTCAGCGTGCCGTGGCAGATCAGGCTGGTGAGCATGTCGGCGATCTCCCGGTGACCGAGCGCCACCCAGCGGAACGCGCTCATCTCGGTGAAGTTATTCGTCTCCGGCGGCTCCCACTGGTTGATGTAGCTGTCCAACGGGGGCTGGCTGGCGTGCAGTACGACCGGGATGCCGGCCGCCTCGACGTCGGCCCAGAACGAGTCGAACTCCGGGAGCGCCGGCGAGCGCCAGCCCTTGAGGCCCTTGACCGGCGCGGGCTTGATCAGCACCGCCTTCGCGCCGTTCTCCAGCACGTACTGCAATTCGCGGCGCGCGTCGTCCACCAGCGCGCAGCTGATCACCGGCGTCATGTAGAGCCGGTTCTCGTACGTGTATCCCCAGGTCTCCAGCATCCAGCGGTTGAGCGCGTGGATCATCGACACGACCAGTTCCGGGTCCTCGGCCGCCGAGTGCTCGACGAGGTTGGCCAGCGTCGGGTAGCACAGAGCCTCGTCGACGCCCTGCTCGTCCATCACCGCGATCCGCGGCTCCGGGCCACGGAACGCCGGGATCGCGTCGATGCCCTTGCCACCCAGTTCGCGCAGCGACTTGCCCTCGGTGTTCTGCCCGGAGAAGAACTTCTCGTACGCCCCCGGCGCAGCGACCCGGTCGAACGTCGGGTTGGGGATGTACTCGGTGATCCGACCCAGGATCGCGATCCGGGTGCGCCCGCCGACCTGGACGAACTGCACTGCCCGCCGGTACTTCTCCGGCAGGTAGCGGGTCAACGCGTCCGGAGTCTCGTACATGTGCTGGTCCGCGTCGAAGATCGGCGCGTCGGTGAACTGGGTCACGGGGGGCTGCCCTCCGGCTGCAATCGACTGAGTACGCTTCACGCTAAGCGTGTCTGACGATAGTGTCAATTGGTGGGGTCATAGCGAAGCGACCTGCCTTCCGAACAGTGATAACTATCTATGACAGACACGTCAATCGAGGGCTATGCCCTCCCCGGAGGGTCGACAATGCGGACTACCTTGAGCATGCGGCCGACCGGCTGGTTCCAGATCGGCTGGTCCTCGACCGTGCCCCCGTCCGGCGTCATCCCACTGCGTTACTTCGGCCAGGACCTCGTGGCGTGGCGCGACGGGCGAGGTGTCGTCCGTGTTCTGGACGCCTACTGCCAGCACCTCGGCGCGAACCTCGCCCACGGCGGACGCGTCACCGAGCGGGGCATCCAATGCCCGTTCCATGGCTGGACCTGGAACTCCGACGGTCGCAACGTCGCCATCCCGTATCAAGACCGGCCGAACCGAGCCCGCCGTATCCGTTCCTGGCCCGTGGTCGAACGCGACGAGGTGCTATTCCTGTGGCACGACGCCCAGGGCCGAGCGCCGTACTTCGAGGTACCCGATCTGACCACCGACGTCTCGCCGGACCTGACCGGGTTGACGCTCCAGCCGGCGCTCCCGGACGGCGTCTCGCACTATCCGGGCATGCGGGTACACCCTCAGTTCGTCGTCGAGAACGCCGTTGACGTGCACCACTTCCAATTCGTGCACGGAACCGGCCGTAGCCCCGTGATCCTGCGCGAGGAGGTCACCGAGACGACCTGGCACTCGGTGGCGGGGTTCGGACGCCGGTGGGCCGACGGCGTCGACCGGCCGGGCGACCGTCGCAGCACGATCACTATCCACTGGGTCGGGATCGGTTTCGCATACAACGCGGAGCACACGCCGGACGGCTGACGCGTGGTCCTGATCGCGACCACGCCCGTCGACGACGAGTCGACCGAGGTGTTCGGCACCTACTGGCTGGAGGACGCCCCGGGACAGCGGTCGGCCGACCGGACCCGGCGGCTGGAGGAGATCAAACGCGCACTCCCCCAGGATCTCGAGATCTGGAATCACCAGATCTACCTCGACCCGCCGGCGCTGGCGACGTCCGAGGGGGCCGGCTTCCGTCGGTTGCGTCGCTGGGCGAGCAGTTTCTATCCGGACGCGCCACCCTCCGCCGCCGCTCGCAGGGCCTGATGCGGTGTCAGGTGGTCGGCCGGGGAAGCCCCGGTCGACCACCCGGTTCAGCTAGCGCCAGTCGTCGAGCAGCTCGTCCGTCGTGGTGATCCGGGCGAGCATGCGCATCGTATTGGCCAGGACGGCCTCCCCGTAGGCGGCGGGGGTCCCGGCGACCGCGTCCCGCGGCACGACGACCGTGAAACCGTCGTGGCAGGCCTCCGCGGCGGCCATCGGCAGCGCCAGGTTCAGTGAGACGCCGGTCAGGACGATCGTGTCGATATCGAGGCCGCGCAGCACCGGAAGCAGCTCGGTCCGCCACGTCGGAGAGAGCCCGTGCCTGCGGGGTAACACCAGATCGTCGGCGTGACTCAGCTCGGGCACCACGGCCACCGCGGGGTGACCCGGTGCCCAGTCGGCGGTCGCCGGTGCCAACCGTCGCCAGATCGGGGCCGTGCCGGTCGGTGCGCCGAGCAGACCGCCGAACGTGGCGTGAACGACCCGGATTCCCGCCGCGCGCGCCCCGTCGGCCAAGCGCACGATGTTCTTCACCAGTGGAGCGGCGTCGGACCCGAGCGCCGGCAGGACGGAGTGCTCGCCGAGCACTCCGTCCTGGCACTCCACGCAGACGACCGCGGTGCGAACCGCCACTACCGGGGGAAGCGGAGCATGGTCCGCGCGTTGGTCTCGGTGATCTTGGTGACCTCGTCGTCGGGGACCTCGGCCAGCACCTCGGCTGCCCGCTTGCGGCTGTTGGGCCAGTTGGAGTCCGAGTGCGGATAGTCGATCTCGAGCATGATCCGGTCGATACCGACGTCGTGGCGGTTGCGCACGCCGAACTCGTCATCGATGAAGCAGCCCCAGAAGTGCTTGCGGAACAGGTCCGAGGGCCGCGTATCGAAGTCGATCGACTGGTAGTAGCGGTGGCGCTCCCACACGAAGTCGGCTCGCTCGAGGATGTACGGAATCCATCCGATGCCGCCCTCCGCCAGCGAGAACTGGAGCTTCGGGTGGCGCTGCAGCACTCCGGAGAACATCAGATCGGTCGCGCTCCACATCAGAGTGGTGGAGAAGATCGTGATCGCGACCGCGAACGGCGCGTCCGGCATCACCATCTCGCCGGGGATCGCGCGGGTCGCCGCGAAGGAGAAGCCCGGAACGAAGGATCCGGAGCCGAAGTGCAGCGAGAGAACCGTGCCGGTCTCTTCGCACGCCTCCCAGACCGGCTCCCAGTGCGCGTTGTGGAAGCTCGGCAGGCCGAGCGGCACCGGGCTGTCCGGGAAGGACACCGTGCGCGCGCCCATCGCCGCGGTGCGACGGATCTCGGCGGCGGCCAGCTCGGCGTCCCAGGTCGGCACGATCGCCAGCGGGATCAACCGATCGGGCGCGGTCGCGCACCACTCCTGGATGTGGAAGTCGTTCCAGGCCTGGACGCACAGCAACGCGAGGTCCTTGTCCTGCGCACGCTGGAATACTCCCCCGCCGAAGCCGGGGAACGAAGGGAAACACATCGCGGCCTGGATACCGTCGAGGTCCATGTCCTTGACGCGGGCCGCCGGGTCGTAGCAGCCGGGAATCATGTCCTCGTACCGCACCGGGTCCATGCCCCACTGCTCCGGGGGTTTGCCCGCCACCGCGTTGAGGCCGATGGTCGGGAACACCACGCCGTCATAGAGCCAGACGTGATTCCCGTCGGCCTCGATGATCTGCGGTCCGCGCTCGCGATACGCCGCGGGTAAGCGGTCCTGCCAGACTCGCGGGTGCTCGATCAGATGGTCGTCCACCGAAACGATCTGGTGGTGATCCTGCAACGGCATGGCGCCTCCTCGTCGATGTGACGCGCTTCACCGCACGCTACCGCGACTTGACGCTTTCGTTAACATCCCCGTTTGCAGACTCAATCGGTACAGCCACTCGGACAAACCCCTATTTATCCCGTCTGAGGGAATGAACTAGGCTCTAGCCGGCCAGCGAACGACCCGGTCGTCTGACGCTGAAGTCAATCGGTGTACGAAGGGAAACCCCCATGAAGCGCGCCCTCGTTCTGGCCGGTGGCGGTGTCGCCGGTATCGCCTGGGAACTCGGAGTTCTCCACGGCATCCAGGAGACCGATCCGAAGCTGGCGGACCAGCTGCTCGCCGCGGATCTCCTGCTCGGCACGTCCGCGGGCGCGACCGTCGCCGCGCAGATCGCCGGCGGCACCTCCCTCGCGGAGCTCTACGCCGCGCAGCTGAACGAGGCGTCCGCGGAGATCGAGGTGGATCTCGACCTCGCCGACCTGATGGCCCGCTTCATCGCCGCCACGACCGCGGCCACCTCCCTTACCGACCTGCGGCAGCGCGTGGGGACACTCGCCCTCGCCACCGAGACTGTCGAGGAGAGCGTGCGGCGAACCGCCATCGCCGCACGGCTGCCCGTCGCCACCTGGGCCGATCGAGCGCTGCTCATCCCGGCCATCGACGCGGAGACCGGCGAGATGACCGTCTTCACACGCGACTCGGGCGTCGGACTCGTCGACGCGGTGGCCGCGAGCTGCGCGGTCCCGGGCGTGTGGCCCCCGGTGACCATCAACGGCCGCCGCTACTACGACGGCGGTATTCCGTCGGCCACCAATACCGATCTCGCCACCGGACAGGACCGGATCCTCATCCTCAGTCCTTCACTGCCCGGAACGCCGGCGCCGTGGGGCAGCCTCGACGAGGAGATCAACCAGCTGAAGCCGGCTCAGGTCCAGGTCGTCCACGCCGACGCGGACTCCGCGGCGGCGTTCGGCCCGAACCCGCTGTCGCCGACGACGCGCGGACCGGCTGCCCGGGCCGGCCGGGTCGTCGGATCCGCGAACGCCGAGCGGATCTCCCGATTCTGGAACGCGGCCTAACGTCCTAACCGCGAACGGTGAGCGTGTGCAGTGTCAGGGCGATCAGCCCGCTTTTCATCTCCGAGACGCCACCGGGCTGAGTATGCGGCGCGTACGTGCTCCGGCCGAAGATCGCGCTGACGAAGACCTCGGCGACCAAGGCGAGCGAGTCGTCCGACCGAATCTCGCCCCGCGCGCGGGCGTCGACCAAGGCGTCCTCGATCACCGCCATGCTCTGGTCGATCACGTCCCGCTTGAACACGGCATACAGCTCGGGATAGGCGGAGAGTTCGGCCGCGCAGCGCGCCAGCACGGACCGGCGCGGTTCGGCGAGCACGTCCGCGATCTGGTCGAACAGCATCGCCAGGTCGCCGTCGAGCGTGCCGGTGCGGGGCGGGGCCATGCCGACGGAGAGCGACGCGAGACCGGCCATGATCAGGTCGTCGCGG
Organism: Cryptosporangium aurantiacum; assembly: GCF_900143005.1. Classification (NCBI taxonomy): domain Bacteria; kingdom Bacillati; phylum Actinomycetota; class Actinomycetes; order Cryptosporangiales; family Cryptosporangiaceae; genus Cryptosporangium; species Cryptosporangium aurantiacum. The sequence continues at coordinate 562,048 of NZ_FRCS01000003.1, forward strand.
TCCGGCCAGCGGCTGTAGATGCTGCGCTTGGCCACCCGCGCTCGCACCGCGACCGAGTTCAGGCTGAACGTCGCGACTCCCGCCTCGGCCAGCTCCTCCACCGCAGCCCGGACGATGCGATCGTCCACCGCGAGGTCGCGCGGGCGTCCACGCGATCCGCTGCCCGGGTGCGCCGTCATGGGCCGAGGATATACGTCACCGGGCCGGTTGCATAAAGCGGCGAGACGGGGTTATCGTCGATTAACGTCACCGAAACGGTCGCATAAATGGATACCCGCAGCTCAGGAGCGTTCTCCGGCGACGCGGGGCCGACGATCGGGGACGGACGGACCCGCCAGTCGACGGATCCGAGATACGCCGACGGTCCGTCCGTCGACTCTCGAGAAAGAGAACGCCATGACATTCGACGGTGCGGGTGTAGTGGTGACCGGCGCAGGTGCCGGCATCGGTCAGGCGACGGCGATCCACCTGGCGTCGCTCGGCGCGAAGGTTGTCGTCTCGGACGTGAGCGAGGACGGCGGGGAGCAGACCGTCGAGACGATTCGTGCCGCCGGCGGTGCGGCGACCTTCGTGCAGGCGGACGTCTCGAACGCCGACAGCGTCGACGAGTTGATCGCCCGCTCGGTGGAGTACCTCGGCGGCCTCGACCTCGCGGTGAACAACGCCGGTATCGGTCACCAGCCGGGCGACCTGCACGAGATGCCGATCGAGACCTGGGACCAGGTGATGGGCATCGACCTGCGCGGAACGTTCCTCTGCCTGCGGGCCGAGCTGACGGTCATGGTCGACGCGGGCCACGGCAGCATCGTCAACATGGCGTCGAACGCCGGGGTGAAGAACGCTCCGTTCATGGCCGCGTACACCGCCGCCAAGCACGGCGTCGTCGGCCTGACGAAGAACGCGGCGCTGCAGTACGCCCGCCGCAACATTCGCGTCAACGCGGTCTGCCCGGGCACCATCCTCACGCCCGGCCTAGCGGCCTTCCCCGAGGAGAACCAGCGCGAGTGGGCCGAGCTGATTCCGCTCGGCCGCCTCGGCACGCCGGAGGAGGTCGCCCAGGCGGTGGCCTACCTGCTGTCCGACCAGGCCGCCTTCATCACCGGCGTCGGCCTGCTCATCGACGGCGGCCTGATGTTCGACTGACCAGGTTTCGCCGACGGTCGACTCCGGTCGCCGGCCCCGGTCCGCCGACATCGAGTGAAGGAGACCCATGCGTGCGCTCGTGTTCGACCAGTACGGCCCACCGGACGTACTGCACATCGCCGACGCCCCGGAGCCGCACGCAGGCCCCGGACAGGTCCGGATCGCCGTGCGTGCGGCCGGCGTCAACCCGGTCGACTGGAAGATCCGCAGCGGTGCGTCCGCAGCGTTCCACCAGATCGTGTTCCCCCACATCCCCGGTTTCGACGCCGCGGGCATCGTCGACGAGGTCGGTGCCGACGTGGCGGACGTCCGGGTTGGCGACGAGGTCTTCGGCTCCACCGCGACCGGCGCCTCGGCCGAGTACGCGGTGATGGCCGCCTACGCGCACAAGCCCGCCGAGCTGTCCTGGGCGGACGCGGCCGCCCTCCCCTCTGCCGTCGAGACCGGACTCCGCGCCGTCGACCTCCTGGCCGTCTCCGCCGGCGAGACCCTGGTGGTCAACGGGGCGGCGGGTGGCGTCGGCCTGTCCGCGGCGCAGTTCGCGCTCGCCCGTGGGGCGTTCGTCATCGGCACCGCGAGCGAGGCCAACCAGGGTTTCGTCCGCAGTCTCGGGATCACTCCGGTCCCCTACGGTGACGGGCTGGCCGACCGGGTGCGTACTCTCGCTCGTCGTGTCGATCGAGCCCTGGACGCCGCCGGTCACGGAGCACTCCCCGACCTGATCGCGCTCACCGGCGAGGCCGCTCGGGTGATCACCGTCGCCGACGGCCCCGGGGCCGCCGTTCTCGGCGTCCGTTTCACCACCGGCGCCGAGCGGCGCTACTGGGAAGCCTTCGACCTCGCCGTCACCCTGCACGACGCCGGGCAGTTCACGCTGCCCGTCGCCCAGACGTTCGCGCTGCCCGACGCGGCCGAGGCGCACCGGCGCAGCGAATCCGGCCACACCCGCGGCAAGCTCGTGATCTTGCTGCGGTCTGCCGACCCAGAAATGAATACACGAAGTCAGAATGATGGCTAACGTGTCCTCCGTCACATCGCTATTCCGCTGCTTCGACCGCTCGATGTCGCAGACACGGCGTCAGTAAGACCTTCAGACGCTAAGTCTCCGGTCCCGTCGCTCCGCCTCAGCCGACGCCTGCGGTCTCCGGAATCGAGGAAAGGACGCTCGTGAACACGACGGATGCGCTCAACGTCGAGACGTACCAGGGTCGGGACGGGTACTTCGGTCCGCCCTACATCGACCAGGACGAGTGGATGGAGAAGCCGATCCCGCACCGCCGCGTGCACGGAGGCTTCGCCGACACCGACACCCGATTCACGTGCTACTTCCCCACCGAAGACGTCTATCATGGACGATTAATCCAGCCAATGGAGGGCGCGCACGCGGGCCACGAGGACGCGTTCGGCGGCCCGATGGGCCAGTTGCTGGGCGGGCTGGAACTCACGGCCCGGCTGGGCGGCTACATGGTCGAGTCGAACGCGGGCCACATCGGCGACGACGTCGACCACCGGGCCGGCGACGACCCCACGCTCTACGGGCACCGGTCGCACGCCGAGGCCGCCCACGTCTCCAAGCACCTGGCCGAGCAGGTCTATGGGCGGCGCCCGCACCACGCGTATGTCTGGGGCGGCAGCGGCGGCGGGCGTCGATCGCCGTTGTGCCTGGAGAACGCCCCGGACGTGTACGACGGGGCACTGCCGTTCATGGGCGGTGGTGAGATTGCCGAACACGGCACCACCGCGCTGATGAAAGGCGCCCAGGTGATGGCGTTCGCATCGATGTTCAACGTCCAGCGCCTGCTCCGGCGGGAGATGGGCAGCGTCATTGACGCGATGCGTCCCGGCGGCAGCGGCGATCCCTACGCCGGGCTGGACACGCATCAGCGCGAGGAACTGGCCAACCTCTACCGGCTGGGGTATCCGCGCGGAGACGAGTTCATGATCTTCTCGCCGATGGGGCAGATCTGGTTGTGGTCGTCGATCGCCGACCGGCTGGCCGAACAGGACAGTGACTACTTCACCGCCTTCTGGAACCGGCCCGGCTACGTCGGGCACGATCAGCCGGATGCAGTCGCCGCCGACCTCATCGACACCCGGGCCACCGTCACCCGGATCGTGACGCCGAGAATCCTGCTGGAGGACAGCGCTTACGCCGGCCCAGAGTTCGCCGGGATGCGGGTGATGGCCGGTCTGACGGCCGCCGGGCCCGACTTCCCGATCGCCATCGAGGTCGAGGGGGCCGGCTCGGGATACCGGCTCGGCGTCGGGATCACGATCCTCACCGGCGAGGCGACGGGACGACAGCTCTACTGCACCGGCCACGTGGGTGGCCTGCTCCAGGGCGACGGTGTGGCCGAAGCCAACCTGCAGCGATTCACCGGCGTCCGCGTCGGGGACGAGGTCGCGCTGGACAACCGGAAGTTCCTGGCCTTCTGCTACTACTACCGCCACCACCTGATGGACGACTCCAGCTTCGACTTCCTCCGCCTCGATGGCGTCCCGATCTACCCGCAGCACACCGTGCCGACGATGTCTCCGCTGATGGGCGTCGCCTATTCGGGCCAGTACGAAGGCAAGCTGCTCTGGGTGCACCACACCCACGACGCTTCGCTCTGGCCGCCGCAGGGCACGATTTACGAAACCGCCGTCCGTCGCGCCCAGGGGGCGGAGGGGGCGGCGACGAAATTCCGGCTGCGCTGGACCGAGAACGCCGAGCACGTCCCGCCGCAGTACGCGCCATCGGCTCCGGATCGCGCGACCACGACCTGGCTGATCGACTACTTGCCCGTGATCGAGCAAAGCCTCGTCGATCTCATCGCGTGGGTGGAGAACGGCGTCGAGCCGGTCGGCACCCGGTACGGCTACCACGACGGCAAGGTGAGCCTCCCGACCGCCGCTGCGGAACGTGGCGGCATCCAGCCGGTCGTGGCGGTGACGGCGAACGGCGCGATCCGGGCCGAAATCGCCGCCGGGGACGCGGTGCGCCTGACCGCCACCGTGGAAGTGCCGCCGAACGCCGGCACGCTCGTCGCACTCGATTGGGATTTCGAGGGCACCGGCGAGTTCCCGCTCCACCACGACCTCGAACCTGGGCAAACGGCGGCCGAGGTCACGACCGTCCACACGTATCCCCGCCCCGGCACCTATTACGCCACCGCCCGCGTCGCCTCGCACCGGAACGGCGACACGAGCGACCCCTACCGTCGCATCCCGAACCTTGCCTCGGCGCGGATCGTCGTTCGCTGATCCACGCCTCGACGGGTGCCCCCAGCCCGGCGCGAGCACGACCGACGCCTGGGCGTCGATCACGCCGCGTTCGCGACAGCCGACCGTACTTGAGCGCGTCCGCGCCGCCGCTCGAAGAGTCGGATGCCTCGCCCGAATGTGGTGGATCCGTCGATGGCCGGCGGTCGAGCTCGGCCGCAAAGAAGGCCGACGCGGCCTTCAGGATCTCGTTGGGCCGCCGTAGTTCGGCGTTCTCCCGCCGCAGCCGCTTGAGCTCCGCCAACTCATCGCTGGTCGTGCCCGGTCGTTGGCCGTCGTCGACCTGGGCTTGGCGGACCCATTCACGGACGGTCTCGGTGGTGGTGATCCCGAGTTTCTGCGCGACCGCCCGCATCGCGGCAAACTCAGTCGTCCGCGATCGTGCGCGCCATCGACCGGCCACCGGGTCGGTGTCGGCCTTGGCCAGGTCGACGGTGGTGCGCAGGGTGACCGCGGGAAGGAACGCGGCGGCCACGACGCCGACCTGCGTCATCCCCGCAGCATCTCACCCCGCGTACTGGCCCCGGCCTTCCTCGCGGGCCTTCGGCTCGGGACACAGCTCTGGCTCAAGGAGTCCGGCGATCTCACCATCGTCGGCAGCGTCGAACAGGTCCTCGACCAGGTCAGTTCACGCTTCGAGTAAGCCGCCGCCACGCCCCCAAGTATCAGGATGAGTCCCGCGGGACCAGCTCGAATCGGACCGGGGGAATCTCCGGTATCTCTTCGCGCTGGATCAAGCGGTCCACCGCGTCCGCGAAAACGCTCGCAGGCGGCATCACGTATCGGATCGACGTCAGCCGTGGCCGGACGACCTGGCTGCTCACCAGGTCGTCCGCGCCGACGACCGCGATCCGATCAGGAACTGTGATACCCGCGTCACCCAGGGCCGCGATCAACAGGGCGGCGTACTCATCGTTGAAGCCGAACACCGCGTCGAGGTCCAGCTCGCGACCGAGCACCGCCAGCGCGGCGGCCGCCGAGTCGGTGTACCGCATCGGAAGCGGCACGATCTCGGCAGCGCCCGCGGCCCGCCGAGCGCCGACCAGCCGGGCCTCGGCGAGCACCGACAGGCCCCGCTCGGCCGGCATCACGACCCCGATCCGACGCCGCCCCCTGGCAACCAGGTGTTCGACCGCCGTGACGCCGACCAGCGACTGGTCGTGCACGAAGGTCAGCACGCCCTCGACCGGGGCTTCCGCCACGGTGAGGGTCTGGATCCCGGCGTGGGCCAGCACGCCTGCCACCTCGCCGACCATCCGGCCCGCCGCGATCGCGAGCACAGCCGCCGGTCGCAACTGCGCCCACGACCTCGCGGCGGCGAGTGGATCTTCCGAATGGTCCCCGATCAGCATCAGCCGATAGCCCAACGAGCCGAACGCGGCCTCCAATTCGCCGAGCCAGTCGCTGAACAGCCGTCCGATCGCGAACACCGGGATCGGCAGCAGCACGATGTCACTACGTCCGGCCCGCAGCGAGCGTGCCGCCGCGTGGGGCACGTAACCCAGCTCCCGCGCGGCCGCCAGGACGCGCTCCCGGGTCGCGTCGCTGACCCGGGCAGAGGGCGTGTCGTTCAGGACGAACGACACCGTGGCGCGCGAGACGCCCGCGGCGACCGCGACGTCCGCACTGGTGACCTGGGCTTCCTTAGGCATAGCGAAGGCATCATCTCCTGCCGTTGCCATCCTCTTGACACCGCCACGGGCCGACCTCAGTATCGACGAACATCGATTACACGTGTAACCATACCCCGGTCCCCCACACAAAGGCGTGTCCCCATGGCTAGTTTGAACGCAAAACCGGCCGATGACTCCGTCGTCGAAGGCCCGGTGGCCAGCACTGAACCGGCCAACCTCCGTCGCATCCTCACCTGGCTCCTCCTCGCCAACAGCGCCATGTACCTCATCTACGGAGGCATCGGCGGCGTTCTCAATCCGCTGCTAGTGGAGCGGGCGGTCGGCGCCGCCGACAAGGTCTCCGCACTGGGCATCGTCTACGGCGTCAGCGCGATCTTCGCGACGCTCGCCAACCCGATCGCCGGCGCGTTCTCCGACCGGGTCGGCCGCCGCAACCCGTTCATCCTCGGTGGCGCGGTGCTGGCCGCGGTAGTGCTGGCGATCCTCGGCAGCGTGCACACGCTGCTGTTGGTCGCGCTGTTCTGGTCGCTGGGCCAGATGTTCATGAACGTCCTCCAGGCCGCGATCACCGCGATGGTGCCCGACCGGGTGCCCACCGAACGGCTCGGCACGGCGTCCGCTGTCGTCGGGCTGGGCCTGCCGGTCGGCGGCCTCGTGGGCGCCATCGTCGCGGGCATCCTGTCGACCTCGCTGGGCATCGCCTACCTGACCTTCGCCGTCATCATCGCCTTCTTCGGCGTGCTGTTCACCTGGCGCGTGAAGGACGTACCGCTGAACCGGAAGAGCGCCACGCCGGGCGTGCGCGCGCAGATCGCGGCCTTCACCGACGCGCTGCGTGTTGCCGACTTCCGCTGGGCGTTCATCGGCCGCGCGCTGCTGGTGCTGGGCTTCTTCTCGGTGTACGGCTACCAGCTCTACATCCTGCAGGACCGCGTCGACCTGCCCAGCGGCATCTCCCCGGCCGGCGGAACCAGCATTCTGAGCGTGATCAGCACGCTGACCATGGGCATCGCCGTAGCGGCCGGCGGTACCCTCTCCGACCGTCTCGGCCGGCGCAAGATTTTCGTCGCGGTGTCGGGCACGATCGCCGGCCTGGCCGTGCTCATCCCGCTCCTGTTCACGTCGTGGCTGGCGATGATCGTGTTCACCCTGGTCAATGGCCTGGCTTTCGGCTGCTTCATGGCCGTGGACACCGCGGTTGTCGCCACGGTGCTGCCCAGCAAGGGCGACGCCGCCCGCGACATGGGCGTGCTCAACGTCGCCAACGCCGGGCCGCAGATCATCGCGCCGTTCCTGGCGTCGCTGCTGATCGCGCACCTCGGTGGCTACGACACGCTGTTCGTCTACTCCGGAATCGTCACCGTGGTGGGCGCCATCTCCGTGTACCGGATCCGCAGCGTGCGGTGATACCCCCCGGGTGACGATCTATCGCGGCACTACCCACGATGGCTCTTCACCGTGGGAACTGAAGCCTCCGCTCCAGACCTCCGATGAGGATTTCGAGGTCGAACTCCGTAGATTACACGTGTAACCAAGATCGAAAGGGAGCCATGAAACTGAACGTGCACGAGCGAGGAACCGGCGACCGGCTCGCCCTGCTGATCCACGGCGGAATGTCCGACCACCGCACCTGGCACGCGGTCGAAGACGAGCTGGTGGCCCGTGGCTACCGGGTCCTCGCCCCCGACCTGCGGGGCCACGGGGTCAGCCCGCGTGGCGAGTACCGCCCCGAGTTACTCGCCGACGATCTGGTCGAGAGCTTGCCGGCCGGCGCCGACGTAGCGATCGGCCACTCGCTCGGCGGCCTGGCCTTGGCGCTGGCCGTTGACCGCCTGCGGCCGGCCCGCGCCGTCTACTCCGACCCGGGGCTCCGGCTGGGCGATATCCCGCCGAACGTGCTGGAGCTGATGCGGGCCATGGTGGCGAGCGCGACTGAGGAGAGCGTCCGCGCGCAGAACCCCCGCTGGTCCGACGCCGATGTGGCCGCCGAGCTGGCCGGGTTCAAGCTCCTGGACCCCGAGTTCGAGCTCGCCATGAGCGGCCCGGCCTCGGCCTTCGTGGCGACGAGGCCGTCGTTGGTGCAGCTGGCCGACCCGAGCTTCACGATCTCGCCGGAGGCCGCTGAAGAATTGCGCGCGAACGGTTTCGAGATCCGGACAGTGGCTGGCACCGGCCACTGCATCCACCGCGACGACCTCGCCGGCTTCTTAGCCTCCCTCGACGGCTGGATCTAGTGCGACCACCCGCAAATGGGCATCGCGGTGCCCGGCGACCTTTCGATCGTCGCCTGGGACGACTCGATGCTCTGCAAAAAGAGTGCAGGGCGCCGCCGCCCACCTCGTTCCCCGTGGTAGCACGGCGGCGACCGCTTCAGATCGAGGCCGGTCCGCCGATAGGTCACCGAGGGCACTGCGCCAGGGGCTGATATCAGGGGGCACATCGTGGGTGACTTGTCGGGCAAGGTCGTCATCGTCACCGGATCAGGTCAAGGCGTCGGCGTCGGCCGCACATCGCTGAGCGAGGCGCCTCCACCGTCATCGCCGGGTACAACGCGGCCACCGCCAAATCGACCGCCGACGCGCTGATCGAACGGGGACTGGACGTAAACGGGCTGGTCTGCGACGTCACCCTCCGCACCGACGTCTACCGGGTAGTAGCGACGACCATCGAGCGCTACGGCCGGGTCGACGGCGTGGTCAACAACGCCCAGTGGACGAGCCCAGGCGTGCCGTTCATCGACCAGGACGAGGAGGGATCCGGGTGAATGCCTACGGGCCCTACGCGATGACCGAAGCGCTGGAGACGTGGTCACGGACGCAGCCGGACGCCTTCGAGGAGCTCAGGAAGCAGGCCGCGCTGGGCTATATCGGCGATTCGGCCAAGGACATAGCACCGGCTGTGGGGCCTTCCTCCTCAGTGACGACTCGCACTACGTCACCGGCCAGATCTTCATGATCGACGGTGGCCAGTACCTCAGCCCGGCCTAACGCCTGGCAGTTTCTGCCAGGCACTGGCAGTTTCTGCCATCGTCGATTACCGTTGCCGCTGTCAGTCGGCAACGGGAGGCAGACGATGGCAGTGGCAACGGCGCCCCGCGAGCAAGCGATGCTCGACGCGTCTAGCGTGGTGGTCGAGTTGTTCATCCAGCACGGCACCAGCGCCTTCGCGATCAAAGACCTGGCCGCCCACGCCGGCATCTCCGAACGATCGTTCCACCGCTACTTTCCCAAGAAGGAAGATGTCGTCCGGCCGTTCCTGGCCGCCGGCGCCGAGCGCATCGCGACCATCGCCGCCGACCGCCCGACCGACGAGCCGCTGGTGGCCTCGCTGGTCGAGGCCTGGCGGGGGTCGTGGGCCGCCGTCCACGTCGACAAGGCCCGCGCGCTGCACGAGATCCTGCGTGAATCGGAAAGCTTCCGCGCGCACTGGCTCCAGGCCCTGACCGACAGCGAGCGCCGTTGGACGCAGGTCATCGCCGGCCGACTCTGCATCGACCCGGCCGGCCGGCAGGCGGTGCTCGCCGGCGCCGCGGTGGCCGCCGCGACCCGCCTCTCGATCGAAGGCTTCGCCGAGAACTTGAACCCCGCCGAGGAGTTCGCAGCCCAGCTCGCGCTCCTCGGGCCAGCCCTCTTCACCAGTCCAACGAAGGAATGAGCAGCATGAACGAGACCCCAGTCCTGATCGAAGCCGCGATCACCCCGCTGCGCAAAGGCCAGCCCTTACAGACGTCCGAGCAGCTGATCCACGAGGCGCTCGAGTCGCTGGCGGCCGGCGCGGCGATCATCCATCACCACCACGACTTCCGGCAGACCCGCGAGCAGGCCGTCGCCCAGGTCATCCACGTCGAGGGCGAGATCCTGCGCGCCTACCCCGGTGCCTACGTCTATAACGACTACCTGGCCGGCGACAAGATCATGGAGGAGAAGAACGCCCACCTCCAGCCACTGGCCGACGCCGGCCTCCTGCGCATGGCGGCGCTGGACCCGGGCCTGACCCAGTTCGGGATCCTGTCGGACGACGGCCTGCCCAACCTCGCGGTCCAGGGCGGCGCCGACTACGCGTCCGCGCATCAGGTCGTCGAGTTCGCCCGACACACCAGCACGCCGCTCAGCGTCGGGATCTACGACCCGAGTAACCTGCGCTGGGCGATCGCCTACGCCCGCGCGGGCAAACTGCCGGTCGGCTCGATGATCAAGCTCTACTTCGGCGGCGAATACCAGCTCGGCGGCGACAAATGGCCGACCGCTGGCTTCGGGCTTCCGCCGACAAAGCAGGCCCTGGACATGTACCTGGCGATGATGGACGGCATTGACCTGCCGTGGATCGTCAGCATTCAGGGCGGCGTGCTGACCGACACTGACCTCGCGCAGTACGCCCTGGAACTCGGCGGGCACCTGCGCGTCGGGGTCGAGGACACCGCCGGCGCCACCGCGATGACCAACCGCGAGACGGTCGAGGCCGCCGCGGCGCTCGCCGACAAGGTCGGCCGCCCGGTCGCCGCCCTGACCAGCGCCTGACGAAGTCGCGCCGGTCAGGTTCAGGCCGGCTGAGCGACCGCTACCTGGCTCTGTATCGACAGCCCGGCGATGTCACCGGAGTCGCCGCCCTCAGTCCTCCGTACGGCGGGCGGTAGGTCATGAGTCGCTCCCCGACCGTTCGGCTACGCACAGAGTGGACTGTGCGCCGAGCCCGGGTAATGGTCGCGTCCATACGGTCACCAGGGCGGAGCAGCCGGCCGTGGGCGAGGCCGTTGCCGGCCGGGCTGCCGGTGAGCACGAGGTCTCCCGGCAGCAGGGTGGCGACGTTGGAGCAGTGCGCGATGATTTCGGCGACGTCGAAGATCATGTCGTTGGTCGACTGGTCCTGCATCACCTCGCCGTTGAGGCGGAGCGTCACGTGCAGATCTGACGGGTCGGGCACCGCGGCGCGCGGAACCAGGACCGGCCCGGTGGGCAGGAACGTGGGGGCGTTCTTGCTCGCGAGAAAGTCCGTCCCCAGCTCCGGCAGATCCGGCCGCCACACTTGCTCGCGCAACGTCAGATCGTTGACGATGACCCAGCCGGCCATGACGTCCAGCGCATCCTCGCGGCGCATCCGCCGGGCCCGCCTGCCGATGACCGCGGCCAACTCGAGCTCCCAGTCCGGCTTCTAACCATCAGCGGGCAGGATCACGTCATCGAACGGGCCGCTGATCGCGCTGGGCAGTCCGACGAAGACGTAGGGCGCATGCCGACGCCGATCGTCCATCTGCGCCGCCGCGTCCGCGCGCACCTGCTCGACCGTTCGCCCGTCACGGCCGTCGTGGTGGGCCACCGCCAGGTCGATGACGTGCGTGCGATAGGTCGCACCGCACTGGAACACCTGACGAGGGTCGACCGGCCTGTGTACCTGGAAGCCCGCGAGCGGCTTCCAGCCCGCGGCCTCATCATCCGCCAGAGCGTCCAGTGTGGCCTGGACGTCGTCCCATCGCGCGAGCAGATCGGCGCTCGAGTGCGGATGGTCGAGCTCGGGCCACCCGGAGAGGTCCAGTATCCGATCCTCCCGGACCAAAGCGGCGGAGGTCGGCTCGCCCCCGACCGACAGCTGCGCCAGGCCCATGAGCCGGCATGCGCGACGGAATAAATGCCCGGATAAGTCAATTCAATTCACTCTTTCCACGCAGGAAGTCCGGGGCGCCGACCTCACCCGAGCAGGTCGAGCGCGTTGGCAACGATCGATTCGGTGTCGATGCCGTGGTAGCGGTAGACGCTGGCCAGGTCACCGCTCTGCCCGAACCGGGTCACCCCCAGATGGACACCCGGGACGTTCCGGATTCCGGTCAGGAACGCGAGGGTGTGCGGATGGCCGTCCAGCACGGTGACCATCGGCGCGGCCTGGCCGGCCGGGAAGACGCTGTCGAGCGCCCAGTTTGCGGCCTAATCCAATCCGCTGCGAGCTTGCACAGCGCGGAACAGCAGCCCGGGACTGGTCACCACGACGACGTCAGCCGGGGCGCCCAAGGCGTCGAGCCGTTCGGTGGCGGCGAGCGTCTCGGTGACCACCGCGCCCATGGTCACCAGCGTCACGGCGGGCTCGCTCACCCGACGCAACGCGTAGGCACCGGCGACGACCTGCCGGCGAGGCCGTTCGCGGGCGGCCGGGTCGGCGGGGATCGCCGCCAGGCCCTGGTCCACGGGCCGGGTCGACAGGCGCAGGTAACCCGATTGCCCGTCGGGCCGGCCCAGCTGCGCCATCGCGGCGAGCAGGCACCATTCGGCGTCGAGGGCGAACGCGGGCTCGTAGCTGACGCAGCCGGGCTGCTCCAGGCCGATCGAGGGGGTCTTGGTCGACTGGTGGGCACCGCCTTCCGGCGCCAGCGTCACACCGGACGGGGTACCGATGAGAATCGACTGGCCCCCGGCGTAGATGCCGAACGACCACGGCTCCAGGTCGCGCCCAGCTCGCCGAGTAGGCCCACCAGGTTGGTCTCGGCGATGCCGAGCTCGGTGTGCTGGCCGGTGGTGTTCTCCCGCCAGTGCAGGATCGTCTCGGCGTCGTCGGCGAACCAGTTGGTGCGCTCTTGCAGTGACCAGACGCCGACCTTGTTCACCCAACCGCCGAGGTTCGTGGAGGAACTGACGTCAGGGCTGACCGTCACTACCCGCTTGCCGACCTCCGGGGCCGCCCGGTTGAGGTCGAGCAGGGCCGGCCCAGCGCTGCCTGGGTCATCGCCGTCCCTTTCGGAGTGCGGCCCAGGTCCTCGGGGGACGCTCGGGACGGCCGGCGCCGGGGTCTCCGACCGCCGTAGCCGGTCCGCGGCGGTGGCCAGCAGCCGACCGGCAGCGCTTCCGGGTTCGAAGGAAGCCCAGGGATCGATCGGATCCACCCCGACGCGCGTCGCCAGCTAATGCAGCTGCCCCTCGGTGAGCAGCGCGGAGTGGTTCTGCGGGTGTCCCTCCGTGGCCAGCCCGTAGCCCTTGAGGGTGTAGGCGAGGATCACGGTCGGACGGTCGTCGTCGATGCGCGCGTACGCCTCGCGGAGCGCTGCCAGATCGTGCCCGCCGAGGTTGCGCACGGCGGCGGCGAGATCGGCGTCGGACACCTCGGCGATGAGCGCGGCGATCTCCGCGGCGCCCGTACCCGTGCCCGGCAGCTCGCGGCGGATCTCCGTCGGCGTGCGCCGGAGCAGTCGCTGGTATTCCGCGTCGGACATGTCATCGATACGTCCGCGCAGGGCCGCGCCACTCGGACGGGTGAACAGATCTTCGAGGAGCCGCCCGTACTTGACCGTGAGCACTTGCCAGCCGGCCGCGGTGAACATGCCCTGCAGGCGGGCGGCGCCCATCGTCGGCACCACCCGGTCGAGCGACTGGCGGTTGAGGTCGACGATCCACACCACCTCGCCGAGCTCAGCGACCATCGGACCAGAACGGCCTCCCAGACCACGCCCTCGTCGAGTTCGGCATCCCCGACCAGCGACCACTGCCGGCCGGTCACCGGGGTCTGGACGTAACGCCGAGCCAGCGCACCCCAGATCGGCGCGGTCGCCCGGATGCCGACCGAGCCGGTGGAGTAGTCGGCCGGCACCGGGTCCTTCAGCCGGCTCGGATAGCTCTGCAGTCCGCCGAACTCCCGCAGCGTCGTGAGGTACTTGCCGTCCAGCTGACCGAGCAGGTACTCGAGCGCGTGGAGCACGGGCGACGCGTGGGGTTTCACGCTCACCCGGTCGTCGGCACTCGACTGCTCCAGCCATAGGGACGTCATGATCGTCACCATCGACGCGCTGGAAGCCTGGTGCCCGCCGACCTTCATGCCGGTCGGCTTGGGGCGCGCCCGGTTGGCGTGGTCGACGATCGCCGTGGCCAGCCACAGCACTCGCTCCTCCACCTGCCGGAGCACCGAGTCTGTGGTCGTGCGGTCGACGTCCGGCGTCATGAAATCGGCCTCGTGGTGAACGCTGCCTCGGCCCGGTCGACCTCAGCGATCTGGTCCAGGATCTCGCCCGGAGTCGCCTCGCCAACGGCTTTCTGAAGCAGCGGAGTGTGGTTGAGCATCGCGTCCCGGAGCGGCCGGAGCGGCTTGGGCGTGTAGTGGGACACCTTGCCGAGGACGAAGGCGGTCTGCGACTGCCGAGCGGTGTGGGGCCGCCGCGGTGCCTCGAACTCGTCCAGTGCGGTTCGTACCTGCTGGTGGTCGGCCAGGTCGACCCCGGCCAGGCGGCGGCCGAGGAAGTAACCATCCTCAACGGCCATACCGGCTCCGTAGGCCGCGTACGGCGAGGTCGGGTGCGCGGCGTCGCCGATGATCGTGGCCCGCCCGCTCCCCCACTGCTTGAGCGGCCGGCGGTCCCGGATCGGCCAGGTCCGGAGGTTCGCCGGGTCCGTGGCGGCGATCAGCGCGGGAATAGGCCCGACGAAATCGCGGGTGTACTCGGTCGCCACCGGCCGGATGTCGCCGGTGAACGGGGTGCCGCCCGGGTCGCGATCCCAGAGTGGGTTGTGTCAAGGTTCCTCCCCGCCCGGCTCCGGCATGCGGCTCCGTTCCTCCCCGCCGCGCGGGGGTGCACCGCCCAGGTCGATGTCGAGGTGCACGGTGTCGCCGTTCCTCCCCGCGCTGGTCAGCCGCTTCCGGGTATAAGCCGGCACGCGTCTCGAAGCGCCCGACCGACCGGATCACCTGCCGGGGTCATTCCGGCGCTTCGCCTTCGAGGGGTTCGGCGTGATGCCGCGATACTTGCGCAAGGCGATTGTCGTGGCCGCGGCACCGGCGCCGAGCGCGAACAGGTTGTCACAGTTGCCGTAGAGGTTGGAGAGTCCGCCTCTGGCGAAGAAGTCCTGCGCCATGACCGCCCCGGCGACGAGCGTGAGGCCGAAGACCCGTCCATCGCTCTTGATCAGCCATTCCACCGGGCGCCAGGCCACGGCGATGAGGTCGTCGAGCCGCATCCGGATCGCGGCCCGAATCAGCCCAATGGCATAGCGCCGTTGAGCACGCGTCGACAACGGCCGACCGTCCTCCGGCCGACCGGCGAGGTCTGCCTGCCACGCCGCGAACCCGCCGGTCCGGCGTTGACCGGCGATGACGTCGGCGATCTGCGCCAGGCTCACCGCGAGCCCGCTCCGCCGCGCAATGGAGATCAGCCCGGTGACGGGGCGCGGACCCGCCATGATGAGCACATAACACAAACCGACGAGGGCACCTACCGCCATCACGCCGAACAACACCCGGTAATCGATGAACGCCACCAGCACCGCGCCTGCCCCGGCCGATACGGCGCGAGGCGCAGAACCAATCCATTGGACGGCAAGCAAGGCTTGAGAGGGCTCCGCATGACCGCTGGCGCTGTACGCCGTGACGGAACTGCCGGTCGTGATCATCGAGAGCCCGATTCCGACGAGCATCGTCCCCACCGCGATGGCTGCCAGGTGCGGCACGAACAGAACCCCGACGCCGGAGCCGAACACCACCAGCCCCGCTTGGAGGACGCGGAGACCGCCCCACGCGCCTACCCCGCGTCCACCGACGATGCCCCCGGCCGCCAAGCCGACGCCCTGGACCGCAACGAGCACTCCCACGTACTCCGGCGGTGCGCCGAGCAACTCCACAATCGCGAACAGCACCGCCTGGAACGGACCGGTCACGAGGAACACGACGCTCGTTCCGATGATGACGTGGCGCTGCTGCCGCGTTCGCCACAGCCAGCGCAACCCCGATCCCAGCTTCCTGACGACCGACGGCGTCCGTGCCTCGCGTGGCTCGGCAGTCACCCGCCACAAGCCGCACAGCGCTGCTGCGCAGACCGACACCACCATGCTCAGCACGGCGACGCCACCGCCTCCCACGACGCTGTAGAGCGTGCCTCCGACCAGTGGCGCGGCGATCGAGCCTGTCGCCACGGTCGTCGCCGCGAAGGCGCCGAGAACCCGCCCCCGGTCCGGCAGCGGAACAAGTAAGGCGAGCGTGCGCAGGGCGTCCAAACGCACGACAGCAGTCAGGCCGCACACCGCGCCGGCGGTATGGATCAGCCAGAGCTGGTCCGCGTTCCGGACCGTAAGCAGCGGGACCAGCGCCAACGCGGACACCAGATTCGCCGCGACGAGGCTCCCCCGGGGCGCGCGCTCGACGATCCGCAGAAGGAGAGGCCGTGCCAGCGGCCAGAAAGCGACCCAGGCCAGCACCAGACCGGCGGCGCCGTTACTCCCGGTCAGGTCCTTGACCCAGATCGCCATCGTCCAGATCGGAAGTGCATCGGCGAACGGCGACAGAACGGCCCCGACGGCAAGCAGTCGGAAGCCCGGCCGCCCCCACTGCCCCCTCACGGCGCCTCGAACCCGGGCGCCGCGGTGCCACGGGGCCGCCAGCGACGCCGACGCGACTCGCGAGCCGCCTTTGCTGCGGCCGCCTCCATCCGCCCGGCGCCGGTCAGCTGGTAGTAGCGGCGCCGCGGCCGACCGCTCGGCTGCTCGGCCTCCCAGTAGGACGTGAGCCAGCCGATCTCGGCAAGCCGCTCCAGAATCGGATAGACGGTCCCCGGACCCAGGTCCGCCTCTTCACAGATCCGCAGGCCCCACATCGGATCCGCCTCGTTCGCGGCGGTGAGGACGTCGATGACCGCCAGCGTGGCCTTGGTCAGCCGCGGCGGCGTAGTCATACCTCCACGGTAAGACGTATATCGAGTACGAGCAATGCCGACGGTTGCACCGGCTCCCCACCACCCCGGCAACTGGAAGCGGCCCTGCCGCCTCGTGGTTGCGATCCAGACGGTCAGCGGCCGCGAGCATCGACTAACCCGTCCGACCTCCACGTCAAATCAGTCGCTACCCCGGAATGCTTCGATCCGAGGCGCCATGTGGAAACGCCACGCTGCCGGGCATGTCACCTGCTGCTGCGCTGCCGCGAGAGCCATTCCCGGTGCACGTTTCGGCAACAGCGACGCCGCGCCGGTCGCCCGCGCCGCTATGTCAGTCTCAGTGCGCCGTCTAGAAGAGGTACCCGGCCAGGGCGCGCACGGCTCGTCGGTGACGGGGGGAGAGTCCGAGTCGGGCACCACCGGCGACTGCACCGTTGTCCCAGAGCGCTGCCTGGGCCTCGACCCAGTGAAGGAAGTCCGCTCGGGCTCGAATGGGTGTAACGGATCGGGCATCGGCGATCTCCTCCCAGGTGGCGCCGGCCTCGACTGCATCGCGGACGTCTGCCTGGGAGCCCCACGTACAGGTGCGGACGATGGCAGCCCGCACCTCCAGCAGGCGAAGGTAGGTGCCCGCCGTCAAGGGTTCCCCGAAGTCGGACGCGCGAGCAACGGTGACGCGATGCGCGAGTTGCGCCTCTTCGGCGAGCAACGCGCCAAGGGAGGCGGCACGCAGGTCGTCCGGACACTGATCGGCCATCGGTCCTTGCAGTTCCGAGGCCCCCTCCGTGCCCCGGACAGGGCCGAGGCAGGCAGGAGGCCGGACGGCCGTTGGGGAATCACGGCCGTCTTCGCTGCCTGCCTCGGCGGGCGCCGGACAATCGCTCCGCACAGCACGAAGTCGGGCACTGCCGACTCGGGCAGACCAGTCTGGTCCTGGAATCCGGTTGCCGGTCTCCATCGCTGCGCTCCTGCGAATGAGGGGGTTGCGGCGCCGTAATTGACGCGAGGGGTCGGTAGTGCCATTCGATCGCGAGGTGGTCGGCAATGGCCTGTGGGAAGACCGGAGTTGACTCGCACGGACCCTGAACAAATCTCCGTCCACAACGCCGCTCCTCCGAACACTTTGACCGGGCTCTGGGGTCTAGCGTTTGAAACAAAGAGGAAGGAGCCGCGGTGGTAGAGAGCCGGAATGCACGACTCGCGGCGCGAATGGCAGATCTCGGACTCACCCGGGAAGGCCTCGCGCGTGAGGTCAATCGCGTCGTCGCAGGAACTCGTTCGCCCATTGCGGCGGTTGCGACCGAACGGTGGGTCTATCTGCTGCTGTCCGGCCGGACACGTTGGCCCCGGGCGCATTATCGCGCCGCGCTGGAGGAGATCTTCGGGTGTACCGCTCTCGACCTCGGCTTCATCCCTCCGTTGGGTAAGCCTGGCGCGTGTCGGCGGGTGCCGACGAGGAGCAAGGAGGTTGACGTGGATCGACGGCGATTCCTCTACCTGGCCGGTGCCCTCGGCGCAGCGACGGTCACGCTGCCGGACGTGAGGACCGGCGCACGGATCGGTCTGGCCGATCTCGAACGTCTCCGCGCGCCGCTCCACGAACTCTGCGTCTTCGACCAGCAGCACGGAGCGGCGAACCTCGTCGGTGCGGCGACTCAGGCCGGGGCCCTCGTGTCCGATGTACTGCGCCACGGAACGATGTCCGGTCGCGTCCGTCGATCCGCCTACACGCTTCAGGGCGAATACATGACCGCAGCAGCCTGGTTCTCGCTGGACTCCGACAACCTCCCAAGCGCTGGCCGCTACCTCGATCGCGCGTTGACCGTGGCCGCTATGGCACAAGATCCTCTGCTGCAAGGAGACATCTGGAACCTGATGGCCTACCGCGCGAGCGAGGCCGGCAACTGGAATGAAGTCCTCACCATCGCCCAGGCTGGGTTGGCGAGCACAGGGGCACGCCGTGAGCCACGAATCGCCGCGATCATGCACGGCTGGGCCGCCAAGAGCTACGCGGCGCAGGGATACCAAGGCTGGTCGACCCGCGCGATCGGCCGCGCCCACGACGCCGTCAACAAGGTGACCCAGCCGCCGGCCGCGGAATGGCTCACGTTCGTCGACCATTCCGAGGTCGACGCGTTCGCCAGCAACGCCGCCCGCCGCATGGGCCGCTATCGCGAGGCCGATGACCTGGCTCAACGCGCTGCGCTGGCCACTCCCCCAGGTCGCGACCGAAACCGGATCAGCCGCACGCTCATGAGCGTCCAAGCCCGGCTCGGGCTCGGCGAGGTCGACGGAGCAGCAGAGGCGGCAGAGACGCCGCTTCAGAAACTGCCCGCGCTGCGATCCGACCGGTTGCTCCGCAGAATGCACGACGTCCGGAAGGAGTTCGCGGCCTGGCGTGAGGTGTCCTCGGCGCGGGACTGGGTCGACCGTTTCGATGCGACCACCGCTGCGTGAATGAGCAGCCTCGACCTGCGGCATTACCGCAATCCGTCCGAGGTTCGTGACCTCCTCGTCAACGTCTACGCAGAGGTCTACGCCCACGAGTTGAACGAACCCTTCTCCACCATCGAGGCGTTCAGTGATCGGCTCGCCGGGCACGTCACGATTCCGCGATGGGAGTGCGTCGTCGGCTACGACGACGCCGAGCCGGTCGCCTACATCTACGGCGGCTCGCTCCGTGCCACCACCTCCTGGTGGCACGACCTCGATCCGCCGGTGTGTGGCGACTTCATCCGCGAGGACGGCCATCGCACCCTGGGCATCTTCGAGCTGATGGTCCGCAGGCCCTGGCGCAAGACCGGCGCGGCTCACGCGATCCACGAAGAGCTGCTCGCCGACCGGCCTGAGCAACGCGCGTCGCTCGCGGTCGACCATGCCCATCCGCGCGTCCGAGCCATGTATGAACGGTGGGGCTACCGGTTCGTCGGCGCGCACCGACCGCCTGGCATCGCGGCACCGCTGCTGGACATCATGGTGCGCGACCTCCGCCCGAGCTGACCTTCCCGTCAGCGCCCGGCCACCCCCATCCGGTCGGGCATGACCTCGCACAGCAGCTGATACGTCACGCGATCGAGATCCTCCGGGACCTCGGCCTCGCGTTCACTCATCAGCGAACCCAGAAGATGCTCGAGTTCCGCTTCGTTCCCAGCCGCAGCAGCGATCCGCAAATGGTCGCGCCACGGGATGTCGCTGTCCCGGTCGACGTCAGCCACCCACGCCTGATCGGCGGCCCACCGCGCTTCCCGAAGATCACCGGCGGCCAAGCAGAAGTCGACGAGGTGATGCGCGGTGTCGACGATCGCCGAAACCAGATGCATCGGCGCGAGGTCAGAGGTCGTCAGCCACGGATAAGGGTTCCGGGCGTTGCTGCTGAAGGCGACGTCCGCTCCGGCAAGAGGCGCGCCGCGCACGAGGCTCAACGCCGCCCTCAGGTCGGCCACACCGTCCGGGCCCTTCCCTTCCGCGCGGGCCCGCAAGCGCCGGAACAGGTGCCAGTCGAGCAGGTAGCCGTCACGCAGCCGATAACGCCGCTCACTGTCCAGCTCGGGAAGCCACTTCTCGCCACCGGGGGCTTTACCCAGCCACGTGCGAGTGCGGGTGATCGCGACGCGCCGCGCGGCCGGCTCGATGACGCGGTTGGGCCAGAGCGCGTCGTCGAGCCGGTCCGGGGTAGCACCACGACTGCCGCAGCCCGCAAGGTAGACGGCAACCTCTGCGTGGAAGCGCTGTCGCTGCCGTGGCTGAGTACCCGGCGCTTCGAGGGAGACCGGCCCGAGAATGCCGATGCGCGGCCGCGTCGGATCCGCACCGAGCCAGGCCGCGAGGTCGCCATCGAGGGTGTCATCGGGGTTACGCGGAACGGCGGATCGCTGGGTCGACACCTCGTTCGCCATCGCCGACGCGTCGGCGACGGGCGGTTTACGTCCATCCCACACTGGATCGGAGGCGGCTTCCGCGTTAGCGGAGGCGTTGCGGTCCTGCTCAGTGGCCTGGTTCGACGGCGCCTCACCACGCGGCGGAGCGAATAGCCCGTCCCCCTCCGTTAGGTGAAGGGCGGAGTCGGGGGCCGTCGGCGGCTTCGTGGACGCTGAAGAGTCCAGGCCTCTGTCTGCGGTGGCGAGTAGCTCCGCGAGGGCGCTCAGCTCGATGCGAGGCAGGCTGGCGGCGGTCAGCTCGCCGTCATCTGCCTGGATTCCGAGGAAGGGAACGTCGAGTCGACCGTCGGTGGCGATCTGCAGCGTCCAGCGCCCGGCGTTCCGGTCGGACGCGATGACTACGGCTGCCGCGCATCGGCCGGCAGCGGCGAGTTCGGTGTCGAGCGCATCGAGGCTGTTCAGGTCATCGGGGCCGCAATCGGCGGCAAGAAGCACGTAGGGTGTCCAGCCATCGGCGGCGGTGTCGTTGAGACGTCCGTCAAGTGCATCGGTAGCGCCGCGGTGGCTCACGTTGCCGACGACCTCGGCGACGCGGCGGCGCAATCCTGCGATCCCCTCGGCAGCGCTTGGGACAACTTCGATGCGCTCTCCGCCGCTCAGGGCAGCAAAGACGCCGACCTCCTCCGCGTCGAATCCAGCAAGCATGACGTCGACGTGGTCGCTCCAGGTATTGGAGGCGAGCTCGGCGGCGAGGTATCGCAGCAGATCCGCGCAGCGCGCCGGATCACCCACCAGCGTGAGGGTGCCCAAACGCTCGAGGTCGAGGAGCAGGTGCGTTCCCGGTTGCGAGCCGACGGTTGCCAGGGCCGGGAGGGCTGCTAGGAGCCCCTCCACCGGCGGCAGAACAGCCTCTGCGGGAAGGGTCCAGCGGGTGCCGTCCGAGACCCACGGCGTCGGTGGCATCGCGCAAGGCTTGGTCAAGAGCAGATGTACGGTCTCGCCGTCGAGCCAGACTCCGACGATGTCAGGCACCGTGCCTGCCGGTCGGCCCGCCAGGCCGGACCCGAGAACACGGAGCGCCTGGTCGAGACGGTCGGAGGCGACGGGTTGCGCCGCGGCGCGGAGCTCGGTTTCCGCGCGCGGATCCGACGGCATGGGGACCCGCCTGCCAACGGGACGGTGATTCTGCTGCCGACGGCGTCGACGAGCGAGTATCGCGAGTGACACTGCGGCGAGCAGTCCCGCAGCAGCTAGCGGCGCCCCGACCGGCAAGGCCTGCTCGAGCGTGCTCTCGTGTGTCGTAGCGGCGCCTGACTGGCTGGGCGCCGTGGTCGACGGTGGTGCGGCAGATCTTGCCGAAGCCGAGGCATCCGGCCGAGGTGTGGACGGCGCGGCACTGGCAGACGCCACGGGTGGACTCGGCGCGGGCGTGACAGGACCAGGCGCCGGCGGTGCCGGGCTCTTCGGCGCGGTGGATGGCGGCGGAGCAGGTACGACCCGGCGAGCGGGCGAGAATCCGCCATTCGCGTGTGGTCGGGCGCCGTTGTCCCTGGCGCCCGAGGGAATGAGGATCCGCTGGCCCGGCCCAATGAGGTCGGGGTCAGCGATACCGCTGACGCGGGCGAGCTGTCGGAATGCACCAGGGTCACCGAGGAAGCGCTCCGCGATTTCCGCGAGCCTGTCGTCCCGGGTAACGGTGTAGATGCCTGCGGCAGTCTCGACGCGGCCGGCCGCGTGCGTTCGTGGGCCGCGATCTCGGGCGTTGGCCGGTAGCCAGATCGGCTCGCCGGGTCGGATCAGGTCGACGTCATCGATCGCGGTGAGCGTCGTGAGTTCCCGATAGCGGCTCGAATCGCCGAGGAGGCGCTCCGCGACCTCGGCGAGCCTGTCTCCTTGGGCGACTACGTAGATAGACGGTGCGACCGTGGCGGCTGCCGGTGCCGTCGGTGCTGCCTGCAGGCGGCTCGTATCGAGCCACGCCGCTGCCGTCGGCGCGGCGCTCGCGGGCGGCGCGCCGCTGGCCATCGTGGGTGCACTCGCCAGAAGGACGGCCGCGATCAACGCTGCGACGAGCCGCTGTGGACCACCTAGTCCCGGCAGGCGGATCGACGGCCGGTGCCGGAGCGCCGCCGCAGCCTCCACCACGACGCAGAGGGTGAAGCTGAACCAGGCCATCCAGGCAACGGCAGTGAGAACGCGGAGAAACAGAGCGCCGCTGTCCGGCGCCGTCAACGTGTCGAGCACTTCCGCAACATCCGGTAGGTGATCCGGCAGCGGGGACGGAGCCCAGGTGAGCAGCACGACTGGGCCGCCCGCGACAACTCCGACGATCGTGACCAGGGCCGCTAAGCCGGCCGCTAATCGCTTCGCTATGCCGGTCGGTGCCGTTGACAGGCTGCTCATCCGGCTGCCTCCATCGGTCTGAGAACGCTGTCGAGCGGTCTGGCCCAGGTGCCCTGCTCGCTACTGATCCAGCCGGCGAGCGCGCGGGCGTCGTACCCGACCCGCAGCAGCTGATCGCGGGTCCGCCCCGGAAGGTGCTTCGGAACGGCCCGCCCGTCGCTGCCGGGACCGAACACGGTCGTGGTCGCGATCCGGTCACCGATGACCCCGTCGATCTCCTCGATGTGCGACACGAACCGGTGCTTACGCCCGCCGATCGCGGTCTCGTCCTGCACGGTGACGTACACGACCAGGTCGAGGGCGTTCCCGGCCATCCGCCGGGCCAGCTCCACGGTCATGTCCTTGCCGTGGGAGAGCGACAACTCGATGATCCGCTCGGTCACCGCCTGCGGCGTCCGCGCGTGGATCGTGCACATCGACCCCCGCGAGGTCGTCATCGCCTGCAGCATCGGCACGATCTCCCGCGACCGCACCTCACCGACGATCACCCGCAGCACACCCAACCGCAGCGACAACGGAATCAGGTCCGCGATCGTCACCTCACCCGCCGGACGCCCCGAGAAGTCCCGCTCCCCGTGCCCCTCCCGGGCCTCGAACGACATCGCCCACGGATGCCGCGGCGACGCGTGCAACCCCAGCTCCCGGGACTCCTCCAGCACCACGAACGCTTCCTGCCGCGGGATCTCGGCCGCCAACGCCCGCAGCAGCGTCGTCTTTCCCGCCCCGGCCAAACCGGCGACCATGATGTTCAGCCCGGCCCGCATCGCCGCGGACAGGAACTCCCCCATCAGCGGATCGATCATCTCCGACAGATCCCCACGGCCACCGGCCAGATCCGGCAGCGTCACGTCCAACGTGGAATGCCGCCGGATCACCGCGTAGGGCCGGTGCGACACCTGATACACCGCCGCCAGCCGCGACCCGTCCGGCAACTGCAGATCCAACACCGGACGCGACGTCGACAGCGACCGCTCGGTCGACCCCGCCCGCCGCGCCGCGGTCTGCAGGATCTCCACCATCTCCTCGTCGGACTCCGCGATCGGCGACCCGACCTCCACCGCCCCGGTCCGCCGGGTGATCCGCACCCGATCGCACCCCAGGACGTGCACTTCCTCGATCGACGGATCCGCCAGCAACGCCTGCAGACGACCCAACCCGACCAGATCGGCGATCACCGCCTCCAACAGCGCCCGCTCGTCAGCCGCCCCCAACGGCACACCCGCCCGCCGCTGCGCGTCCACCCACTCCGCGACCTGCTGACCGGCGACCCGGTCCCGTTCCCGACGACGATCGTCCTCAGAAACGTCCGGATGATTGCGTAACCACAGCGAGAGCCGCTCGCTGATCTGCCGCCCCAACAACCGCACCGCCGCGTAGTCCACGGCGGCCTGCGCAGCAGGTCGCGTACTCCTCTCGCCACCTGATCGTGGAGCAGGGAGGTTGGGTGCCGACTGCCGGTCCGGAGGCTGAAAGGCGGGCTGGATCGGCACGCTCACCCGCCTTGGAGAGCACGGGGCGCATGCTGCTCTCGACGGGCACCGACTGCTCGGCGTATTCGGCGATCGCTCTCGATCGCCGCGCGCATCAACGGACGGCCGAAGCCGATCTTTCCGCCGTGTGCCAGTGCATGCGCGCTTCGCCGATCGTCCGGCAGGGTGGTGATCAGCGGTGCTCGTAGCTGGCCGGCGACCTCGTGTGCGCCATAGGGTCCCGACCGCGTGACGACGACGCCCAGAGCACGGTCCGAGCCTGTCTGCTCGGTCAGGTGCTTGCGCAGGGCTTCGGCGGCCGGCACCGCGGTCCCTGCGGACAGCAACGTGGGCTCGACGACCAACAGGACGACGTCGGCACGGGCGATCACCGGCCACGGCGTGTGCGGCGCGACCAGACGTCCGCAGTCCACGAGGACGTCGTACGCACGCTCGTCACGTTCGATCTGGGCGAAGAGGCCGGCGCACCAGCGCCAGACCGGCGCGACGGTCGCGGCTTGCGCCGGATCGGTCAGCCCAGGGAGCAGTAGCCGATCCTCTCCCGGTGGGGAGAGGTCGACGAGCTCTCCCCAGAAATCCGTGGGGACGCCAGCGTCGGGCGGAGCCGATCGACGCAGAGCGCTCATCGCTACGGGCAGCAATCCGCCGCCCGCGCCGAGCCGACCCTGAAGGTAGCCGGGCAGCACCGATGCTCCGGCGGGGTCACATTCGGCCAGGACGACCGGGGAACTCCAAGTCAAGGCCAGGGCCAAGGCCATCGTCGTTACCCCCGGTGAGCCCTTGGCAGAGACCAGCGCTATCACGGTCATCAGCGCACCGATTTCAATAGGACGATGACGCGCCCCGCGGCGGCGACCGTTCCGACGTCGGCGGCTAACTCGGCCTCGACCGCGAAATACACGACCGTCGAGCCATCGGATTGCCGAGGTCTGCCGCTGGCTACGACCGTGGCGTCCCACTCACCGAGTTGGCCGGCTGTCTGGGTCTTGGCCGCACTCGCCAAAGTCTTGGTGTCGGGCAGCTCGACCAGCGTCACGCTGTCGCCCGGATAGAGGCGCTCCGCCGGCATGCGTCCGGGTTCGAGTTCGATCCCGACGCGCCGTTGTCCCTCGCCGCCGATCGGTTTGTCGGTCACCGCGTCGCTGACGAGGAGCTGCCCTCGCAGGAGGGTCACCGTCGCCCGCTGGCCGATGATCGTCGATCGCTCGCCCGCGGACACGAGCGAGAGGTCGGAAACGTCCGGGACCTGAACGACGGTGAGATCCGCGTTGTCGATCCGAGCGCCAGCCCTTACGTCACGGGCGATTGCTAGAAAATCGTGCGTGTCGGTGACCGTGTAGAACGCGGCCGCCGAGAGAACGCCGCCCGTCGTGACGAGGAAGACCGCCAGCGAGAGCAGCCCCTTGCTCACACGGCGGGGTCCGAGCGCACGCGGGGCCGCGACCGGCCGAAACGCGGGCGCGGCCGGACGGTCGTTCGGGGTGGGCGTGGTCACT
Source organism: Cryptosporangium aurantiacum (assembly GCF_900143005.1). Classification (NCBI taxonomy): domain Bacteria; kingdom Bacillati; phylum Actinomycetota; class Actinomycetes; order Cryptosporangiales; family Cryptosporangiaceae; genus Cryptosporangium; species Cryptosporangium aurantiacum. The sequence goes on from NZ_FRCS01000003.1 coordinate 587,965, forward strand.
GGCTCACCACCTGTAGCTCGTCGATTCGGATCTGCGTTTCGCTCTGCGCTGTCGTCGCGATAACGCCCGTCTCGGCGGTGCCGACGATTTGCCAGACCACGTTCCAGTGAGTGGTTCCGGTGACCGTGTAGACGCCGTCGGCCTGCGAGCGGCTCGACTTCGTGTAGCGGTGGCCGCAGTCCGGCGACTCCGCGTTCCCGTAGGAGGCGTCGTACGGAGTGCCAGGTCCGTTGCAGGTAATCACCGTGCCATCACCCAGTTCCCACGTGATAGACGTCGCCTCCGCTCGCACGGTCACCGCGATCCCGGTGACCGCTGTCGTCTGCTCCAGAGGACCCCAGGTCTCCGGCGTCACTTCGGTCCACAGCCAGACCGGCAGGCCCACCAGGCCTTGGCCGTCCGTACTCGGGGCGACACCGATCTCCGGACCGCGTAGCGGCAGGAAGGAGACCGCCTGCTCGGCCGCCTGAGCTGGGGTAAGTGCCACTTGGCCCGGGGCGGCCTGGCCGGCTGCTCCACCCGGCTGAGGTTCGGCAGCGACTGCCGGTTGATCGGCGGTTCTTCCCGGTACGCGCGGCTTCTCGACGCGACTGATGCACCCTAGATCGGGCGGGCAGGTGGCGGGAGGATCGTCGTCAGCGTTCGCCGCCTGAGCGGACAGCGTCATGCCTACGGTGCCCGCGAGCAGACAGGCGCCCATCCGGCTCAACACGGCGTCGTCCGCTGGGTCGTGGAGTCAGCGAGGTACCACTTGCCGTTGAGCTGCTTCGCGGATGCGGTGATAACGAACCGCGGAAGCTCGCCAGCCGGCTTGAGGTTTTCCCCCGTCGTCTTGTCGACCGGCGTGGATTTCGACATATCGAGGCAGATGCGGAGCGCCGCAGTCGGCGGTTTGGTGTCGAGATTGAGCGACGTGACCTGCGCATCCCATGTGGGTCTACCGCGATAAACAACGTTCAGATCGCGAAGTTTGTCGAGGTCCTTGATGGTCGCGGTTAGCTTGGGATCAACGGAGTACCTCGCGAAGTCTTCGCGTCGGTAAGTGCCCGAGGTCACCGCATCGGCGAAGGCGTCGTACCAGCCGTCGTAGGCGGCCTTCACCTGCTGCCGTGTAGCGACACCGTCGGTGCTGGCAGAGGACGCCGTCGATGGCGCGGGAGTCTTCTCGGACTCGCGGTCACACCCAACCTGTGTGCAGGCGATCAGCAGCGCGAGTGACAGAGCAATCCAGCGTGTGCTCCATCGACGCGGCCGGAGGGTCATCGTCACGTCCTTACCCGGTTTGACGTGAGCATGGGCGCTACGGACCAGCGGGAACGATCATCCGCCGGCGTCTCCGTGCAAAGTGGACCCGACGATAGCTCACGATCACTGTGAGAAACGAGGGAATTACAGAGAACGCTGAATATTGCGTAACGCGTGAATCGGTAGTCACACGTACCAAGCCCCGAGCCGGTTCGGAAACTTGTTCGGTCAAGCGCTGCGGCGTCGCGTCCGTGCGGATGTGGAGCTCTCCTTGAAGCGACGTGTTCCCGCCGATGGAGGCACCGGCAGAAGGGGCGCGTTGAGTGAGCGCTGCGTAAGCGGGAAATCCTCTGCGGTCGGGGCGCGATCGAACCCACCGCCGTCCGCTCTGAGCCGCGGAACCACGCCAGCGACCAGCGCTCGAAGCGCGGCCCGTAGCGCGAGTTGGACATCTTCGACACGCCCACCAGCGGAATCGGGAGCCCGCCACGCCAGCGCCGTGCTCGTCGATGCGTCGGGCGAAGGTTCTCGGCGGCTGAACAGATGCCCGGCATCCCGTCCGGCGAAGAGCGAGCCCTCAATCACGCGCGCGAATCGCAGAACGTGGCGCAGGCCATCCGCGGCAGCACCCTGCCAAGCCGGGCGACTGCGCGGGTTGCTTTGCAACTCTGACAAGACTTCGGACACGCCTCGCGCCAATGCGACCCCGCCACCATTTCTGTCCGGAGATGCATGAATAGTCGCAACGTGTGTCAGACGGTGATAGCAGGCACGCCACGCGTTGACTGCCTGCGCACACGGCGCCGCCAGCGAGGGATGCACAACACCCGCCAGGTGTGTGAACCTCGATGCCACGCTGACCGCGATCCTGAGATCTGTAGCGGTCAGCTCGGACGCGTTCTCGTGCAGCCACCGGCTGTACTCTGCGGCGGCGCGGCTGAGCTCGGATGGCGAACGGGGCGGTTCGACGCGTGGCGACGTATAGACCGTCACTTGATCAACGGCGCCGCGGGCAATCGGGCGTAGCCGATCGAGGACCCTCCCTGCGGCGCTCCGTATGCGGGTCCTTCCACGCCTACCCTCGACACCGAGCGACGAGGTCAGCCAAGCCACTCGCCCCACATCGTCAAGTTCCTCGAACGTCCCGGCAGGCCTGCCCAGGTGGCGCGCGATCCCCCGCGCCAGCCCGGGCACAATCGCTTCGTGAGCCGCGTAGTACGTGCTGACGGCCATCGCGGCGTCCGCGAGGATGATGCGGGCGTTGTCCCTGCCTCGCAACGCGCGGTACGGCTCGGGGTCCGCCGATCGCGGAGCGGTGACATGGGAATCCAGCAGGTCCCACGCCGCGCCAACGTAGTCGGACGCTCTGAGCAACGAAGCCACGGCCGGAGGTCGACTGAATTGGCCGTCCTCGATGGTCAACTCGTGGAGAAATGCGGACACTGATGCTGTCTGCGTGAAGGCACCGATTCGGGCGCGTAGCGCCTCGATGTCCGCCAACTCATGGTCGTCGACGCTCGACACGTGATCCTCCCGGTGAGCGAGCGGAGTGGTCGGCGCGATCGCGAACGTCTGCAGGATGCGGACTGCACCCCGATTGAGCCGATCGCGGCTGGCTGCAAGGCGCAGCACATCGCGGACCTCAACAAGGTCCGTCTGCTGCCGGAGCGCGGTCGCCATCTCCCGGTGTGCTCCGCTCAGGAGCTCGCCGTAGGTCACCGGCCCGCTCCTGTTCACGGTCGGGCGCCTGAGCCTGCCTCGATCAACCGGAGCAAGCTGCGAGTCGTCACGGCGGCGCACGCGATCATCGGAGCGTTGTTCGCGCCGAGCATGTAGCGCTGCAAGCCGTCGTAGATGGCAGTCCAAAGAACCTGCAGAGCGGCCCACAACTCGGGCGTCTCTGGGAAGGGCTCATCCGGAAGCGGAATGGTCAGCGCCTCCCCACCGGGCAGGAAGGCGAGGTCATCGGACACCGCAATGACGGTCTCCGTGATCGCCATCCAGCGGGCGGCGGCGTCTAAGTCCTCGGGCTCCGCGACGACCGCGGCATAGCGCGTCAGGGCGATGCCGACGCGCGCCGGATCCAGATCCGCGAAGGGAGCCGCCCGGATGGACTCGGCCGCGGCGTGGACGGCAGCATGCCAATCGTTCAAAGAGTCGGGAAACATGGAGAGAGGCTCCTCCGATCGCGGTGAAGGGTTCGCGGCTCTGCTCGGGCCTGTGGACAACCCGAGGACACCGACGCCGACGGACCGTCGTCAGAGCGACGTTGCCGGTGCCGGCGTAGCGGCAGATATGGCGAACGCCTTAGCGCTCGGCCCCGACCTGCGGCGCGTCTAGCGCTTCTTGCCCATACGACGAGGCGACGGCCGCACGATGGCAGATGGTGGGGCGCCGGGGTTAGCGCACTTGATCGCGTTGAGCAGGTGCTGCTGGGCTTCGAGGACGATGCGGAGTGCGTCAATCTGTGTCTGTATCGCGGACAGCAGATCCGATTGGTCGAGGTCTGCGCGATCGGCGTTCATAACGCTCCGCTGGGTTGGTTCGGTCCGTGGCTAGCGTCAGCGGCCTCGCCGAGGCTTGTTGTCCGGTGTCCTCGAAGCCGAGGATTGCGTCCGCCGCCGGTCTCGTGGAGTCGATGGAGCAGCCAGAGGACGCGGGGTTGGCGAGACTTCTTGATCCGGGACCACCGAGAGTCGCCGGCCACCCCCCTTCGGGAAGTAGCTGCGCCTCAACGGGTGCTCCCGCTCGCCGTGGGCGTACTCGAGCATCAATCGCCAGGCGGAGATCGCGGGCTGCTCGCCCAGCTGACGGAGGTTCGTATAGGCCTGCGCGGTAAGGGGCGGAAGGCGCGACACGGTGAGCGCGGGGAGCTCGCTCACCGTCCGCACCACGTCCATGGGGTTGCCGTTCACGAGCGCCACGTTCAGCTTGGCGAGCGGTTCGGTCAGGTTGGCCGGCCACCGAGCCGGAGCCACCGACGCCAGAGCCTCGGCCCGCGCGGTAACGGCGTCCATCCAAGGCCGGGCCGGCGCGAATATCGCTTTGGCCAAGGGCAGGTACCGGTCGTCGGCGCCGCGGGCCGCCATCACCTTCTCGATCTCAGCGAAGGCGGTGGTGTGCGGCACCGGCTTGCCGGGTTCGAATCCGAGTACCGCGAGAATGTGGCCGACCTGCTGATCCAAATGCTGTTCGATCGCGCGGCGGTCGGCCTCGGCGGGGGTCATGGCACGAACCCGGCTGGTCGTAGGACGCGCTTCCGATAGCCGGGAGGGCGCCCCGGCGCGCGCGGAACAGTCACGGCCGCCTGCGTTGGCGCAGTTCGGTGAAGCACCGTCGCCCTCCTCGGCCGATGGGTTGGCCTCAGGGCGCCAGAGCGGGGTTAGCGCGCTTGCTATCGGAGACGGCATCGATGGTTCTGACCTGCGGCTTGTTCGCCACCGGGACATGTCTGGCGACGAACACTTCATGGGCGAAGACGCCTGGCGCGGAGGTACGGCAAAGGATCGATGGGCTTGCCGTTGCGGCGCACCTCGAAGTGCAGGTGAGCCCCGGTCGAGTTGCCGGTCGACCCAACCCACCCGACCGGTTGGCCGACCGCCACCGGCTGTCCCTCGCGAACAGCGAGCCCGACCGCGTGGCAGTACCTCGTCGTGATGCCGTCGCCGTGCGCGATGGTGACCGTCCACCCACACCCGGCCACGCTCAGGCCACCTGGGCGATCGCAGTATCGGCTCGTGCACCTGGCTTCGACCACTGTCCCTGCCGCAGCCGCAAGGATTGGCGTTCCAACTGGCGCGGCAAAGTCCTGCCCGGCATGCATCGATTCCCACCGCGAGCCGAAACCACTCGTCAACCGAAAACGCCGGAGTGGCAACGTCCAGCCGTCGCTAGGACCGTGCGCCGCGTACCGAGGCAGGCGGGCTCGGATCTGTCCCGGATAGTCGTGCGCCAGCCCCTTCACCGGAACTCCACCAGCCCGGGTGATGCACGCGCGCCCGCAGAAGTACGCCGCCCACGCGACATCCATCGGCGCGCCGCGTAGCCGCCCATCGGCGATGCCACGTCGCGCCCAGGCGACGAGGTCGCACATCAACCTGCCCTGAGCGACGATCGCGTCCGGCGGGTCGAGCGCGGACGCCACGCCGTCCTGGTCGGCGTCCGCACCCCAGGCTGCCCAGGTGGCATCAGTGAATTGGGCGATCCCGCGCGCGGGCACCTCGCCGCTGTCGGCGTAGGCGTCCGGCCTCCACGCGGACTCGAGGTCCAGTTGCGCAGCGATTTGCGCCGACCCGATCTCTGGACAGATCGAGCCGGCCCGTAGGACCCACGCGCGGTATGGCGGCGGCACGGGCGCATCGGTTCGCAACGCGCGCCCGTCCGCCGAGGAACTGCTCGCAGGCGCCGACGCCGACGGCGACGTGGCGAGCGCCATCAAGCCCAGGGTCAGCGCGAGCACGGTTCCGAGGATGGCGACAACGCCTGCGACGGCTGATCCGCTGTCAGACGGCTGCCGGGAGGGCAGCGAGTAATAGAGCATCCTCATGCCCGCCTCCCACGTCCGAGCTCGGACGCCAAGCGAAGGCGCCCGGGCGAGACGGACGGGTTAGCCGGCCACTGGTAAGCGCTCGGCTAAGTCATGCATCAGGACGTCCGCCATCCGAGGCGGCTCACTGTTCGGCCGGACTGCCGCCGCCCGCACGAGGGCGGAGACCGAACGGAGGACGTTGTGACGCTGCCACTGATAGGGGCGATCGCCGAGCGCACGCCGGACATCGACGCGATGATGCACGGCGCTCTGGCCGCGCCGGCTCCGAGCCCGAGTTCGGGCATCCCTGATCCGCCGCCGAGCGAGATTCCTGGGCTCGGGCCCTTGATGGAGAAGTTCATCGGCTGGGGCAAGTGGGTCGTCCGCGGCGCCGGCGTCATCGGCATTCTGTGGTGCGCCGCAATGATGATCCTGGGCCGACGGAACCGGTCAGCGATGGCCGTCGAAGGCGCGGTCGGCGTGCCGTGGGTGGTCGGTGGCATGAGCCTTGCCGCCGTCGCGGTCACCCTGGTCGGCAGCGTTTTCTAGCACGCCGATGACGAGCTTCGATCCGGCCACCGAGGCCCGCCGTCGCACGCGGCGGCTCCTGACCCAGCTCGCCCTACTGCTCGTGCTGGTGGTCGCCGTAGCGTTCGGCGCGGCCCTGCTCGTTCGGCAGCTCGACGACACAGGTACAAGGCCGGCGTCGTCTACTGCCAGCCGAACTGAGACGCGCGGGGTGGCCATCCCGAGCGAGGTGGTGTTGGCCGGGGTTCATCTACCGATCTCGCCGGCCGCCGGTCCGCGCGTCGTCCGTAAGGGCCTTGCAGAAGGGTTCGCACACAACGCCGTCGGGGCCGCCTACGCAGCTATACATCTGAGTCTGCGCGTCACACCCGAGGTAGGCCCCGGCGTCTACCAGCCGACGTTCGAGGACCAGGTCGTCGGCGAGGACGTCGAGGACCTGAAGGCGATCGTCGAAGACGAATACCTTCGTCAGCGCGACGGCACCGGAATTCCCTACGGCCAGCCTGTGGGCGAGGTCAAGGCGACCGCCCGTGGCTACCGGGTGGATGCAGTTGATGCCCACACTGCGGCGGTCCGGCTGCTCCTCGCGGGCCGGGAGAGCGCCATGCTGACTACCTTCGCGATCCAGCTGCGGTGGGTCGCCGGCGACTGGGCGCTCGTGGCTCCTCCCGGCGGCGACTGGACACCGATGGTGGCCCGCGTTTACGCCGCCGACGGCTTCACGCCATTCGTGGTCCCCTGATGGCGTGCCCGGCCGGCGGTTGGAACGTCACGTGCGAAGTCACCGGTCAACTCGCCACCCAAGCCGGCGACAGCGTCCTCGGCGTTCTGTCGCAGGCGATCACCAGCGCGATCGCGTGGCTGGCGACGTGGACCGCCGCCTGGTGGTTGGCTGTGCCGAGCTACACGTCGGACACCTCACTTCGGTTGCAGGGCTGGGTGGCTCCGATCACGGCGATGATCGCGGTCGGCGGCGTGATGTGGCAGGGCCTGCTGATGATGGTGTCCCGCCGCCCGGAGCCCGTACTTCAGGTGGTGCGCATCCTGTGGTCGACGGCCCTGTGGGGCGCGATCGGCGTAGCCGGCACACACCTCGTCCTGCGCGCAGGCGACGACTTCTCACTGTGGATCCTGAACCAGGGACTCGGGCAGGTCACCGAGGACGGACTAACCGCCCGTCTGGCGGCGTTGCTGGTCCCCGCCCGGGCTGTACCGCCGGGCGTCATCGTCGTGGTCGGGGCCCTGGTTCTCATAGCCGGCTTCGTGCAGGCACTCCTGATGTTTCTCCGCGAGATCGGCTTGGTCGTCCTGGCCGGGCTGCTCCAACTCGCGGCGTCCGGCGCGGGTAGCCAGGCGACGAGCCAATGGCGGCCGAGGGTCGTCGCCTGGTGCGCTGCCCTGGCTGCCTACAAGCCAACGGCAGCAGTGATCTACACGGTCGGCATCACCATGGCGAGCGATCCGGACGATCCGCGGTCGTTCTTCATGGGCGTCACCGTGCTGATCCTCGCCATCCTCGCCCTGCCTCTGCTGGTCCGCCTGTTCTCCTGGACGACCGGCTCGCTGCAGAGCGGCGGAGGACTGGCGCTGCTCGCCGGGGCGGGCGCGGGTGGCGTGCATGCCGCGGCGTCGTTGCGGGGTGCCGGTGGCCGCGACATGCACGACTACATCCGCTATCTGGAGACCAGCGTGGCCGCGTCCGAACCGCCGGGTGCGGCGCCACCCGCAGCGTCGAGCCCTCCGACGTTCCACGGCCCTGCTGCGGGTCGCGGTGCACCGGCCGCTTCCTCCCCGGCGGCCGGTGCATCAGCGGGCGGCGCGGCCGGCGCCACCGGCGGATCGGGCGCGGCGGGAGCGGGCGGCGCGGCCGCAGCCGCGGCGACCGTCGCGCAGAGCGGCATATCGGCCGCTCGGTCCGGTGCGCGACGCGCTGGACGCGAAATGACCGACCCACCGACCAGCGGAGGGTGAACGCATCGTGGAAGAACACACCGACGAGGTCCGAACGTACGGCGGCTGGCGCCGGCGCCGGGGAATGGGTCTTTGGGGCTTGGGACCGAGCCAGACCCTCGCGGTACTCACCCTGATACTCGCGATTCTCGGGGCCGGCTCGATATCGACGACCGCCATGGTCGCGACAGCGTGCGTCGCCTTGATCGTGATCGGTGTCGCGGTCACCCGGCGGGGTGGAGTTCCGTTGGCGTCCGCGCTAACGCAACGGTGGCGGTGGAGCTGGGGCCAGGCACGCGGATGGACATCGTTCCGGGCGGGTGTGACAGCGCATCATCGCCACGCCTGGTCGCTGCCCGGAGTCCTCGCGTCGACCGAACTCGTCACCGTGGACGACGCCGACGGCACGCTCGGCTTGGTCCGGCATCAGCGCACCGGCACGTTGACCGCGACGCTGAAAGTAGCGGCCACCTCCACGTGGCTGGTCGATCGCGACCAAGCAGACACTTGGGTCGCACACTGGGGAGCCTGGCTGGCCGGCCTGGGCTACGTCCCGACCCTCCGCTGGATCGCGGTCACCGTGACCACCGCCCCCGCTTCCGCGGCACGGCTACGGAACTCGCTGGCTGCCCAGCTCGCACCGAACGCGCCGACGGCCGCCCACCGCATCCTTCGACGCCTCGCGAGCGTCGTCCCAGCAACGACCGCCGACGTCCGGACAAACGTGTCGATCACGTTCGATCCGGCTCGCTCACCGACCAGGTCGCGCCGGCTCGACGACGCCGTCGACGAAGTACGCCACCGTCTGCCCGGGCTCGAAGACTCGCTTGCCGCCTGCGGCGTCACGGTGCTGGGCCGTGCGACTGGCGCAGACCTCACCGCGACGGTGTTGACCGCCTTCGACCCGACGCTGCGCGACGACATCGACCGAATCATCGCCGCCGACGGCAGATTGCCGGACGAGACCCTCCTCGACTGGAGCTCGGCGGGTCCCGTTGCCGCTGACGAGGAGTACGGCCTCTACCGGCACGACGCGGCGATCAGCGTCTCCTGGGCCTGGCATGAAGCACCGCGCCAACAAGTGCACGCCGAGGTGCTGGCTCGGCTACTGGCACCGGGACAACACCACAAACGGGTGACGTTGCTCTACCGGCCGCTTCCCGCGGCCGACGCTGCCAAGGCGGTCGAGCGGGAGGTCAACGCTGCGGTTTTCCGGGACACCCTGCGGGTCGCTCAGCGCCGTGACGAGAACGCCCGTGACCACGCCGATCGAGGTCAGGCGGTCCGCGCGGCCCGAGAGGAGGCCGCTGGCGCGGGGATGGGCCTGATCAGCCTGTTCGTCACCACGACGGTCCTGCACCCCGACGACGTCAGCCACGCGGTCGCCGACATCGAGACGCGGGCGGACGTCGCGAGGATCCGGCTGCGCCGCTTGTGGGGCAGCCAATCCGTCGGTTTCGCGACCACGTTGCCCTGCGGCATCTGCCCGCCGCAGCTGGTCACCTGGCCGGTCTGACCCGGGAGGAATCGTTGGCAACGCTCAAGAACCGCGCGTCGACCGCTCCCGTGAGGGGTTGGCGCGGCCCGGGCGCGGGGCGCGCCAGTACCGTCCCACCGACCATCGAGTACCAGGGCACGACGGTGCAAGTCTGCGGCCTGTTTCCGTTCGTTGCCGGATCAGGTGCGCCGATTCATGGCGTGCCGATCGGTCGACACCTCGTGTTCGGCGAACCCGTCGGCCTCGATCCGATGAGCTGGTTGGACGCCGGCCTGGTGACGAATCCCGGCATGTTCGTTCTCGGGCAGCCCGGTGTCGGCAAGAGCGCACTCGTGAAGCGGTTGGTCACCGGAAACGTCGCGTTCGGGCGGACCGCGCTGATCCTCGGTGACCTCAAGCCCGACTACGCACCGCTCGTCCGACACCTTGGCGGACAGGTCATTCCGGTGGCGCGAGGCAAGGCCCGAATCAATCCGCTGGACAGCGGTCCGCTTGCAGCCGTGCTTAGTCGGCTGAGCGGCGCGCGACTCGACCGCCTCCGGCTGGAGACTCGCAGTCGGCGCCTCGCTCTACTGCTCGCCCTGTGCGCTCTCGTCCGCCGGAGACCCGTGAGTAACGGCGAGGAAATTCTGCTCGGACGGGTCGTCGACCTGCTAGCCGAACGCCTCGATCGTGATCCCACAATTCCGGACGTCGTGGCCGTGCTGGCCCACGAGCCGGACGAGCTGCGGTCCGCGGCGAGGCTCGCCGCTGAAGGCGACTACCGAACCTCGGCAGCAGATCTCGTTCCGACCCTCGCACTGCTCTGCGACGGCGTATTGAAAGGGGTCTTCGACGGTCCGACAAGCACACCGATCGATCTTGCCGCACCCGCGGTGTCCGTCGACATCTCGGGCGCATCCGCGTCCGGAGACCAATTGATCGCCGCCGCGATGCTGTCGGTCTGGAGCTACGGATTCGCGGCCATCAACGCAGCCACCCTACTGGCCGAGGAAGGTCTCGCGCCTCGCCGTCAGTGGCTGGCCATCATGGATGAGCTCTGGAGGGCGCTGCGCGGTGCGCCGGGGCTGGTCGACCATGCCGACTCATTGACTCGCCTCAACCGCCAGCTCGGCGTCGGCTCCGTGATGATCACTCACAGCCTCGACGACCTCGATGCGTTGCCGACGGAGGAGCGCGCTAAGGCGCGCGGCTTCGTCGAGCGCGCCGCGATCAAGGTTCTCGGCGCACTTCCTCGACGTGAGCTCGACCGAGTTGGCCAGGTGATCCGGCTGACCGCACCCGAGCGCAGCTTGGTCGCGTCCTGGGCGGCTCCTGAACTGATGCGCGCGGGATCCGTTCATCCGGGCCGAGGCAAGTATCTGATCAAGACCGGTGACGGTCCGGGCATCCCGGTCTCCATGGCATTGGTGGATGAGGAACCGCATCTCTATGACACGGACGCCGCGGTCCGGCGCCCGGGCAGGCCGGCGTTACCCAGCTCGACGGTGCGGTCATGACGTTCGCTCCCCGTCCCGTCGTACCCCGTGGAACTGGCGCATTGGTGCCCCTCACGCCATTTCTGCTGGTCGGCGCGATATGGGGTGCCACCGCTGTGTGCTGGCTGGCGTGGGCTGCAGGCTGGATAGTCGCCACGGTGACGGGTCGCGCACATGGCCCGGCTTTCGGCGGTCCATTCGCAGGGGCGGTAGTGAACGGCGAGTGGAGCCTCGCCTACCCGGGGATTCCTCTCGCGGCGGTGGCCGGGGTCTTCGGTGCCTTGCTGATCTCGGTGACGGCCCCGGTCGTCATCTGCATCGCCTGGTGGAGCGGGCGACTCGGCCGAGCCGACGACGCCCTGCCCTCACTCGCGCGCCTCCACGACGTGGTGGGGCTTACGCCAGCGGCCGTTACCGCACGGGCGCGCCAACTGCGGCCCATGCTCTCCCGGCTCCCGCCGGAAGACATCGCTCCTGATGCAACCGGCCTGGCGCTCGGCAGCCTCCGGCGGTCACGGCTGCTCCTCGGGCCCGCGGACGGACCGGTCCTGCGAGCGTCCTGGGAGGACGGCGTCCTCGCGCTCATGGGCCCTCGTTCGGGGAAGACGACGTCGTTGGCCGTGCCGATGTTGCTCGGGGCTCCGGGCGCCGCACTCGCTACCTCCAACCGCGCCGATCTGTGGGCCACCACCCACGCTGCACGCACCGATCACGGCCGAGTCTGGGTTTTCGATCCGCAGGGCATCACACGCGGTGAACAGCGATGGTGGTGGGATCCACTCACCGCGCTCACCACGGTGGAAGATGCG